>CAZMVY010000182.1:0-10437 GCA_964569765.1 uncultured Planctomycetales bacterium
ACCGGGATCGGCCCGTCGGACGGCGGCCAGGCGAAATCGCCGTAGTGGTTGTCGCAGGTCGGCTCGAGGCGGCACGGCAGGGGGCTCGATATGTCGATGTGCACCGGCGGTGTCGCGGGCTGCGATCCCTCGTATGTGCCGTCGGCAAACTCGACGCGGGCCTGGTGATCCGAGACCGGCGGCTTGGCCGTCAGATCCAGGCGCGGCCATCCGCGCAGCACGACCTTATGGCCGGCTTCCGTGTTACGCGTCCACTCGACGACTTCAAGATCGCTGTCGATGGCGATCGGTTCGCCCGGTTCAGGCGGTCGGATGGCGATGAGCGGGGCCGGCGTGTCCGCCAGCGGCACCTTTACCCAGGTGTGCCCGGCATCGCGCCGGTAGTTGAGAATGGGCAGCACCTTGCCACTGAGCGCATCCCATCGCTCCGGGATCCCGTCTGCGGCGAACTTCAGCGACATAGCGCCGCCCTTCGCGGCAGGGTTTTCCCACAAGCGGCGCTTGTTGATGTCATACTCCGCGTTGAAGCAGGTCCCCGTGCCGTCGTCGGACAGGACAAGATAGAAGTCGCGATCCCCTGCCTTCCGATGGATGAACGGCAGCCGCTGCGCGAGGTCGCGCCCGAGCCTGTTGATAACGGTGGTGGCCGTCTGAGCGGGATCGGCGAGAGCGGTTGCCCGCCTGCGGAGCTGCTTGAGGTTCTCGTCGAACGTCGGCAACGCCATGACGCGGTCCGCTGCCTGTTCGGGCGGCTCGCCGACGATGAGCACGTGCCCGTCAGCCTCGATGAAGGCAGCGAGTCTTGCCAGCGTGGCCTCGCCCACGACCCGCGTCGCGGGGAGGATCAGCATCCGCAGGCGCGCCCTTCCGACGGCCAGAACGCCCTTCTCAATCTTCGCGCGTCGGATCGAGTCTTCGTCGATGATGATGTAGTCGAGCTGCTCCCCGCGGAGCGAGTTCTGGACGGCCCAATAGACCTCGCTCGCCCGTTGCGCCGCTGGCAGCGCCGGCCCGAACCCGCTGTAGGCGTGCACGGTGTTGGCCGGATGGACGACGGCCACATCGGCGACGTGCCGTCCGCGCGTGAGGATGTAGCAGAGCCGCGAGACGTAATCGGCGAGGACGTTGTAGTGAACGAAGTACGGCTGCCGCCAGCCGGTGTCGGGCGGGGCCCATTCATAGAACGAGCCGTGCGTCGAATAGTAGATCGCGTGCGGGTCGTAGAGCGTGCTGCCGGCGGCCAGCCACGGATGCAGCAGCGTGATGATCTCCTCCGGCGTCTGGCCCCATCCGCTCGAGTGGAATCCTTCGATCCATACCCGCGGCCGCTCATAGAGATCGGCGATCGACTCGTGCGGCTTCGCGTCACCGCCCTGGTCGTTCCCGGGGGCGGAATAGTGGCGCATCGTCTTGAAGTAGTCGACGTAGTAGCTCTCGCCGGCGATCGGGTCGGCGTTGCGGACGGTCTGGTCGTAACCGCAGAGCAGGTGGTGCTTCTCGTGCCACTTGTGCAGCGGCAGGAAGAATGCCTCTTCGCACAGTTCGGCGGCGAGGCGGTTCGCGTCGCAGCGGATCTGTGCGACCGTCGGGCCCTTGACGTCGCCGAAGCGATCCACGACATCGTCGTAGAGCGCCGGGAGCTTCTCGATCAGATCGTAGCCGCAGCGTTTGCGGAACTCGTCGATCATGCGCCGCGAGAACCGCGGCATCGGTGGGAACTCGTCCTGGAATGAGCCGGCGATACTCTTGCCCAGCTCGTCGCCGAACCGCCGCTCCATCTCGCCGTGGACGACGTCGATCAACGCGGCCCCGGCTGCCGGGTTGTGGTAGTCGAACCCGCCCGGCATCGTGTAGAAGATCTGCACGCGGTGCGGCCCGGCGGGCACGGAGACGCGCAACACGCCGTTCGCGATCTTGTCGGTGACGTTCCGAACGCCCTCGATGCGTACGCCGAGCGACGCGCGCGCGCCGGCCTCTGCTCCGATGCCGGCGATCGGTCCCCACGGTGCGATCGGCGGCGCGCCGATCACGTGGGCGCTCGCCCACTTCGAATCGTCGAACTCCGGCGTGGTCCAGTCCTTCGCTTCGTCCGCGCTCACGCGGAACTCGCCATTGCTGACGATTCGTCGCTCTTTCGGCGTTGCGCCTACGCGACGCTGGCTCTTCGTCGGGCGGTCGCTGATCCCCAGCTCCAGCAACACCCCGGCCGGCCCGGCAAGGTTCTCGCCCATGACAGCGATGACGTTCCGGCCGGCCCGCAGGTGACGGGCGACGTCGTATCGCTCCACGCCGCGCCAACCTTCCGCCGCCATCGTGGCTGCGTCCTCGCCGACCTTGACACCGTTGACGTAGGCGACGTAACCGTTATCCGCCGTGACGCGGAGCAGGGCGCGGGCCGGCGGCGCCGTCAGCTCGAATGCCCGGCGGAAGTATCGCTTCCCGGCGGCGTCTATGGCGGCGCGGTCCCAGATCCAGGCGGCCGCGCCGCTTTCCGCCGACTCCGCGCTGGACGCGACGAATGCCGCGAGCGCCGTCCCCTCGGGCGGCACGCGGATTTCGGTCTCGGCCGGGCCTGTCACGTCGCGGACCTCGCGCTGAAGCGAGATGCCGCGGAAGTCGGGGTGATCGCGCACCACCCGCGCTTGCAGGCCGGAGCCCGAGAATCCGAGCTGATCGTAGAACCACAGACGCACGCCGACGCGCTTGCCCTCCTGGAGTGCGTAGCCGAACAGGTCCCACCACTCGTCCGAGAGGAACGGCGGATCGTCGGCCGCGCTGCCGTAGAGCGGTCCGGACGGTGCGAGGTTTAACACGATCGCGTTGTGAATCCCGCCGGCGGCAATCCGCTCCAACTCATACTTGAGCCGGTCGCGCTCGATGCGGTCGCCGCTCCCCCACCAGATCGGAACGTGCGAGGACTCGGGCATCGGCGTCGCGAATCCCGAGCGAAGGTCTTCCGCCGGTGCGAAGGGGGCCAGGAGGGCGGTGACAAGCACGACCGGAATCGGATAGGATGCTTTCATACGCGGCAATCTACCAGAGAACGTAAACGGCTCAACCCTTATGAGACGACGACCGGAGAAACGCGCTGCCCCGCCGCCGCTCAAGCGGATCGCGCTTCCGCAACCGGGCTTCGTCGGCAAGGTGATCCGGGACTCCAACGGCAAACGCCGGAAGTACGTCGTCTACGTCCCGCCGAACTACAAGCCGACTCGCGCCTGGCCGGCGATCCTCTACCTGCACGGCATCGGGGAGCGGGGCACGGACGGCCGCAGGCAGTGCTCGATCGGCATCGGCCCGGCGATCGTCGAGTACAGCCGGCCGTTTCCGTTCATCGTAATGTTCCCGCAGTGCATCGAGTTCGACCGCGTCGACGACGACCTCGCGATGGCGATTCTCGAAAGGACGTGCCGCGAGTATCGAATCGATCCGGATCGGATCTACCTTACCGGGCTCTCGATGGGAGGGGCGGGTACGTGGCGCCTCGCGACCCGCCACCCGGTCCGCTTCGCGGCGATCGCCCCGATCTGCGGGCGGAGCCTGCCGAGGCGGGCCGCGAAGCTCGAGCACACCCCCGTGTGGTGCTTCCACGGCGACGCCGACCCCGTCATCCCGGTTGCGGAGTCCCGTCGGATGATCGCAGCGCTCCAAGCCCTCGGCCTGCAGCCGAGGTACACCGAGTACCGGGGCGTGGCCCACAACTGTTGGGATCGCGCCTACGGCACCCGCAGTCTGTACGCGTGGTTACTCAAGCACCGGCGCCGTCGGTCCTCGGGCGCCTGAGAGCGTACACAACGGCTCTGTGGTGTGTGGGTCAACTCGTGTTGACGGCCAGGCTGGACCGCTCTTCCAGCAGGATCTCGCGGAGCCTCTTGATCGCGTTCCGCTCGATCTGGCGGACTCGTTCCTTCGTGACGCCGAACCCCTTGCCGATCTGATCGAGCGTCTCGCCCTGCCCCTCGCCCTTGAGCCCGAAGTGCCGGACCACGATGGCCCGCTCCCGGTCCGTCAGTTGGGCGAGGCACCGCTCGAGCGTCTTGCGGATGCCTTCCACCTCGACGCCGTCGCATTCGGGCTCGCGCGTGTCGGCCACGGTCTCGAGGAGTTCCTCGTTGCCCGTGACCTGCCGCGCCGCGTGATAGAGCGACTCCGGGATCGTGCGGGCGTAGTTCCGCATGATCGCCCACGAGGCGTACGTGCTGAACTTGTATCCCCGCGAGTAGTCAAACTTCTCCACGGCGCGCATCAGCGACAGATTCCCATCGCTGACGATTTCCAGGAACTCCGATCCGTGACGCGACGGGCCGACGTGTCGACGCGCGATGCTGACGACCAGTCGGAGGTTCGCCCGCGTGATCCGGTTCTTCACGGCCTCGGCCGCGGCGACGGCTTCCTCCGCGATCCGGAGTTGCTTCTCCGTAACGCGCAGCGGGTCGATCCGCTCGCGGAGCTTCGCTGCCTTGAACTTCAGATAATTGTACCGGCGGAAGAGCGCCCGCTCCTGCTTTGGCGTCAGCAGGGGCTCGCGATACAGGTCCTTCAGATACGGCGGCAGATCGTGCGGCACGCCGGCGGCGGACGCCGGAACCGTGGCGGCGGCGCCATCGGTCTCCCTTTCGTCGGAATCGCCCAGGATCAACTCGTCCGCGTTGGGCGCGTCGAACTCATGGTTGTAGATGTACTGGATCGGCCGCGCCAGCAACTGCCGTGCGCGGATCTCGCGGATGATCTGCTCTGCCTCGCTGACCGTCCGCCCGAACCGCTCCGCGAGTTGCCGGATCGGCAGGCCCGCCCGATAAGCGTCGTACAGAGCCTGGTGTTCGGGTCGGACGATCGGCTGTTCATTCCGGCCGAAGAGCGCCTCGTCGGGATGTTCGTGGTCAAAGCGGCGCAGCGTATACCGGACCGTCTCGACCGCGCGGTGAATCTCCGCGGCGATCTGTTGCGAAAGCTCGTGCAGACGGATCCGCCGCTCGCCGAGGATCTCTCGCGCACGCTCGATGATGCGGCGCTTCTCTGCCGCGCTAAGCTGCTTGAACGCGGCGCCGCGCTGCACCATGGCAAGGTTCCGGCGCACGAAACGCCGCACGCACCGCTCCGCAAAGGCGATCCGCACGTTTCCATCCGGAAAGCGGATCTTGCGTCCGGCCAGACCGCGCCGCCGCCAGCGGCACACCGTCTTGGTGGACACGTGCAGGCGCCGGGCCAACTGCTCGGTGGACCAGACCGGCTCCGGCAGCGCCGCCGCATCAAGCACCGGCTGCGCGCTGAGGTCCTCCACGAGCTGGACCAGGTCCGCGACCAGGTGCTTGCCGTTGAGCGTCCCCCGTGCCGGCCCGTTCGAACGTCTCGATCGGTAGCCCGTGATGTGATAGCAGACGAACTCGTAGGGGTAGCCCTTGTCGGGGTCGATCAGATCGAGAAGATACTCCGCCCCCTCAATCTGGCGCAACCGCAGGCGCGAAGGAGAGAGCGTCAACTGATGGGCCAACTCGGCGATCGCTGTCACGCGATACTTGGCCACGGCTTCTACTCCACAGCGCCAGCTTGGGCGCCCGCTGCCGCCACCGGGTTGGCCATGAGCCCGGTCTGGCTAGGGGTGTCAGCAGCTTCCCGTTCGAACCCCGATCAGATGGCAGCGGACAACGGGTAACCACTGCCATAGGGTGAGGCTGGTCGGGGCCACAGACCCTATCCGCAACCCCAGACCTCGCTGCGACCTCCTCCCACTTCATTATCGTATCCATGCGTCGAGACGTCAACTTACGTACCCTGCTTGTTTCCGTTATGCAGGTTCGCACCCCGTACTATTCGGACGGGTTGCCTTCGGCGTAACGCCTGTATTAAGAGGCAGTTATCCGCATGTGCAGCCCAGTTTCGGCCGCGCCACCGGCGGCGTCCGAAAGTCCGCCGTCCGGGCCGGGCCGAGCAGCCGACCGTTATGCCGGGGCACTTCTTGTATTACGATACACTCTGATCAAAAATGGGGCAGATGCGAAGCGTGCCGGGTCTCGCAAGACGGGACTTGGCGGGCGCTCCACGACGTTGTTCCTCGCGGGGAGGGAAAGCGCATCTCTCGACCATGCGCGGCTATCGTAAGCCTCGGCGGGCTCTTGGCACGCCGCCGTGCCTTCACTTGAGGGGACTACCCGGCGGAGGAACGCTCATGTCTTCCAGTATCGCGTTTGTGCTTGCGGCGGCTCTCGCACTGGCCTTTCCCCGACATGCGTCGGCAACCCTGTTCGACGATTTCGAGAGCTACGCGGACCAGGCCGCGTTTCAGGCATCCTGGCCCTCGTGGTTGCCGAACGGAACCTCGACGGACCCGGTACAGGGGTTCGGCCACAGCGGCATTCAGTCGATCAGCGGGGTCGCGTCGGCCGGCGATCGTCGAAACTTCCGGAATCTCGATAGCTTCGTGGCTTATCGAGGAACGGACGCAAATCCGCTGGAGTTCGAATTGTGGCTGTACGACCAGGACGCAATCCTGCCCGCTGCGCCGGACCTTGCGCAGAGTTACTGTGAGGTTCGTGCCTACGAGGAGGACGGCATGCCGCTGACGTGGTTTACCCGAGGCTATCATTTGCAGGGTCTGCTGGGCATGGGCATCTATGAGAGCGCCGGCACGCAGTATGGCGGGGGCGCAGGCGGTCGCGGGCATTATGCGTACCACCTGTACTACGGCGGGCTCAACGCATGGTACGCCACGGCTCCCCGACGTACCGTCGGCTGGCACAACATGAAGATGGTCCTGAGCGGCACCTCGGCGCGGATCTATGTGGATGGTGCGCTGGATGCGGAGGTGCCCTGGGCTAACCCGAACGCCTTGTATCCCATGGACGGCGTGACCCTGGGCTCAGGGCTCGCCTCAGCGGGTTATGATGTTGCATTTGACGACGTGCGGCTCGATGTCGTTCCCGATCCGATGACGGGCGTTCTGCTGGCTGCGGGTGGATCGTTCCTGCGTCGTCGGCACGGCTGACGTTGCCGGGCGGCATCCCGATTGCCGTTTCTGGCCGGGCTCGCCGGTACTCCGGTGGCTGTGCGCCTTGACAGGTTTCTCCTTCCACCCACAAATGAACGTTTCGCCCGGGGATTTGCCGGCGACCATCCGCACGTTGGCGGCCCTCGCCGTGCGGATTCCGTTGGAGGTCGTGATGTCAGCACCTGTTAAGCGAACGGCGCACTATGTCGTAAGCACCCACTGGGACCGCGAGTGGTACGAGTCCTTTCAGGATTATCGCTTCCGGCTCGTGAACCTGCTCGACGAGGTACTCGACCGCATGGACGCGGACGATCGGTTTGCCTATTGGCACTCGGACGGGCAGGCGATTCTCATCGAAGACTACCTGGGAATCCGCCCGGAGCGCCGTGAGCAGGTTGTCCGTCTTGCACAGGCCGGACGTCTGCGGATCGGCCCGTGGTTCGTCCTGCCCGACGAGTTTCTCGCCAGCGGTGAGGCTCTCGTCCGGAACCTCCAGCTCGGGCTGGAGACGGCGGCGCAGTTCGGTCCACCCTCCCGCGTCGGCTTCGTGTGCGACCTTTTCGGGCACAACTCGCAGCTCCCGCAGATCCTCCGCGGCTTCTCCATCGACAACGCGTTCATCTGGCGGGGCATCAATGAGGTGCCTCAGGGCGCCGTTTGCCGATGGCAGGCAGCCGACGGCTCCGAGGTCATCGCCTACCGGTTCAGCCCGAAGGGGGGCTACTGCGCGTACGCCTTCGGCGTCCGCAAGGGCATGCGTCCCGAGGAACCCTTTACCATGGATGACGCAGAAACGGCCCTCGCCGAGCTGATCGAGTTCGAGAAGAACCGCTGCCCGACGCCCTCCTTCCTCCTTTTTGACGGCGGCGACCACATGGAGATCGAGCCGCTGACGAGTGATCTGCTTGCGCGGATGAACGCGAAGCTCACGGATATCGAGATTGTTCATTCGCATCTGGACGGCTTCGTGGAAGACCTCCGCGAACAGCGCGACCGGATCACCCGGGTCTGCAAGGGCGAACTCCGCGAGCCCGGCGAGATGGGCGACGACGCGTGGGTCATCCCGGGCGTTCTCTCGAGCCGCATTCCCCTCAAGCAGGCCAACGCCCGCTGCGAAAACGAGCTGTGCCTCTGGGCCGAGCCGTTCGCCGCGTTCGCCGCCGCTCTGGGCCGGCCGTATCCGCGGCAGTACCTGCGCACGGCCTGGCGTTACCTCATTACGAATCATCCGCACGACTCCGCCTGCGGTTGCTCGATCGACCAGGTCCATAAGGACATGGAATACCGCTTCGACCAGGCCCGGCAGATCGCCGAACACCTCGCCGGGGACTCACTGCGCCACATCGCCCTGAACGTGAAACGCCCGGAGCTCGGCGCGAAGGATTTTGCGCTCGTGGTCTTCAACGCGACGGCCGACGCCGTGGACGGGCCCGTCGATCTGACGCTCCGCTTCCCGGCCGACATCGACACGGAGTTTCAGGAGTTTTTCGGCTTCGAGAAGAAGATCGCCTTCCGGCTCTGCGATGCCGACGGTAACGAGCTGCCCTATCAGTACGTGGCGCAGCGGCGAGACCGGATGGGCTTCCGGCGGGTCCTTCGCAAGTTCCCCGTGGCCGACAAGCGGCACGAGGTAGACGTGGCCGTGCCGCTGCGCATCGGGCCGTATGGGTACACCACGCTTCTCTGCCGGCCCGTTCCGGGCCCGACCCGCTACCTGGGTTCGATGCTCGTGGACGACCACACGATCGAGAACGAGAACCTCTGCGTCAGTGTCCGGCCGAACGGAACGCTCCGCCTGACCGACAAGCGGACGAAGCACGTCTATGAGAACCTGCTGACGTTCGAGGAACGCGCGGACATCGGCGACGGCTGGTTCCACGGCGTGGCCGTGAACGACCAGGTCTTCACTTCGGCGGCCGCCGCGGCGGACGTTGCCCTCGTGACCGACGGCATCCTTCGGGCGACGCTCAAGGTGGTCGTGACGATGAACGTGCCGGCGCACTTCCGATTCGATGACATGACGCGAAGTGAGCAGACCCGGCCGCTGCGGATCACCAGCTATGTCACGCTCCGCAAGGGCGCCGACCGCATTGAGGTGCGGACCGTCGTGGAGAACACGGTCCGCGACCACCGCCTTCGCGTGCTGCTGCCGACGGGCACGAAGGCCCGGACGTACTTCGCCGATGGGGCGTTCGACGTACTGGAGCGGCCGATTGCGCTGCGCGCCGACAATGCTCGCTTCAAGGAACTCGAGGTCGAGACGAAGCCGCAATACACCTGGACGGCCGTTTGCGACTCCGGCCCGGGCGGCCGCGGGCTCGCGGTCATCAGCACCGGCCTGCCGGAGTCGGCCGTACGCGACCTGCCGGATCGCCCGATCGCACTGACGCTGCTTCGCTCGTTCCGCAAGACGGTCTTCACCAGCGGCGAGGAAGGCGGCCAGATTCAGGGCACGCACGAGTTTGCGTACTGGATCGTGCCATTCGACCCGTCGAACGGCGGCGTGCCGCGTACCCGGCTCTGCCGCCTCGGCCAGCAACTTGCCGCGCCGCCGCGAGCCGTCCAGGTGGAGCCGCGGGACGTCGGTACCGCCGTGCCGACGCTCCCGCCGTCGCACTCGTTTCTGCGCCTGTCTCCGGGCCGGGCGGTCGTGACGGCCGTGCATTGTCAGGGAGATGCCGAGGGCCTGATCGTCCGCATGTTCAATCCCACCGGACAGGCCATCGAGGACGCGATCGAGTTGTCCCACGAGATTCAGTCGGCGGAGCGCATCGACCTGGAAGGCAAGAGCAGGGAACAGCTCAAGCCCGCCGGCAACCGCGTCAGGGTGCACCTCGGCCCGAAACAGATCGTGACCGTGCGGATCAGGTAGGTGGGACCACGTGTACGCTGTTCTTGGCAGACGCAGGAATTCCTTAGACATTCAACGGCCTGCGGTGTGTATTACTGTCATGATGGTGTCGCGCAGTCATTCACGCCAAGAAGAGAAAACGAGCCCCACGAGGGATCGTCTGTCGCGGACGCTGCGTGTATAGGTAGAAAGCCGACGTAGCGTTTGTGAGCCGGGCGATCCGCGAACGGGTTGCCCGGCTTCTTGTTGGCGTACGGTTCGACGCGCAGTTGACGGCTCTGTTGGGGCCTGCCTGGAGTTTCTGCGCGCGAGGCGCCCGTGAAACCGGGCATGCAGCCGGCGCTTCGGGGCGACCGGAGTGTCCGCGCGCGAAGCGCCCCTCGTCGGAGTCAGCGCGCGTTGCGGAGCGTAGCACAATCGGCAGAGCAACGGACTTTTGATCCGTGGCTTTGGGGTTCGAGTCCGCGCGCTCCGATGTCGGCCCGGTGGTGTAATCGGTGAGCATGGCGGCCCTTCAAGCCGCGGGTCACGGATTCGAGGCCCGTCCAGGTCATGTGTGGAGTGCGGTCTCTCCGAGACCGCGCCTGGAGTTTGGCCATTT
>CAZMVY010000183.1:0-10375 GCA_964569765.1 uncultured Planctomycetales bacterium
CTGCACGTCGGGCACACGGACATCCGCCATGAACCAACCCGCACCGCCCGCCACAAGAATACCTGCGGATACAGCGAAGCAGACTGCTGACCGAGACATACGCACCTCGCCACAATAGCGCGCCGTGCACGAATGCCCCGCCGCCCGGCGAAGGGAACAATTCTCATCCGCCGGGCACTCCGCACTCGTCGTCCGGCACTGGTCCTACTTCACGTCGGCCATCTTGACCGGCGATTTCTTTTCGGCGGAGAGCAGCGCGGCCTCAAGCACCCGCTGCGTCTCGTACGCGTCGGCAAACGTGACGACCGGAACCTCGGGCTCCTGTCCGGCTATGACCTTCATCATGTCGGCCGCTTGATTCACGAAACCGTGCTCGTAACCGAGGATGTGCGCGGCAGGCCACCAGTACCGGACGTAGGGGTGCGAATTGTCCGTGCACATGATGTCCGTCCACCCCTGGACGCTCGCGTCCGCCGTGGCATCGTAGTAGTGCAGGCGGTTCATGTCCTCGAAGTTGAACCGCAAGGCCCCCTTCTCGCCGTGAATCTCGAAACTGTTCCAGTTCTTGCAGCCGGTAGCGAGGCGGGTCGCCTCGAAACTCGCGACGGCGCCCTTCTTGAACCGGGCCAGAAACAGGACGGCATCATCCACGGTGGACTTGCCCTTCTTCGCGCTGCCCTTGGCACCGGCTGCGATGCCGCCGGCGGAGCCCACCGACGGAATCGTCCGCTCCTTGATGAACGTCTCCGCAATCGCGCCGGCGATCTCGGTGATCTCGTCGCCGGTCACGAACCGCGCCATGTCGATGATGTGGGCGTTCAGGTCGCCGTGCGCGCCGCTGCCCGCAAGCTCCTTCTGAAAACGCCACAGCAGGGGCGTATCCGGGCCGCCCCAGTCCTGGAGATAGACGCAGCGGACATGGTAGATGCGCCCGAGCTTGCCGGCCTTCACCAGCCGATGCGCCAGGCCGACGGCCGGGCACCGCCGATAGTTGTACCACACGAACGTCTTGGCCTTCGTCTTCTTCGCCAGCTCGACCATCTGGCGCGCCTCCGCCAGTGTGCTGGCAAGCGGCTTCTCGCAGGCAACGTGTTTGCCGGCCTTGAGCGCCTCGATCGCCATCGGGGCGTGCATGTTGTTCGGGCTGACGATATCGACGAGCTGGATCGCCGGGTCGGCCACTACCTTCTTCCAGTCGTCGGAGAAGTTCTGCCAACCCCAGCGCTGGGCAAAAACCTCCGGCTTCTCCGCCGGCATCCCGAACGTGGTGTGCATGACCGGCTTGAGCGGCAGGTCGTGGAAAAACTTCGCGACCTTCAGATAGGCGTTGCTATGAGTCCGTCCCATGAAGCCCTGGCCGAGCAGGGCCACGTTGCACGTGTCAGCCATTGCAGAACCTCCTGAACGTGTACATTTGCCGGCCGGCGCCTGCGCCCGTCCCGGCGGCGGCCTTCCGGCTGTCGTCTACATGGCGGGCGAAGCGTCACCTCTCCACATGCCAGCGAGTCAGATGCGACGGACGGTCCATTAACAGGAACGTATCCACGTCCTCCTGAAACTCCTTGGCGTCCATTTCCGCGGCATGCCGCTGGTGATGAGCAACGTCCCCCTCCGTATACGTTACATGGGAACAGCCGAACGACGCCGCCAGACCTGACGCCCCCAAGACCAGCAGGATGAACCACCGCATGGCATGCCCTCACAGCCGGAGTCCTTCTCGCCCGCTCCGGACAACCCAAACGAACGACGTTCCCCGGCGGGTGACTATCGCAACGCGCCGTGCGGCCCGAACCGCACGGCCATGTGCCCTTTTCCAGAGGCCGGGGTCTGCCCGCGCACTGCCCCGCAAGCCCCTTCCACCGTATACCGACACGGAAGCTTACAGCCGCCCGACGGCCATGTCAACGCAACAAGCCGGTCGCCCCGGGAACGGGGCTCCCCGGGAGGCTTCGGCAGGGGCCGGAATTGTCGATCTGACCGGAGCGATGCGAGGGCGAGGATCTTGCCGCAACCGCCTACGAGCTCCACCGCAAAGTCCAGGAGCGGGCCGGCCGCCTCGCGGCCCGTTGGGACCCTCGTTCTCGCTCATGCAATGATCCTCTCCGCTCAGAATGATGTTTGTGAGCAACCGCCGGGAATCCGGGCCGACGCTCAGAAACCAGGAACAGACGGGGCAAGTTGGCTCGCCCGACCAACGACGCTGCGAAACCGCAACATCCCCGTGGCATCGGCGCGGGCACTGGATTGTCACGCTCCAGCGAGTAGGATGTGGACATGCAGGAAACGATTGCTATCCTCGATTTCGGCAGCCAGTATTGCCAGTTGATCGCACGGAGGGTCCGCGAAAACCACGTTTTCAGCGTGCTGTGCCGCCCGGACATCTCGCCGTCGGAGCTGCGGGAACTCGGGGCCGTGGGGCTGATCTTCTCCGGCGGCCCGTCGAGCGTGTACGAGAAAGACGCGCCTCGGTGCGACCCCGCCATCTTCGAAATGGGGTTGCCGGTCCTCGGGATCTGCTACGGCATGCAGATCGGTTGCGAACTTCTCGGCGGTCGCGTACACCCCGCTGCGGCGCGGGAGTACGGCCGAACACGACTCTACGTCCGCGAGGCCGACCTCCTCCTGGCGCATGTGCCCGCGGAAACGTCGGTGTGGATGAGCCACGGGGACGTGGTCAACGAGTTGCCGGCGGACTTTGAGACGCTCGCCCTGACGCCGAGCTGCGGCTTCGCGGCGGTCAAGCATCGAACCCGGCCGTTCTATGGCGTGCAATTCCACCCGGAGGTGACGCACACGCCGTACGGCGGACAGATGATCCGGAACTTCCTGTATGAAATCTGCCGATGCCGCGGACAGTGGCAGGTCGGCAACTTCATTGACGAGACCATTGAGGCGGTGCGTCGTCGGGTCCGCGTGGATCAGCGCGTGATCTGCGGCCTTTCCGGCGGAGTGGACAGCAGCGTGACGGCCGCCCTGCTGCACAAGGCCATCGGCGAGCGGCTGGTCTGTATCTTCGTGGACAACGGCCTGCTGCGAAAGAACGAGGCGGAATTCGTGGCGGCCACGTTCCGCGACCATTTCCGGATGGATCTGCACGTCGTGCAGGCGGGGGAGCGCTTCCTCTCCGCACTGGCCGGCGTGACCGACCCGCAGGAGAAGCGGCGGATCATCGGCCGCGAGTTCATCGAGGTTTTCCAGGCGGAAGCGAAGACCATACGCAACGCGCACTTTCTCGCCCAGGGGACGCTGTATCCCGACGTGATCGAGTCCGGTCACGGCGCGGCGGGTACGGCGGCGAACATCAAGCTGCACCATAACGTCGGCGGACTGCCGGCAGAACTGGGTTTCGAGCTGATCGAGCCGCTGCGTGATCTGTTCAAGGACGAGGTGCGACAGGTAGGTGAACACCTGGGCCTGCCCGAGGAAATCGTCTGGCGCCACCCGTTTCCGGGGCCGGGGCTGGCTATCCGCATCGTGGGAGAGATCACGCCGGAGCGGCTGACGATCCTGCGCGAGGCGGACGAAATCCTGCTGGACGAAATCCGGGCGGCCGGCTGGTACCGGAAGATCGCCCAGGCCCGCGGCGTGCTGCAGCCGATAGGTTCCGTCGGCGGGAGGGGCGACGGCCGAAGCTACGCGGGCCAGCACGTCGCCGCGGTGCGACTGATCGAAAGCCGGGACTATATGACCGCCGACTGGGTGCGGATCGACTCTGAGGTTCTCGCGCGGATCTCCTCGCGAATCATCAACGAAGTGAACGGTATCAACCGCGTCGTCTACGACATCTCGAGCAAACCCCCGGCGACGATCGAGTGGGAATAAGCCGCAGGGAGGTCGCGTAAGGCAAGCCCGCCCCGCGGGTTTTCCCGTCGCCCCCATCCCTTCGTCCCCGTGCTACCGTTCCGTCAGCACTTGGCCGGCCGGTTGGGGCCGTTGAAACACGATTGAAACATACCGAAGTCGCCGAGATCGACGTCGCGGTCCCCGTCCAAGTCGGCGGCGTCGCATCCGGTCCGCTTCGCGGCCCGATTCGGGCCGTTAAAACATGACTGAAACACGCCGAAGTCGGCAAGATCCACATCACCGTCGGCATCGAAGTCCCCGCGGTGTGACGCGTCGAACGCCACGTACGTTGCACTGTCGTCAAGATTGATCCAGCCGATGTTCTCCCCCCAGGCATACCCCCGAAGCCGCCCGCTGGTGCCGTCGAGCCGCGCCTGCTGTGAATACGGACGCAGCGAGCTGCGCGTATCGAAATTGATCCACCCGACGTTCTCGCTCCACGCCAGGCCGAAGAGATCCCCGTTTGTATCGATGTTCACGCCGCAATCGGAGCCCTCGGCGTTGGCGTAACGGCTCCCGTTGGCCGGCGTGCCGTCGCCCAGGTTGATGTAGCCGATATTCTCCGCCCACACGAAACCCGAGAGAAACATCGAATGGGCACAGGCCCCGTCCAGGCCGCCGTTGGCGTCGTGCCAGTTCAGCCAGCCGACGTTCTCGCCCCACGCATACGGGTGCGAGGGATTCACGTTGCTCGCGCCGAAGACCGAAGCGACCCACAACCACGAAACGGACATGGCAAAGACGTGTCGCATCGTCCGCCCTCCGGAACCGCCAAGGACCAGGCGGCGGAACGGCCAAGGCTCGCAGCCGGTGCGCGTTTCGCCGGTCCACATTCGTCATTTCAGGGCGGCCGGCGGCGCCCGCCTGCCCGTCCGCCACGACTCGTAGCCGGCCAAAGCCACCGCGAGTGCCGCACCGCCTGCCTCGATGCCGCAGCCAAGGTCGGTGTTTCGCCGGAAGGCCCTGACGACTTCGCCGATCTCGACGCTCCAGCCGCCCGCGTTGGCGTTTCGGTCAACGACGCGGGTCACGAGGCGGGTCTTGACCCGCAGATCGGGCGTGACCTTGCCGGTCGTCACCGTCAGCGTGCCCGCGCCCGCGTAATCCTCGATGATGCAGCCGGCATCGCCCATGATCTCGATACCGTTGAAGCCGGCCGGGCTCGTCCAGCCGGCTTCCACGTAGCCCAGTGCGCGCGTCCTGGCAAACTCCAGCAACAATACGGCGGTGTCGTCCAATCGGATCTTCTTGCGCAACGTCTTGACCGCCGCCTGCACGCTCCGCACCGGGCCGAGGTGCCAGAGGGCCTGATCGATCGCATGGATCGCCATGTCGAGCATCGCGCCGCCGCCAGCCAGACGCGGGTTGTAGAACCAGTCGCTCTTGGCCCAGCCCGGCAGCGGACCGGCATGGGCAAGGCGCACGCGGATCATGTACGGCTCACCGATTATGCCCTCTTTCAACAGTCGCTGGATCTTCCGGTTGCCGCGTTTGAACCGATGTGAGAAGCCGACAATCAGTTTGCGGCCCGATGTCCGCACGGCCTGCCGGATGCGGTCGATCTCCTTCATGTTCACCGCCGCAGGCTTCTCCAGGAGCACATGGGCCCCTGCCCGCAGAGCAGCGCACGCGTGTTCAGCATGGAAGCAGTTCGGGCTGGCCACCGAGACCACATCGACCCGCTCCGCGCTGAGAAGCTTACGGTAGTCGTCATAGGTGCGGAGGCCGGGGCAGAGTCTCTCGACTTCCTTGCGCCGCGCGGGTTCCGGGTCGCACGCCGCCACGAGCCGAACGCCCGGACACCCGGCGTAACCCGGGATATGCATGTGTTGAGCAATCGACCCGCAACCGATTACCGCCGCGTTCCAGGTTCTGGCCACAAGCAAGCTCCTCGTATCGCTCGCACCGGCACCGCGTCGGCCGACGACTCATACTCATCGTCGTGGGCGAGCATGCGACCTGCTTCCCCGCGGGCGGGAAAACAACCGCCCGATGCCCGCACGCCACATGGAGACGCCTCCGGTTCGTCGGCTTTTCGGCGTCACGATGTTCCGTTCGTCGTATACTACCCCTCGTTGCCGTTTGCGTCTACTCGGCTGGACATTCCCTCGTCCGCAAGACACACTTGATAAGAAACCATGGCGGCCTCCGGCCGCCGTGGCACGGCGGTGGTGCCGAACGAGAGGTCGTGCGGGTCTCGGTGAGGCGGCGGAAAGACTCGATGGGCGAAGCCTTACTGCAAGCAGAGCATGTGCGGGTACAGTTCGGCGATCTGGTCGCGGTCCGCGATCTGACGCTCGAGTTGCGCGGCGGCGATCTGCTCGGCCTGGTCGGCCCGAACGGGGCCGGGAAGACGACCTCCCTCCGCGCGCTGGCCGGCCTGCAGCCGCTTACGGCCGGGTGCGCCCGCGTGCTCGGTCACGATGTCGTGGCGGATGCGCCGGCGGCCATGCCGAACATCGGCTTCGCCTCCGACACCCCACCACTGTACGACAAGCTCACCGTCGAGGAGTTCCTGACATTCATCGGTCTGGCATACGGGCTCGATCGCGGCGAGATCAACGAGCGGGTTGGGTTCTGGCTGGATCGGCTGTGGCTGGGCGACCGCCGCCGGGACAAGATCAAATCGCTCTCGCGGGGGATGCGGCAACGACTGGCCGTGGCGCGGACGCTCCTGCCGGGGCCGCAGGTCATCCTGCTTGACGAACCGGCAGCGGGCCTCGATCCCGCCGGCCGCGTCGCCTTCCGGCGGCTGCTCTGCAATCTGCGGGACCAGGGCAAGGCGATCGTTATCAGCTCGCACATTCTGTCCGACCTGCACGAATACTGCACGCACATCGGGATCATGTCGCACGGCGAGGTCATCCGTATCGGCACGGTCCACGAAGTCGTCGCGGGGACATCGGATCAATCGTGCCGGTATCGCCTGATCCTGGCCCGGGTGGTGCCGGACGCGGCCGCGCGAATAGCCGGGTACGCCGATGTCGCCAACGCGCAGGTGGACCGGGAGGAAATCATTTTCGAGTTCTCCGATGATCGGGAGAAAGCGGCCGCACTGTTGCGGCGGATGATTGCGGACGGGCTCCCCGTCGCATCGTTTGCGCCGCTCGCGATCGGGCTGGAGGAGGCGTACCTGCGAAGCGGCGTCAGGCAGGTGGATTAGGTCCGGATTGCCGATTGCGGTTCCGAAAGGACCGGGCGGTAAGCCCCGAACGGGTAACCGGGAAGCCGAGGGGCCGGGAGTAACCGAGCGGGAAACAGAACCGAAGGGCCGCTTCCCGCGGGATGGGATCGACGAATCGTCGGATCAGCGAACGAATCGGTTGACGGACGGACAACGTATGGCCGGCGCGAGCTTCGTAACCAATCCGCTGCTCTGGGTACACTTCCGCCTCGCGGGCGGCCCGCGTAGCGCCATCACACTGGGCGTGGGCTACGCGCTGATCGCCGGCGTGGTGGCCGTCTTCACGTTCGGCGGCGATCTTGGCGTCAAGCCGGCAGCCATCGCCACGGCTTGGCTGCTCGTGATGAGCATGCTCCAGTCCGGCATCCTCGTCCTCGCCGGAGCCGGCAGCATCCGTCGCGCGATCCAACAGGACTTCGCCACCGGCATGATGGACTCGCACCGGCTCACTCCGATGTCCGGCCCATCCGCGATCTTCGGCTACATCATCGGGCCGAACATCGGGCCGCTCCTTCTGCTTGGGATGAACACCCTCCTCGGTATTCCGCTGTCTGCCGTGAGCGGATACCCGGTCCACGAATGGCTTACCGGTATTCTCGTCACGCTGGTCTTCGTCGGGATGGTCTGGTGCGCCACGGCCGTCATGGCGATGGTCACGCAGGGCTATGGCGGCATCGTGGCGCTGGTGGGGATCAGCACGCTGATGGCGGGGTGGCTCGTCGTGCCGATCGTCCCGGGACTGGCGGCCCTGGTCTTCGGCGTGGTAGCCGCCACGTTCAGCATGCTCCCGGGATTCGGAGGCATTCTCAGCCTCGACCTGCTGCCGATCGCCGCGACGATCCTGGCACAGGTTGTGGTCGCGGCAACCTGCTTCCGGGCGGCGGCCCGCAAGTACCGGCGCCCGGACCGCCGGGCGTTTTCCGTGTGGCTGGCGTTGGCGCTGCTCGCGGAGTTCGCGCTCGTGGGAGGGCTCGGAATCGCCGTCTGGAAGGCGCGGCCGCAGCCTCTGCGCGACGTCCCCTCCGCGCACATCTCCACGCAAATCATCGCGACGCTGACTGTGCTCGCGGTGCTGGCCATGCTGCCGATCTCGGCGATGGTTCAAGCCCATGTAGCGTGGCAGCGACGACACAGGCTCGAACCCGAGCGGGCCGGCCGCCCGCCGTGCACTCCCATGCTTGGAGTCCTGCTGGCGGCCATGTTGATCGTGGGGGTGCCCGCCGCGTTCGTGGAGGGCGCTGCCCTTCAGCGGATATCGCTCGCCGCATGGCGCCTCACCGATGGGCCGGGCCATCTCTCGGATTGGTTGCTTTCGTTCGTCGTGCTCGCCATGGGACTCACGCCCTCGGCGCTTCTGCTGCGACCGTCGTACCGCCGCAATGCCTCCGGGGCCGTGATTGTCGGCTTGTGGTTCCTCCTGACCTGGCTGCTGCCGCCCTTGCTCGATCTGATTGTAAACGTCTCCCTCGCCCCCACGGAAGACGCCACGGTGACGTGGCTGACGGGCATCTCGCCGATCGGCGCACTGGTGCTGATCTGGTACCGCCTGCCGATCTCGCTGGTGCCGGGGCTGGTCGTCCAGGGGGCCCTGATTGCCGGGCTCGCCGCGATGATCGAGCATCGACGGCTATCACCCCGCAGGCAATGAACCGCTCGGCGCGGTCGCGGCGCGTTCTGCCGACCGGCAGCCGTTACGCCGCCGGCTCAATCGGTTATAGTAACCGCGAGCAATGCAGCCTACGGAGGTCGCGGAGCCGATGAAGTCTTTTCGCATTGCGTTGTATCCCGGCGACGGCGTCGGGGTAGAGGTGCTCGATGGAGCGGTGCGCGTACCGGGATGCGTACGGGAGATCGTGGGCGGTTTTGAGCTGCTCTACACGCGCTTCGACTGGGGCTGTGCATACGCCGAACGCCACGGCACCGTGTCGCCGGCCGACTACCTCGAAGTCCTGCGACCATTCGATGCGATCTTTCTCGGGGCGATCGGAGACCCGCGCTTCCTGCCGGTTGCTGTCACGCTCGTGCCCCTCGTGCAGATCCGCCGGCGGTTCGGCCAATATGCGTGCCTGCGGCCCGCGAGACTGTTTGCCGGCATGCGGTCGCCGCTGGCCCGGCCGGAAGCCATCGACCTGCCCATCGTCCGCGAGAATTCGGAGGGTGAATCCGCAACGGGGAGACTGCAATGCTCAAGGACCTGATCCTCAAGAACCGAAGTTATCGGAGGTTTCACCAGGACCATCGGATCGGTATGGACACGCTTCGGGAGCTGGTTGAACTGGCGAGGCTGTCGCCTTCGGCCGGGAACCTTCAGCCGCTGAAGTACTTCCTGTCCGCCGACCCCGAAACGAACAACCGGATCTTCCCCCACCTGGCCTGGGCCGGCTATCTGACCGACTGGCCAGGCCCGGCCGAGGGCGAACGCCCGAGCGCGTACGTCGTCATCCTCGGGGACACGCATATCAGCCCGGCCGTCAATTGCGACCACGGCATCGCGGCCCAGAGCATCCTTCTCGGGGCGACGGAAAGAGGACTCGGCGGCTGCATGATCGGCTCGGTGAAACGGGACGAACTCCGGCAGGCCCTGTCCATTCCCGCCCGGTTTGCAGTCCTCCTGGTGATAGCCCTCGGCAGGCCCAGCGAAACCGTGGTGCTCGAAACCGCAGTCGGTGACATCAGATACTGGCGCGACGAACACGGCGTGCACCACGTGCCGAAACGACCGCTGGACGAAATCATCCTTCCCGGATGCGAAGCGTCAGAGAGCCGGCGAGTGTGAATGCGATGCGCTGTGCAATTGACCGAGGTGATACGGACGGATAGGTTGCTCCTGCGACCGCATCCGCTCCACCCGGGCGTCTGGGCATGCAGGAGGGCGCCGCGAACCGGCGACGGACAGAGTGCCCGCGAGGACTGGCGACCGGTGCCGCGGCCGGCACGACCGTACTGCGGGCAAGCGCATCCCGCATCGGTTTGCCGGCTCGGCGAGACACCCGCCCCCACGGTGATAACGGGCGGCAGGCGCGCGACGCCCGACCGGGCACAAGACAGGAAGTCGTGCAATGAAGTTGTTTCTCACCCCCGGTTCGGTACGCCGTGCGATGGCACCTATGATCGTCAGCGCCATCGGCTTGGCGGCCTGCGGCGCGGCAAGCGCGGCCGATCCCGCGATACTGCCGGTGGTGGACACGTTCGCAGACACCTGGGCCGCCACTGATGCCCTCGGCCGTACGCTCCCTGACGCCGAGCAGGCCGGACCTCCCCCCGAAGGCAAGTCTGTCGGCATCGTCTACTTTCTCTGGCTCGGACAGCACGGCACGGCCGGGCCATACGCCATCACGAATATCCTAC
>CAZMVY010000184.1:0-10308 GCA_964569765.1 uncultured Planctomycetales bacterium
CCGCTGATCACCGTCGCGCCGGGTCTGCTTGCCCCGCAGTTGTTCCCGAATCTCGAAAAGCCGGCCATGGCCTTTCCGACGCTCGTGCAGAACCTGCTGCCGAGCGGGCTGGTCGGGCTGGTCATGGCCGGCCTGATCGCCGCGGTCATGTCGCACCTCTCGGGCGCAGTGAACTCCTGCACGACGATCCTGACGGTCGACTTCTATCTGCCGTACATCCGCCCGCATGCCTCCGAAACGCAGGCCGTCCGCTTCGGAAAGATCATGGGGGCCGTGACCGTGCTGATGGGGATCGTCTGGGCCACCGTTCTCGTCAGCCACTCGGAAAAACCGATCTTCGTCTACCTGCTCAACGCCTACGGCTACGTCTGCCCCGGCGTCGCCACGATGTTCATCCTGGGCATCATGTGGAAACGCACCACGCACGCCGGCGCCTTGTGGGCCGGCATCCTGACCATCCCGCTGACGCTCGCGCTGGAACTCTGGATGCCGCGATTGCCGGATCTCGTCGGCTTCTTCTCCTCGCGACTGGGCGAGGAGTCGAAGGCGTGGGTGCCCTATCTCACCCCCTTCGCGGCGCGAACGGGAATCGTCTTCTGGGTCTGCATGATCGTCTGCGCGCTGGTGAGCCTCGTGACCCGACCGAAGTCGGACGCGGAACTCCAGGGCCTGATCTGGAACGCCGGGAGCCTGCGTCTCCCGAAGGAGATGCGGGAGCGGATGCACGGATTGAAAAGCCCGGCCCTCTGGTGGGCGATCGTCACGGCGATCGTGCTGTACATGTACGTTCGCTACTACTGACCTGCTCGCGGGGAACCCGGGCCGCACGGGGATTCCCCGTGCGTACGCCGCGGAACGACCCGCGCTACGGCCTGCCGGCCTTCCGCTCGTCGGCATGGTGATCAAGGCCGAGGCAGAGGTTGATCCAACTGCACGTGTTCTTGAGGTTCCGGTCTTTCGGCGGCACGAAGCGATTCACCAGCATAGCGAGATTGCCGCGGCTCTTGGCCCGCCGGTAAATCTCGACCCAGGCACATTCGCGGTCCGCGTAGGCCTCGCACCTGCCGTCGCGCTGCCCGCCGCACGGACCGTTCGTCAGGTGTTTCGCGCACTTGCTCTCGATGCACACGTATTCCGTGTCCGGCAGGCTGCATGAGCCGCAGCCCTGGCAGCCGACCAGCGGGATCTTGAACGCCCGCTCGACCAGATACCCGAGCCTCTTCATGCCCGGCACGCGAGCCAGGCCGCGGACGAATCGCTCGCCGAGGCCCCCGGCCCGCATCCCGCGGTCGAAGACCACCGCGTGAATCGCCCGCAGCAGGGCATAGCGGGGCGAAAAGTAGGACTCGCCGTTCCTCTCGGCGTACTCGAGCGAGTTCAGCCCATGCCCGTCTCCCGTGAAGACGTAGTAGCCGTTCGGCTGGCCGAGTTCCGCCGGCCGACCGTCGTTGAACTTCAGGTGGCCGCACCACCGGGCCCACAGCTTCGGCGCCGTGTTCTCCGGCGTGTCCAATTCCTCGACCCGACGCAGGATCCGCGCGATCGACTCCGGCTTCTTGAGTCCGCCGATATGCACGCCCCGATAGCCGAAGCGCTTGCAGAGCAGGATGTGCAGCGCCATCATGTCGGTCCGGCGGGCCTCGCCTTTGTCCGGCTCCTTACAGATCTCCTCGATCCGCCGGCAGAAGTCCTCGGTGAAGATCACACCGGGTACGTTGCCTGCCAGCGCAAACCGCGCGAAGCCCGGGGCCAGCCAGTACAGCGCCGCGACGGCCGGGATCGTCCGGCCCGTGTGACGGATGTACCATGTCAGCTCCTGCGTCTTGCGGAGGTCGTAGCCCACCTGGTTGAAGATCAGCCGGGCGCCCTGGGCGACCTTCTTGTGCATCTTGATGTACTGGTTCATCAGCTCCGGCTCGGTGTACTTGAACGTGGTGACGGCGGAGGCAACCAGTAAAGGGGGCCGGATACGCGCGGCGATGTGGACGCCCTGCACCGAATCGACGAATCCGTTGGGTGGCTCGATCACCTCGCCCGGGGTCTCCGGACGGGGCATGTCGCCGGTGACAACGAGGACATTCTCCAGCCCTGTGTCCGCACAGCGCTGGAGGCGTTCGGCAAGGGTCTCCGGCGTGCGGTCCTTGCCGGAAACATGGACGAGCGGCACCTTGCCCGACCGGCGCATGACGTCCCCGGCCACATCGAGGGGCTCGTAGTCGTTCTCGCTGGTCACGCGGTCCGTCAGGGCGACGGCATGGACAGCCGGCTCAGAGGCCGCGTAGTCGGCCAGGGCGTGGAGCGTCTGGAGCGATTCCCCGCGCGGCGGGAGGCAGTATTCGAGGGTGATCAGGAAGTCCCCTCGGTCCAGGCCGTCACGAAGGGCATTGACGATCGGCTCGGTCATGGGTACGGTACAGGCCTCCTGCGGGCCAATCATAGTCACGAACCGAGGGATCTGGCAATGAACGCCTCGAAGGCACACCGCTTCATCATCATCGGCGAGAACATCCACTGCTCCCGTCGGGTCAAACGCGACGGGGCCCGGGTCAAGACGGCGGCAGACGGCTCGGAATGCCTCATCTTCGAAGATGAGTTCGGCAACGAGGCCCTGCTGCCTGTTCCGGAGAGCATTCGGAACACCGAGGTATATCGCAACGGAAGCGTTCCGCACGTGGCGGCCGCCGTAGAGGCAGGGCGGCACGGAAACGATGCCGAGCGCAAGTTGGGCGAGGCATACCTCTGCTGGCTCGCGCGGCGTCAGGTCAAGCGTGGCTCGCAATACCTCGATGTCAATGTGGACGAGATCAACCCTGAGATCGCGGAGCGCGATGCGGCGATGCGATGGGCGGTGGGCGTGTTGTCCCGGACATTCGATATCCCGCTCTCGATCGATTCAAGCGAGGTGTCGACCCTGCGGGCGGGCGTCGAGGCCGTGCAGCAGGCCGGCGGTCCGCGCCCCATGCTGAACTCCGCCTCCCTGGAGCGGCTTGAGGCCGTGGACCTGGCGGCGCGCTACCACTGCCCGGTGATCGTGATGTCGTCCGGGGAGGCCGGCCTGCCCGAGGGTGTCGAGGACCGACTCGAAAACCTTGATCGCATCATCGGGAAGTGCCGCGACGCCGGCATCCCGTTGAGCGACATGTTTGCCGATCCGCTCATCTACACCGTCTCCGCCTCACCGCGGGTCGGCCTGATCGTCCTGGAGACGATCCGGCAGGTGCGGGCGCGGTATCCCGAGATCCACATCGCCGGCGGGCACTCGAACATCAGTTTCGGCCTGCCGAACCGCCGCCTGCTCAACGCCGTGTGGCTGTCGATGGCGATCGAGGCCGGTACGGACAGCGGGCTGATCGACCCGCTGACATGTCACCCGGACGACGTGGCCAGGCTCGACCCGGCCAGCGAGGCCGTCCAACTCGCCCGCGACGGCTTCCTCTGCAAAGATGAGCACTTCATGGAATACATCATGGCGCACCGCGAGGGGCGGCTGAAGTCGCCGTTCTGAGAAGAAGCGACGGAACGACAAACGGTCCCCGTTCGGGTCGGTGGTTTTCCCAGGAAGCCCTCGCCCTTCGGCAGCTCCGAAGGGATACTCGAAGGACAAACCCGGAAGTGATCCGACACCTGCTCCGGGGCGACCCGTTTGAGCCGTCTCGAATCAGGATCCTCCGCAGCGATGCGTACGTGGCTCGCGACCCCGACGCGGTTGCGGTAATGAAGAATCGGCCCTTCACCGCGTTCCCCGGTGGGGAACGACGTACGTTCTGTTCGTACTTGCACGTCGCGGCGGTGCAGTCGCTTCAGGTGGCGTGATCCAATGAGAAACCCGGCGGGCGGACCCGCTTCGACGCGCGAAAAGAGAGCCGCGCTACGTCTGCGACGACCCTCGCTTGCGCTTCGGGGCTGTCAGAGCCATCGCGGCATGCCGCCACGGAGCTACTGACCCGTGCCCGATGAGCCCGTCCCGGAGGATGAGCCGCCGGGCAGACCCAGGTTTGACCGGAGGCCCTGTATCGCGTCGTTGACGGCCGTGAAGGTGCTGTCGGTCGGCGTGATGGCAGACCCGGACGTGGGCGTCGTGTCACATTGCGTCGCGTCCGTGATCGCGCTCGTCAGCGCCGACGTGAGGGACGGCAGCATTGCCGTCAGCGAGGAAGCAACCTGGTCCGAGCAGCTCGCAGCCGTCTGAAATACTATCCCGCCGGCCGCCCCCAACACCACCAGCCCGTACAAACGACGAAGCGTCATCGCCCGCTCCTGAATCGATCTCGAGAAGGCCGCGCCGGGCACCGAGCCCCTCGATACGTTTCGCACTTCGGCCACATTCGCAGCCGCCCCATTATACCGGCTCCGCACGCCCCCGGTTGCATTGTGCCGCCGTGCGCGATGGGCACGCCGGGTTCAAGGCGAGTAGGACGCCGCTCATATTGCGATGCGCCCGGAGCCCACGCCGGCGGTCCGCGCGGCCGGCGCGGCCTTGAGAAACGTCCTGCGATTCATGCGAACCTCCGATTTCGAGACAGTCCGTCTGCCTCGCATTCATTGTGCCGTCCGTGGCGGCACGTCCGATCGACACGGCCGGCGAGACATTCGACTTCGTCGCGGCCCAAGGCCGTGGTTTCCGGAGGCTCCCGCCGCAAAACCGCCCCTTCTACAGGAGCAGCGGCAAGGCGAATCCGTCTCATTCGTCCCCGAACGAGACACCCACGCTCCGCGCGACGTGCAGCAGGGGATGGTCCAGGGAGACGAGCCGCTGCTTGCCGGCCACCTGCTCAAGCGGCACGGAAGTGATCTCGCCCTGCTGCCTCACCACCATCCGGTTCCATTGGCCGCTGACAACCAGATCGACCGCCGCCGTGCCGAACTGTGTCGCGAGCACGCGATCGAAGGCGACAGGGGTCCCGCCGCGCTGCACGTGGCCCAGGACCGTGGCGCGGCACTCGGTGCCCGACCGTTCCTGGAGCTGTCGCGCGAGGACCTGGCTCACACCGCCGAGCCGCATGGGTTCGACCGGGTCATCGGTGAGCGTGCCGACCTGGCGGCCGTCTTTCGGCCGGGCACCCTCGCTGACGGCGATGATGGTGAATCGTTTACCCTGCTCCTCGCGGCGGCGGCAGGCGCGGCAGATCGCGTCGATATCGTAGGGGATCTCGGGCAAAAGGATGACGTCGGCCCCGCCGGCCATTCCGGCCGCGAGCGCAAGCCAGCCGGCGTTTCGCCCCATGACTTCCACGAGCATGATACGGTGGTGGCTTTCGGCGGTAGTGTGAATGCGGTCGAGAGCGTCGGTGGCGGTCTGCACGGCCGTCTGGAAGCCGAATGTGACATCCGTGCACATCAGGTCATTATCGATCGTCTTGGGAACGCCGACGACGCTGATGCCGCGCTGGATCATGCCGTAGGAGGCGGCCATCGTGCCGTCGCCGCCGATGCAGACGAGCAACTCGATGCCGTGTTTGCGGCATGTAGCGACGGCCTTCTCGGAGGCGTCGCCAATGATGGGCTTTCCGGACGCATCCGTGCCGAGGCGGCATTTCATCGGGTTCACCTTGTTCGTGGTGCCGAGGATCGTGCCGCCCTGTGTGAGGATGCCGGACACGTCGGAAGCCCGCAGCGGCCGCACGCGGTCCTCCAACAGCCCGAGATACGCATCCTCGATGCCGAGAACCTCCAGGTTGTGTTCGTTGATCGCGCTCTTCGTAACGGCGCGTATCACCGCGTTGAGGCCGGGGCAGTCGCCGCCGCCCGTGAGTATGCCGATTCGTCGGACTGAAGATTGAGCCATGATGTGCCTCGCCTGGTCAACGGATCGCCCGGCCGCGCCGGCCGGACCTGACATGGGCCTCCGGCCGCTTTGCTTCCCGCGGTGCAGACGCGGACGGACCTCGTATGGCCGGTATTCTACTCGTGAGGCCGTTGCGGTTCGAGCCGGGCGTTCAGGTCACGCAACGCCGCCTGAAGGGCGGGGCGAAAGCCCTCGTTGGCCGGATCATCGGCCGCTCGCCGCAGCGGTTCGACCTGCTCGCGGCCACCTACGATGGCCAGGGCCTGCGCGGCCGCCAGTCGGACACGCGAATGTTCGTCCGTCAGGCGCTCGGCCAGTTCTACGGCCACGGCAGAGGCCTCCGGCGATCCCGGCCGAACGGAGGCACCGGCCGCCTCGCAGGCTCGCGCACGCACGGAGGCCACGCCATCATCCAGCCCGCGAACGAAGACATCCGCGCGGACCAGCGGCGAGCGGCGAATAGCCAGGGCATAGTAGGCGCTCTCGCGGACGACGGGGCTGTCGTCCTGAGTCAAGCCGGAGATCACGGCCACGTCGGCCGGCGCTGCCGCAAACGCAAGCCCCAGTACGGCCAGGGCGCGTTCGGCCGCATCTGCCGACTGAGCGAGTTCGCCGATCGCATCGCGGTTCACACGCGCGCTCCGCTCCAGCTCCTCACGGACCTTCGCAACCGCGGCCATGTCCCCCTGCCGCTCGGCCGCCCGCCATCGCGAGAGCAGCGCGGCGAGTGCGTCGCGAAGCGCCGAGGCGGCCCCGGCAGCGGACGCGGAGGTCGGCGTCTGCACACTGGTCTGCTCGGCGGCGATCTGCGCCGCCAGAAAATCCGCCACGGGCCGCCACCGGCTCGCGGGCCAGCGCCCGCGGAACCGCCGGAGCCCTTCCTGTGCCTCCATGATGCGGTCCGCATTGTAGTCGCGGAGGATCGCGGCAAGTTCGACGACCTGCGAATGCGCCGCGTTGTGCTCGGGAATCGAAACCAACGTGCGCGAGCGGGGCTCCACGACAAGGTCCAGCTCGATCCGCTCGCCGTCCGCCGTCGCCGCGCGAGTAAAGACCGCGCGGGCGCGAACATCCACAAGGCGCCCGGACCGCATCGCCCAGCGGATCGTGCCGTCCAGTTGCGTAACCCGGTGCGAGCTCGCCGGCCCGGCGCGGGGTTTGGACTCGGCGGTAAAACGGATGCGGGCGACCGGCTCGCCGCGCGCACCCGCCTCGAACGATTCGACCTGAAAGCGGCGTTCGCCCGCGAAGGATGCCTCCGAGACGTCGCGCGACCATTCCATCCCCGCCACGGCAGGGGAGGCCGGCCAGTCTCCCCACTCGAGCATGGCGCGCATCAGATCCTTCTCGAACGGCGAACCGCCGGGCACGATCAGCGAGGCGTCGGCCTGTGTTGCCACACTGACGCTGAACTGGGTATGCGGCAGCGGAAGAAGGGCGAGGATGCGCCCCGACGCGGCCGTGGAAGGGGCAGAGGTTTCGCCAAGACGAACGGCCCGGCCGCGGCCCAGTTCGAGCATCTGTGCGAGGTTCCACTGATCGGGCCGGCTGCCGGCGAGCACCATCCGCGTAAGCCGGCCCTCCTGGCGCGTCCCGTACGTCTGAAGACTGGATCGGCGGTCGAGGATAACGTTGTACGTTTCGAGCAGGCCGGGCTGCACGTGCCAGCGAAGCGGCGCGGGGTTCTCCGCGGCGGGCGCCGGCAGCGCGGCGGCGAGGACGACCGGCAGGCTCAGGCAACCCAGGCGGGTGAGAAACGGCAGACCGGACGGGACCCCTCGCGCCGGCCTCCCGTCACGGATCCACGGTCTCGCGTTCACGCTTTTGTTCGCGTCGCCTCCGGCGGCACATAGGCCACCGCGCGCGCGCTTCGCAGCGGCTGCCTGTACAGCCACCAGAAGTACACGGCGGCGAAGATCAGCCCGCCGACGCTGACTGCCTGGGAAATCGTCAGACCCGCCGTGTCGAGCGGGTTGTCCGCGCGGATGGCCTCTTCCACGAACCGGGCCACCGGGTAGAGCAGCCAGAGCATGCCGAAGACCAGCCCGTGGCGTTTGCGGCGGTAGAAGATCGCGTTGAGCAGGAACGCCAGCAGGAACGCGTTCACCGACGCATAGAGTTGCGTAGGATGGATGGGCGCCGATCGGGAGTCGGGCCGCTGGGCGAGCCGCTCGATGTCGCTGGCGTGGAGGCCGAAGATGGCCATGTTGCGGAGCAGGGGCGCCTCGGCCTGGCGCACCTGGTCGCGCGCCGCCCGCGCCTGGTTCAGTTCGGCCTCCGTCCGGGCGATCTTGTCCGCGCCGGCATTGGTGCGGCGAAGTTCCTGCAAGCGCTCCTCCAACTGCTCGCATCGGCGCTCCGCGAGCAGGCGCTTCGCCGGGGGCATCGTGAGAAGTTCACGCGGGATCGGATAGGCGTAACCGGTCCGGGGATCGATATGGATCAACGGGGCCGGCAACGTCGCCTCGCATCGGCTCCACTGGTCATACTGCGCGGGGCTTGCACAGGGAAAGCGAACGGCCCAGGGCAGATGAATCGCCGCGCACGGAGCGCCCCAGCAACAGCCGGGCAGGAAGCAGCCGCTCCGCCCGAACCCCAGCCCCCACATGAGCGAGGGGGTCACGATATCCAGGTACAGACGCAGCGACGCCGGCTGGCCGTAGCCGGCGCGGCCGGACCACTGCCACAGCGAGCGGATGATGAGCACTCCGACTACCAGCAATGCGACCGGAAGCACATAGGCAAACGGCGGGCGGGGACTCATGGCCGACCGGACTGCCACCAGGATTATCACCGCCAGCACGCTCCAGACCACCGCCAGGGCACGGGCCAGCCAGGGCCGACCGTGGCACGCCACGTACCAGATGATGAAGACCATCGCCCCGACGAACCCGCCGTAAAACTCCAGCCCCCCCGCCGTCACGTTTATGACCTCGGACAACGGACGTCCGGCAAAACTCCGCTGCCAGTAGTGAATCACATAAAAGGCCCGTGCCCCGATTACGCCGAAAACCAGTGCTACGAACCCCATGTTCAGAATCAGATCGGGATTCGCCTTGACCTTCATGGCCCGCCGGCTCGCCCACCAGATGGCGGTGAGGAATCCCACCATCAGCATGAAGCCGTACCCCTTCACGCCGTAGTAGATGAGTGGAATCTGGAACAGCTCGGGTTTCATAGTCGCGGACGGCTCCTGCGGACCGGACGGCGAGTGTGCGTCGCGATCGAGGTCCTGTCATTGCTGTCAATGGGAAATCGAAACGGCCACACGCGTTGTGATTCTACCGCCGGCCTGTGCGGGCGTCTACCTCGCCGGGCCGAATCGTGCCCGTCGGAAAGGACGCTGTGGCGCGAGAATCGCCGGCTTTCCCGCTGCACAATCCGACGGAGCACATCAGACGCGATCGAGCACAAGATTATCGATGAGCCGTGTCGGCCCGATGCGGACGGCGAGCGCGAACATGCACGGACGCTCGATCGTTTCGACCGGCTGCAACGTTTCCGGATCAACCGCAGCGACGTAGTCGATCTCGCACGGCCCGGCGGACGTGATGTGCGCCCGCATCGCCTCGATGATCGGGCCGGCCCGGCGCTCGCCGTCGCGGACCATCCGTTCCGCGAGCCGCAGCGACTCGCTGAGGCAGCGGGCCTGCATGCGTTGGTCCGGCGAGAGGTAGGCGTTGCGGCTCGACATGGCCAGACCATCCGGCTCGCGGACGATCGGGCAGACGACGATCTCGATCGGCATATCGAGGTCCGCGACCATACGGCGGATGACGACGGCCTGCTGCGCGTCCTTCTGGCCGAAATACGCCCGATCAGGCTGCACGATGTTGAACAGCTTGGTCACGACCGTCGCCACGCCGTCGAAGTGGCCGGGGCGGTGCGGACCGCAGAGCGTCTCGGTGAGTCCGGAGACGTGAACCACGGTGCGGCAGCCCGGCGGGTACATCTCCTCGGGCGAAGGCATGAAGACCAGGTCCACGCCTTCACGGCGGCACCCGGCCAAGTCGGCCTCGACGGGCCGGGGGTACTTCGCAAAGTCCTCAGTCGGGCCGAACTGCGTGGGGTTGACGAAGATGCTTACGACGACGCAGTGATCCGGGCCTCGCGCGGCGCGGATGAGCGAGAAGTGGCCTTCATGCAGGGCGCCCATCGTGGGGACGAGATGAATCGATCGACCCGGCGCCCGAGCAGCACGGACGGCCTGACGCGCCTCGGCAATGGTATATGCGACGTCCATTCCCACATCCCAGCGCGGGCGTCGCCCGCAGCCCGACACGGCGGCCGCGCGGGCTCCGCCCGGAATGCCGCGCGGGCCGACGAGAATCCGCATAACAGTGTAGGGCAGCCGTCGGCCGCCGCCAACATCGGGGCACGCGCTCTCGCGTCCTGCACCCGGCCGGGCCGGAATCATCCTGTGCCGTCGCCTGCACGCGGGTCCGTGCCAGCATCGGCGGGAACTGAGACCGCGCGGGTGCCAGGCCCACGCTCGCCTTCAGGCGGGCGCGGGCAGGCTGAAC
>CAZMVY010000185.1:0-10221 GCA_964569765.1 uncultured Planctomycetales bacterium
ATTCGCTGGAACGCGCAGTCGCGCTGCGGACGAAGTTGGCACGCAGTGGCGTGCCGATTCGGCTCAAGCCCGCCGCACCGCCCGTACCTGACCATCACCTACGTTCCGAGCCGACGACGCCGGTGCTGCTGGCCTTGAGCCGCCCCCCTGTTCTGGCCCGGTGCGCACAGAGGGCACGTGGTGCCGCCGGCAGACCACCGGCGAACCGATCGAGTCCCCTCCGGCGTGCTATTGAGGTACACTGCCGGCCCGTGCCGCCGGCTATGCTCAGCCTCCGGCAGGGCGCATCAAAGCCCGGCCAGCAGCTCGCAGATCTGCTTGCCTAAGGCACCGCTGATGCGGGCAAGCGCCCAGATCGAGGCCGCGTTCTTGCCAAGCTCCACCTGCGAAAGCTGCGAGGTGGTCAGCTCCGCCCGATCTGAAAGCTGTCGCAGCGTAAGGCTCTGCTTGAGGCGTTCCTGCCGAATCCGCTGGCCGATGAGGCGATTCAGGTCGTTCTCGTTGGTGTAGATCAGCCCCATGTCATGGGCGAGGCGGTCGGCGGCTTCCAGCAATTGTTCCTCGCGGAACGGCTTGCTGATGTAATCGCGGCTGCCCAGACGCATCGTCTCCGCCGCAGAGTCCACGTCGGGGTAGGCGGTCATGATGATGATGCCAATGTGATCATCCTCTTCGCGGATTTTCCTGATCAGCTCGGTGCCATCCATATCGGGCATCTTGAGATCAATCAGGGCCATGTCGTAGGCTTGCCGGCGCGAGGCCATCAGCGCCTCCCGCGCCTGCGTGTAAGCATCCACGTGGTAGCCATGATCCTTGAGGATCAGTCCGACTGTCTTGCACACGTTCGGGTCGTCGTCAACCACCAGGACTTTAATGTGGTGTCGAATGGCCATGACTCAGTGTCCTTTCAAAAGCCGCTGATCGAGGTCTCTCGATGCCTACGGTTGTACCGTGGCGAATCCGATTCGCCAACCTCTAGTGGGTACGATTGTAGCATACCGCAGTCCGTTGTCCAGCCAGCCGCCGCGGAGATCCGCCCTGCATCTTGCGCATATCCCATACAGACAACGAAACATCCGGCTGAGCGGCCGGTGCAGTATCCGGCCATACCGCCTTATCGGGAGTGTCCCGAACCAACCGAAACGAGCGAGCCTTTATTGAAGACACTCGATGGCGCGAACCGTCCTCGCCAAGACGCCCATTGGCGGCTTACGTGCCCAAAAGTGTCGGCATAAGAAATAATGTTAGAGGCGGGTTCAAGCGCGTTAACCGACGCAGTACATCAGAAGCGGGGCGTCTTGCCCTCCGAACCGGATCTCATGCCACCCCGCAGACGCGGACAGCCGTACGCTCGACAAACTCCAGGCGGTTCCCGAACGGGTCTCGACAGAAACATCGCACCTCGTGCGGGTTTGCCCCGGCATCCGTATGCGCATCGAACCCGTTGGCCCGAAGGCGATCGCAAACGGCGGTTGCGGACTCAACGCGAAACGCCAGGTGCCCGACGGCCGGCGAACCGCCCGACGCAGGCCCGAAGGTCACATGGAGTTGCCGGCCGTCCGCCAACTCGAAGCGGAGCGGCGACGAATCGGAAAGGATCGTCTCAGGTACCGCTATCTCCGTAAGGCCGAGCAGGCCGCCGTAGAACCATCTCGCATTCTCACGTCCGTCGGGAGGCGCATGGACGCGGACATGGTCGAATCCTGAAATCAGCGGTTCACTCATGCTCACACATGCCTCCGCTCCGCCTCGCCGCACAGTACGTACATCTGCCGGCGCCTGGGTCCATCGAACTCCGCAAAGTAGATCGCCTGCCACACGCCAAGCGCAAGCCGCCCGTCGCGTACGGGCACTGTCTGCGATGCGCCGATCAGCGAGGCCTTGATGTGCGCATCCGAGTTGCCCTCGGCATGCCGATAGCTGTCATCCCCGCCGGGCACGAGTTGTGCGAGCTTCTCGAGCACGTCGCGGGCCACATCCGGGTCAGCATTCTCCTGAATGGTGACGCCCGCCGTTGTGTGCGGCACATAGCAGATCGCGTAGCCCTCCTGTACGCCCGCACCTGCCACAACTTCCTGAACACGCGACGTGACGTCGATCAACTCGCACCGCTGACGTGTCGGAACTTCAAGAACCCTCATGCGTACAGAGCCCCCCTTTGCGGCTACACATCCGGACGACCTTCCTTGGCTCGCGCACCTGCGCAATCTATAATGAACCACGTTTCGCGAAAAGTCCAACGAAAGCGGGAATCTTCGTTCATGCCCAAGCGTCCGCGAGCCGTCGTCGCCATGAGCGGCGGAGTCGATTCAAGCGTAGCCGCAGCCATTCTCGTGGAGCAGGGGTTCGATGTCGTCGGACTCTTCATGCGTATGGGCGTGGCAGCACGCGGCCCGGAAGACGGTGCGCCGGCGAGACGCCCTGCGTGTTGTAGTGCGGCTGATGCGGCTGACGCCCGGTTCGTCGCCGGTGTGCTGAACATTCCGTTCTTCGCCCTAAACTTCAGCGCGGAATTCGGCGGAATCATCCGCCATTTCGCGGACGAATACGCCCGGGGCCGCACACCGAATCCATGTATTCTCTGCAACGAACGGTTGAAGTTCGGCCGCCTCCTTGACTACGCGATCGCGACGGGCGCCGAGTTCGTCGCCACCGGCCACTATGCGAGGGTGGAAAACACGGCAGAGGGCGTCCGCCTCCTCCGCGCGGCCGATCGTGCCAAGGATCAGTCGTACGTCCTCTTCGGACTCGGCCGCGCGGCCCTCGCCCGGACGCGGTTTCCCATCGGCCATCTCCGCAAGAACGAAGTCCGCCGGAAGGCCGAGCAACTGGGCCTGCCGGTACACAGCAAGCCCGACTCCGCGGACATCTGTTTCGCTCCGGATGGCAACTACGCCCGCGTCGTCGGAACGTACCGCCCCGACGCCCTGCGTCCCGGCAACGTGTGCGATCCGGACGGGCGCGTCATCGGAAGCCACGAAGGCATCGCCCGCTACACGATCGGACAGCGTCACGGGCTTCGTATCGCCATGGGCGTGCCGATGTACGTCACGAATATCGACGCACAGACGAACGTGGTCACGATCGGGCCGCGTGAGTGTCTGTTGCGGGACGGCTTGCTCGCCACGGATGTCCGCTGGCTGATCGACGAGCCCGCCGGCCCCGTGCAGGGCGAAGTCCAGATCCGCTATACCCACGCCGCCGCGCCCGCTACCATTGAGCCTGTGGCAGGCGGTACCGCGCGTGTGCGATTCTGCTCGCCGCAGACGGCCATTACGCCGGGCCAGGCCGCCGTCTTCTACGACGGAGATCGCGTGCTCGGCGGCGGATGGATTGAGCGATTCCTGTAACGGCCTGCACCGGATCGGAAACACCCGCCGGCGGCTCTTACGAAGTACGCCCCGGCCGACGTGCCTGTGCTCCGCCGGCGGAGATCGATTATCCGGCGGGCGCATCACTTCGCGGAAGGAGGCCCGCCGCCAGTTCGCTGATCCGGACGGCGAGATCCACATCCCGCTCGGTGATGCCGCCCGATTCATGCGTGGTCAGTTCGATCGTCACGCGGTTGTACGTATTCCACCACTCCGGGTGGTGGTTCTTCGACTCGGCGAGCAGCGCGACCTGCGTCATGAACCCGAAGGCCTCGACGAAGGTCTTGAACCGGAACTCGCGACGAAGCCGGCCGCCCTGCACAGACCAGCCGGGCAGCGTGCGGACGGCGGACTCGATCCGGGCGGGGCTGAGCTTCTCCGGCGTTGACATGGGCACCTCGCGTTGGCGAGCGTCGCGCGGCGGAATCAGATCGCATACCGCCCGGGGGGACGCTCGAAGCGGATGGGCATACCCTTCATCACCTTCACGCCGGCGGACATTCCGATACGCGACGCCCCGGCGTTGACCATCGCCTCGGCCATGGTGAGGTTGCGGATCCCGCCGGCGGCCTTGACTTTCATCTTGAGGGGCGCCGCGTGCTGGCGCATCAGGCGGACGGCGTGCACCGTGGCCCCGCCGTCGGGATGAAAGCCCGTGCTCGTCTTCACATAGTCGGCCTTCGCCTCGCCGCAGAGCCGGCACCCGAGGATGATCTGCTCGTCGGTCAGCGCTGCCGTCTCGAAGATGACCTTGAGCAGGTGCTTCGCCGACGCTGCGTGCACGGCCTCGGCCACGGCGGCGATGTCGTCCCGCACGGCGTTCGCCTCGCCGGCAATCAGGTCCCCGACACGCAGGACCATGTCGATCTCCAGCGCGCCGTCGTCGATCGCGCGGCGCGTCTCCGCCACCTTGATCTCCGTCAGGCTCGCCCCGAGCGGAAACCCCGCCACCGCCGCCACGCACGTCTGCGAGTCGCGCAGGCGCCGCGCGGCCTGCTTCACATGGATCGGGTTCACGCAGACGGCCACGAAGCCGAACTGCAGCGCCTCGTCGCAGAGCTTGTCGATCTGTTTGGCCGTAGCCTCGGGCTTCAGCAGCGTGTGATCGATCATCGAGGCGAGTTGTGAACGAGTCATCGACATTCCAATGCTCCGATTCTGGGTTTCGGATTCTGGATTTTCGATTGCCGCATCCGCCCGTCGAATCCAAAACCTGAAATCCAGATCACCCGATTCTTCCCCGTTCGCGGGGCGCGGCGGCCTTCGTGAGCGGCATCTGAAAATCGCCGATGTAGCCCTTACGCTGGAAGTACGTGAGGGCCTCCTCGGTCGAGCGAAAGACCTTCGTCGCCGTCTCGGTGACGAACGGCGAAGGTTCGGCCTTCGGCTTCCAGACCACGTAGACCTCCTTGGTCGCCTCGAAGGCGTGCTGCAGCTCGCGTTCGACGCCGCTCGACAGGCCGGGCTTGCCGTCGGGAAGCTCGGGGATGAAGCTTACGATCATGTCCGACTGGTCAATCAGCTTGAAGTCGCGGGCGTAGATCTGCCCGTCGATGTCGCCGGCCACGGCGATCACGTCGGCCACGCGGAAGACGACGTCGCGGCCGTTGATCGTAAGCGTGAACCGGTCGCGGCCCTCCTTCGCGGCCTCCGTCGCATCGACGAGCAGCCGCTTTTCGTCGAGATCGCCAGGGTCGAACGTGATGAAGTGCTCGGCCAGCGCGTCGCGGAAGGCATCGATCTCCGCGAGGACCGCGGGCATGTCCATCACGTGCGTCATCGGGAACGACGGATAGACCTTCCGCCGCTGCGGCTCGAACATCAGGCGGTAAAGGGACTCCGCCGTATCGCGCTCTGCCCCGCGGGCGAGCACGTAGAAGCTTCCGTAGCGCCGGAGGATGTTGGCCAGCACCTCCGTGACGACCATCTCCTCCTCGCGCCACACGAGGATATCCTTGAGCGTGTGCGCGACGTCGTGGTCGCGATCCAGCCGCTCGTGGACGGCGTCCATGTTGTCCACGAGCGTCACGTACAGATCCGCATTGAGCTCGTGCATCTGGTCGTAGTCGAACGCAGGGAAGAGCCCGTGCTTCCAGCGGAACGTCGCGTGGGTGTTGACAAGGAGGTTTTCGCTCTTTTCCGCGATGCGGATGATGTCCTTGAAGACACTGCGGCGGAGTGAGTCGAGCCGCGGCCGCGGCAGGTCGAGGATGCGGCCGGGCACCACGTCGGGGGCCTCGGCGTACATCATGTCGCCCACGTGACAGACGGTCACATCCCTGCCCCGCTGGCGGGCCAGGTTTGCCACGCGCTCGAGAAACGGCTTCTTTTCCACGCCGACCTGCCCGGTCACGACGACGCGCACCCCCGCGTGCGGCGGTCGCGGGAAGAGGCTGTCGGCAGTTGTCGATCCTCGCGCCATCAACGAATCCCCTTGTCGTCCCCTGTTGCCGATCGTTGACACTAACGCCCGCCTGATCCCCGGTCAACGCGCGATCCGGCCCGTTGCTCCCTCCACGGGTAGCATGGGGTACCAGAAGTGCATGTTACGGAGGTGGCCCATGTGGTCCTCGCCGGTCTTGCCCTCGCAACCCCAGAGATGGAATCGCCCCTTGTCCGCGCGAGAGATGATTCGCATCCCCGCCGGGCCGCGCTCGTCCACCTTGCGGCGCTCCGCCCCGGCCGCGGCAATGAGGTTGTCCGCCGTCTCGTGCGTACCGGCGTACCGGCCGGGCTCCAGGTACGAATGCGTGACAAGGAGCGTCTTGCGCCCGGCGGCGGCCTCCGCGGCGAACCCGCAGAAGTCCCTGACATCCTCCGGATCCACCTTGCGCTCAGCGCCATCGCCGACGTAGCCGGCGTACAACGTATCCGCCAGATACAGCGCGTCGATCCGGTCGAAGTACGCCGACACCTTGAGAATCGCACGAACGGCGCCGAAGCCCGCGCTGAACGACGACACGCAGACGCGTCGCCATGCCGCCGTCGGCGCGACGAGACCCCGCGCCTGTACGCCGGCCAACGCCTCGTCCAGCAGCGTGCCGAAGAGCTTCGGGTCGGAAAAGGGCTTCTCGTATCGGGCAGAGAGTCCGCCGTAGTTCACCGTAACCAGCACCGCACGCAGCCCCGCCGTGGCAAACTCGCGTTCCACGACGGACGGCGCGCCATGGAAATGCACTACCAAGTCAACCCGTTCGAGCCCGCGCGGGAGACAGGCCGGTACGAAGACCTCGCCGACCGTCTGCAACCGGATCCGCGTTCCGGCCGGGGCGGGCCGCGTGGCCGAGGCCGGCGTCACCGCTACGGCCACCGGCGTCGGGCGCGCTGGGCGAGTCGTCGGCCGTTTGTCTGTCGCCGCCACCGGCGCCGGTTCGACCCTGGCGGTCGGCTTTTCGGACGTCTCGGCGCACGATGCCAACGCAATCACCCCCAGTACGCAACACCATCGCCCGGCAATTGCCCGATGCATTGACGTCTCCTTGTGTCTCACGCCGGGTATACAGACTACTTGACCGCCAGGGGTCCTGTCGATATCTTCAATGCAGCTACCGGCGGCCGTGCAGGCGGCCGCACCCTGGGGAATAGTGTAATGGTAGCACGAGTGGCTCTGGACCACTTAGTCTAGGTTCGAATCCTAGTTCCCCAGTAGCTTTGTTCCCCAAGGCTCAGAGCGCGCACACCGAGCCGGTACGTGGAAAGCTTTTCTTTCGATTTCGAACCGTGGGACCTGACCGAGTATGTGTGGGTCCTGCTCGCCGTGCTCCTGGCGGCCGAATCCGTCCGGTGGGCCGCGTCGGCCGCCGGCTGGAGACGCACGGCCCGGTTTCTCGTCGGCGGCACGGCCCTGGGCATCGCGGCGGCGATGTTCGCCCGGTCCGGCCTGTGGCACAGCGCCCGCGCCATGACGTGGGCGATTGCGGGTCTGGGTATCCTGGCCCTGGTCTGGGCGGCCCGCGCGTACCGATGCACGACCCGCCCCCTGTCGCGCGGCGAACGCGGGCTGCTGCTGGGTCTGCGATCCGTGGCGGTGCTCGCGATCCTGGTGATTCTCGCGCGGCCAGTCGTGCGGTGGACCCGCATCGTCGATGAACGCGGCACGCTTGTCCTGCTCGCCGATGATTCGCGCTCGATGACGATCCGCGACGTCGCCGCCGGCGCCGGTCCCGCCCGCTCACGGATCGAGCAACTCGATTCGCTGCTGCATGACAACCGCATCGAGCTCGAACGCATCCGCCGTACGCGAGAGGTGTTGTCGTTCACGTTCGATGCATCCCTGCGAACCGCTGAACCCGAGCAGGTTACGGGCAAGGGCCCGGCCACAGCCCTGGCTGCGACCTTGCGAGATGCCTGCCGGGAGGGTTTGAGCGAGGGCCGGCGGCTGGTCGGCGTGCTGCTGCTCACGGACGGCGGCGAGAACTTCTCGGCGGCGGACCCGCTGACAGTCGCTACGGAGATCGGTCAGGCGGGAGTGCCCCTGTGGGCCGTCGGGCTCGGCAGCGAACTGCCGGCGGGCCAGACCCGCGGCCTGACGGCACGGCGATTGACGATGCCGGCGCGCGTGGCCGTCCTCAACCGGCTCACGGTCCGCGGCGAGTTGCTGGCCCTGGGCCTTGCCGGCCGGACCGTGCAGGTGGAGCTCCTGTTCGATGACAAGGTCGTGGACACGAAGACCCTCCAGCCCTCCCAGGCACGGGAGACGCTCCTGACGGAGCTGACCCACACGCCCACCGATGCGGGCCTGCACAAGGTGACCCTGCGGGCCACGGCGAACGATCTCGAGCCGGCGCAGCGCACCGTGATGCTTTCGCAATTCGTGCATGTGACAAAGGAGTACGTGCAGGTGCTCTACATCGACCGCCCGCGGTACGAGCGCGCGGCGGTCGCGCGGTCGCTGGAAGCGGCCTCGGAAATCCGCCTGACGAAGGCTCAGGTGGGCAAGAGGGGCGGGCGGATCCACAACCGGCTCCCGGAGCGGCTGGAAAAGTGGCTGACGTTCGACGTACTCATCCTCGGCGACGTGAACCAGCGCGAGGTCTACCCGACGCAGCTCGAAGCAATCCGCGACGCGGTGCGCGACCACCGGCGCGGGCTCCTGGTGATCGCCGGGGCACGCGGCCTCGGCAACGCCGCTTTCGCCGGCACTGCCCTGGCCGACGTGCTGCCCATGTCCGCCTCCTCCAAGGGCGAGATTCGCGGCCCGCTGCCCATCCGGCCGACGCTCGCCGGCCTCCAGCACCCGGCCTGCCGCCTGGCAATGACGCCCGAGGAAACGCAGCGCCTCTGGTCGCTCCTGCCCGCGGCGGCGCAGGCCGACATCCTGCAATCTCCCAAGCCGGCCGCCGTAACCCTCCTCACCGGCCCCGCCGATCAGCCCATCCTCCTGGCGCAGGAGGCGGGCGCGGGGCGATCCGCCGTGCTGGCCATCGACTCAACCTGGCGATGGCCGCTGGAGGTGGATAACGGCCGCGAGATACACGCCCGATTCTGGCGCCAGCTCGTCTTGTGGCTCGCGAATCGCCAGCCGAGCGTGTGGGTGACGACCAACCAGCCGCGCTATACGCTCGCCCGACTGACCGCCGGCACCGACACCGTGATCGTGGAGGCCGGCGTGGACGTGTTCGGAGCCGACGCCGTCCAACCCCGCATCGATCTGTCGGGCGAACTCCGGGGACCGGGCGGTCAGCGCCAGCCGCTGACCTTTGTGCGGCGCAACGATCGGTACGAAGCCCGCCCCGCCCCTGCCGCGGCCGGCGAGTATCAGGTCGAGGTCAGGGCGGCGGCGGATGGGATTCCCGCGGACCCTGCCCAAACGGCGTTCGTGGTCGAATCGCCCGACATCGAGATGCAGGATGCCACGGCCAACTTCGAACTGTTGCGCCAGATGGCGGCGCAAACGGCCGCAGCGGGCGGAATGTTCGTACCGGCGGACGGTGCGGCGGAAATCTTCCGGCGTATTCTGTCCTCCGAGCATACGGTGCGTCGCACCCTGACGCACACGACGAACCTCGCTGCGCGGGGCCGCTGGCCGATGCTGGGTATCACGGTCGGCGTGCTCGTGGCCGAATGGATCATCCGGAAGCGCCGCGGGCTGGCATGACGCGCCTGGCTCCGCGACGCCGGGCCGGGGCGAACGAAGAAGCGCCAGGCGCGGCCAAGCCGGTTCGGGCCGGCGGCGCGTGAATACGGCCGGAATCGCCGGCGGATCAGGTTTTCACGCTGTCGAGCAGGAGCACGCAGAGCGGGGAGAAGACGATGATCGGGAACCACGCCGGCAGCGCCGGGGGAATCTGCACGGAGCCGATCAGCGGCAGGGGCAGCGTCATGTCGATCGCGCCGATGAGGTGAACGCCGATGAACCCGATCACGAAACAGCTCGCGCACACCGCGAGCGCCTTGCCGCCTTGCACGATCACGCTGCCCGGCTCGCGCCGCAGGAAGAACACGATTCCCAACAGCAGGAGCAGCACGTTATTGATGGGCTGCGTGAACCGCGTATGGCGGATCTGAGCCACCTGCCCCGCGGAGACGACGCGGCGGCGCTGGAGCTCGCCAAGCTCGCGGAGACTGAGGAAGCTCATCCACTGGGCAGATTGCCGCAAAACGATCTCCTCCGGGTTCAGCTCACTCTTGTAAAAGGTCAGCGGCTCGCGGCGGACGCCTTCGTCCGGACTGGCCAGGTCCATCGTCTCGGCGACGCGCTGGATTCGCATCCCCCGCGAGAGGACCCACCCGCCCCGGCGCGCATCCCACTCTGCAAGGTCGGCCGTGATGCCGCCCTCGAGCATCCCGTGTTTGTCACGTTCGATGACCATCATGCGGCCGAGGCGGCGGTTGGCGGGGGAGAAGCGTG
>CAZMVY010000186.1:0-10086 GCA_964569765.1 uncultured Planctomycetales bacterium
CCGTCTGAGCCGCTATCGGCTGCGGACCGAATCCCCCGCGACGGCGCGCGGGCACGCCGCCGACCGGGCAAATCATATGCGAACTGCCGGCCCGCCCTCGCGCGGTATTCCGCCCGACGCGCAGCTTGCCTGTCGATCCCCGCGCGGGTAGAATGAGTACGTCGAACCTCGGCTCGTGCCACCCATTCGCCGGCCGGGAGTCTCCCGGACATCGAACACCGGAAAGATAGCCGGCATGACGAGAGCGGACATTCGGAATATCGCCATCATCGCCCACGTGGACCACGGCAAGCCCACGCTCGTGGACCAGATGCTCCGCCAGGCGGGGGCCTTCCGCGCCAACCAGCAGGTGGAGGAGCGGGTGATGGATTCCAATCCGCTGGAGCGCGAGCGCGGCATCACCATCCTGGCCAAGAACACCTCCGTGCGCGGCCACGCCGACTGCGGCGGCGAAGTGGAGCGCGGCCGCAAGATGGCCGACGGGGGCCTGCTGCTCGTCGACGCCTTCGAGGGCCCCATGCCGCAGACGCGATTCGTGCTCCGCAAGGCGTTCGAGTACGGCCTCCGCCCGCTGGTCGTGATCAACAAGATCGACCGCCCCGACGCCCGGCCCGCCGACGTCCTCGACGAGGTCATCGACCTGTTCATCGAACTCGGTGCCGACGAGGACACCCTCGAGTTCCCGACGATCTACGCCTCGGCAACCGAGGGATATGCAACGCTTGACCCGGCCCGGCGAACCGACAATATCCAGGTGCTCTTCGAGGCGATCCTCGCACACGTGAAGCCGCCCAACGACGATCCGAACGCCCCGCTCCAGATGCTCATCACCGCGCTGGACTACAGCGACTACGTAGGCCGCATCGGCATCGGCCGGGTCTTCGCCGGCACGCTGCGGGCGGGCCAGCAGGCCGCCATCATCCACCCGGGCGGCACCGAGGCGATCGAGCAGGTGGCAGAGGTGCACGTCTTCGACGGCCTCGGCCGGCAGAAGGTGGACGAGGTCGTGGCCGGCGACATCTGCGCCGTCGTCGGCATCGAATCGGTCGACATCGGCACCACGATCGCCGACCCGGAAAAACCGATGCCCCTTCCGCTCATCATCATCGATGAACCCACGCTCCACATGACGTTCCGTGTGAACGACTCGCCGTTCGCCGGGCGATCGGGCCGCTACCTGACAAGCCGGCACCTTCGCGACCGCCTCGACACGGAGTTGCAGGCCAACGGCGCTCTCCGCGTCGAGCCCGGCCGCACGCCGGAGGAGTTCAACGTCTCCGGGCGCGGCCTCCTGCATCTGTCCGTGCTGATCGAAAACATGCGGCGCGAGGGCTACGAGCTGGCCGTCGGCAAGCCCAAGGTCATCTTCCGCGAGAAGGACGGCAAACGGACCGAACCCGTCGAGTTCTGCGTGATCGATGTCCCGCCGCAGAACGTCGGGCCGGTGATGGAGCTGATGGGCAGCCGGCGCGGCATCTGCACGGCCATGGACACCCGGGGCGAGTACACGCACATCGAGTTCACCATACCCGCCCGCGGTCTGATCGGCCTGCGAAACCGGCTGATGACCGCCACGAATGGCACGGCCATCATGCACCATAACTTCCACGAATACGGGCCGTTCCGCGGCCCGATCCCCGGACGTGCAAACGGGGTGCTCATCGCCAGCGAGTCCGGTCAGGTCACCCCGTACGCTCTCGACGGGCTCGCCGACCGCGGCACGATGTTCGTAAAGCCCACCGAGCAGGTGTACGCCGGCCAGGTCGTCGGCGAGCACTGCCGCGACAACGACATCGAGGTAAACGTCTGCCGCGCGAAGCGCATGACGAACATCCGCGCGGCCGCCGCCGACAAAACCGTCGTCCTCAAACCGCCGCGCGAACTTACGCTCGAGCTGGCCCTGGAGTTCATCGAGGACGACGAGCTGGTCGAGGTAAGGCCCGACGCGATCCGCCTTCGGAAGCGCCTCCTGGACGAAAACGCCCGCAAGCGCGCCGCCCGCGAAAGACAGGCGATGTAGGATTGGTGCCCCCGACACCGGACGGCACGCACTCGGAATCGAACGCCCGCCGCCTGTCGGGCCCGGGCGAGAACCTCACCGTGCAGCCGTCAGCATCTCCCGGCAACTGCACTGGAGCATGGTCACATCCAGGCTCAGAGCGATAAACGTGAACCCGTCGGCCAGCGAGCGCCGCAAGGCGTCCGGCGAGAAGCGGACAATGTGCAGCCCAGCCGCTTTGCGATGCGCCCGGCACACCTCAAGCACCCGCGCCTGCGCCTCCTTCATCCGCGGGTGGTCCATCTGCCCGGTGATCCCCATGGAGCCCGACAGGTCGTACGGCCCGATGAAGACGCCGTCGATGCCATCCGTGGCGAGGATGGCGTCCAGATTCTGCACCGACTGAATGTGCTCGACCTGCGCAATGACCACGGTCTCGTCATTGGCACGGGAGACGTACGCGGCGAAATCCTCCCCGTGCGCATTGGCCCGGCAGTAGCCGAACCCGCGAACGCCCGCCGGCGGGTACTTGGCCGCCTGGACCGCACGCCGGGCGTCGTCGGCCGTGTTCACCATCGGTACGATCACGCCGCCGGCCCCGGCATCCATCACCCGCCGGATCCACATCACGTCGTTGTGCGGCACCCGCACGAGCGGCACGGCCGCGTACGGCGCCATCGCGCGGAGCAAGGCGGCGGTCGTTTCCAGATCGATCGCCGCATGTTCGGCGTCGACCGCAATCCAGTCGAAACCCGCCTTTCCCATGATCTCGGCAACCGAGGGGTGTCCGATCTGAATCCACCCGCCGAAAACGGGACGACAGGCGGCGAGCGCGTCTTTCAGCTTGCCGGGCATTGAAACCTCCGAGTGGGCGATCATCTCGCAAGTGCTGCGAGAACGTCCGGGTTCACCACGTCCATCTCTCCGTACTTCTTCGCAATGGCGGCCCGCACGTTCGCGAGGCAGCGTTCGGCCATCCGCGTGCAGGCCTCCACCGTGCTGCTGCCGATATGGGGCGTCAGCACGACGTTCGGCAACGTACGCAGGTCCTTCCCTTCGGCAACCGGGCTGTAAGGCTCCGTTTCAAAAACATCGAGCGCCGCACCGGCCAGCCGGCCCGAGGCCAAGGCATCGTACAACGCAACCTCGTCCAGAACCGCACCGCGCGCCGTGTTCACGAGAAACGCACCCTGACGAACCGCATCCAGCCGCTCCGCATTGATGAACCGCCGCGTCTCTGCGGTGCTGGCCAGGTGAATCGAGACGACATCGGCGTCGTTGACGGCATCCTCCCATGATGTCGTGAACCGGCCGATGCCCCACCGGTTCAACTCGTCGCGGTCCAGCCCCGGCCGATCGAACCCGATGACCGTCATGCCGAACCCGCGTGCGGCGATTGCCGCCACCTGCCGCCCGATCGCGCCGCAGCCGATAAGAGCCAGCGTCTTGCCGTGCAGTTCGGTACCGATCATCGGCCGCCACATCCCGCGGCGGACCTCCGCATCGCCTCGCGCGACGTGCCGCACAAGCACGCCGAGCAGCCAGATCGTGTGCTCCGCAACGGAGATCGTAAGGACACCGGGCGTGTTCGTGCCGAGAATGCCCCGCTGTGTGGCCTTCGCCTTGTCCACGCCGTCGTGACCCACACCGAACCGGGCGATCAGCCCCCCGCGAGGCAGCGCGCCGTACAGAGAATCGCCGAGATACGGCTCGACGCCGACGATCACGAACGCGGCCGCCCCCGCCTTTACGGCCGCGCTCAGCTCCGCTTCGGATGCCGCAACCGGCTCGCACCGCACATCCGGGGCGCCGGCGAAGACATCGCGAGCCTTGCCGTATTCCACCTGCGTCACCAAAACCAGCGGTCGTTCGAACGCCATCACAGACTCCAGCCCCCACACGTCACCCGCTCACTCGGACGACGCGGTGATTCTACGCGGCGGATGCGTTCGCGCAAAGCCGCGCGGATCGCTCGCCGTCCCCGGACCGCAACCGCCCCGATTCCTTCCGGCACATCCCGCCGGCCGGTTACCCCGGACGGGTGGAAGGCGCGGACAGCGCCTGCATGAGATCGGATCGAACCTGACCGCCAAGGCGTTGAAACGCTTCGATGTCCGCCCGCGCTGCCGGGTAGTCTTTCCGCGCGTACTGCGCCAGCGCCCGGTTGTAATAGGCCCTCGCGTAATCCGGTTTCAGCTCGATGGCCTTCGTGAAATCCCGGATCGCCTGTTCGTAGTCGCCGGCCTGACCGAAGGCGCTGCCCCGGTTGTTGTAGCTCTCCGCCGAACGGGGTTTCAGCCGGATAGCCTCGGTGTAATCGAGTATCGCGCGCCGATAGTCGCCGATGCGGCTGTATGCATTTCCGCGGGCCGTATATGCCTGCTCCGAACGGGGGTTCAACGCCAGCGCCCGCGAATAGTCCTGCACGGCATGCGCGTAGTCGCGCCGTCTCGCGTACGCATGGCCCCGGTTGACGTACGCCGACTCGAAGTCGGGCCTGAGATCAATCGCCCGCGTATAATCCCGAATGGCGCGGTCGTAGTCGTCCTTCTCCCGGTATGCATTCCCCCGATTGTTGTAGGCCTCTTCAAAATCCGGTTTCCGCTCGATGGCACGGGTGTAATCGAGGATGGCGCGGTCATAGTCGCGCATCTCCCGGTAGGCATTGCCCCGGTTGTGGTAGGCCTCCGCGTAGTCGGCCTTCAACGCGAGGGCCCGCGTGTAGTCCTGCAGGGCCCGTTCGTAGTCGTGGACGGCGGCATACGCGATCGCGCGGTTGTTGTAAGCCATCGCGTGATCGGGGTTCAGCTCGATCGCCCGCGTGTAATCCCGAATGGCACAATCGTACTCGCCGATCGCGGCCCTGGCGATGCCGCGATTGTTGTAGAACATGTCGTATGCGGGGGCCAGCGCGATGGCCCGGCTGTACGCGTCGATCGCGCCGCGGTAGTCGCCCTTGTCCCTCAGGGCGTTGCCGTACTGGAAGTGAATGTGCGGCGAGTGGGGAGCCTGACGCAACATATGGCTGGCAAGACGCTCGCTTGTCTGCCACTCGCGGAGATACGCTCGCGTGCCGAACGTCAGCAGCGAAGCCGCGCCCAGCGTGCCCAGGCCCACCGCCACAGGCCGCCAGGCCGGCCGGCCCCTGCTCGGATCGCCGGCGAGCCGCTCGAGCAGCCGTGCCAGGACAAGCAGGTACCCGACCGCCGGCAGATAGGCGTACTTGTCGGATGTGAGCACGTTGGTGAAGCCGATCAGGCCCATCGTCGGAAACAGTGCAACCAGAAAAATGAGCCAGCCCGTTACGAGCGCCCTCGTTCGGCGCAACGAGACGGCGAGGCCGATGATCAGCATGCAGGCGACCACCACAGCCACAAGGATCCTCGAATTGGCGAGCGACAGCGGTTGCGGGACCGGGTAGTGCGACGTGAGGTGTGTCGGCCAGAAGATCTTCGAGAGGTAGAAGACGATGTCGTGACAGAAGATGAGCGGAACCATTCCTGCCGGGTACGCCCCGGGCATCTCGACGCCGGCCGTACGCTTCTGAGAGATGACGGTGATTACGGCGAAGACGACGCCGAGGATCAGCAGGGGAACCTTCTCCATCGCGGCACGCCGGCTCAGGCACCGCAGCGGCCAGAAGTCCATCAGGAGCAGAACGAGGGGCAACGGCGTGCTCGTCGGCTTGGACAGCAGAGCGAGCACGTACAGGACCACGCACGCCAGATAGGCACGCCGACCGCCCCGGCGGGCGTAGCGGACGTAGGCAAGCATGCACAGCAAAGCGAAGAACGCCGCCAGAAGCGTCTTGCGCTCCCCGACCCACGGAACAGGCTCCACCGTCAGGGGATGCACGCCGAAAAGCAGTGCCGCCCCCGCCGCAACCCACGGTCGCCCGAACAGGGCGTACAGCAGAGCCATCACCAGGAGCGTATTGGCGACGTGCAGGATCAGGCTGGTTCGGTGAAACGGCCTGAGGTTCTCCACCCGGCCGCCGATAGCATAGTCGAGCATGAGCGAGACCATCGCCAGCGGCTGGTAGTAGCCGTGCACGGTCGAGGGCTCGAGCACTTCGACAAAGAAGCGCCGCGCGGATGCCCAGCCCGGACGCTGCACGAGCGGATTCTCGGCAAGGTATTGCCCGTCGTCGAAGCTCAGGGCCTGCGCGCGGAGGGCGGGCCAATGAGCAAACGCAACCAGCACGCCTACGACGATCCCCAGGACCGCCAGCCAGGCGCGGCGGCGCCAGGGGGATTGCGCTGTGGCGGTACCGGCGGTGCGGCAGTCTTCCTGTTCCGGGGCTTTGCCTTGCATGCGGCGTACTGCGTCGGGCCGTCGCGTCAGGCCCGATCGCGCTCATTCTAACACAGTTCCGGTGTGTGCGCGACGCGGAACATCGTGGTCGTACGATACAAGAATCGTCCCGACCGCCGTGTGCGCCAACGGGGGCTTGCCGGCAGGGCAGCACAAGCCTTCGCAACGTGATGACTCGCGTCGGGGTTTCGTCGCCAGTCGGTTGCACGCACCGGCGCAAGTCGCTTTTGTTGCAGGGCAGGTAAGGCTATACTACTACAAAAACAGTTGTCGCTCATTTCGGACTCGGACGATCAGATTGTCGGCGGTCCCGAATACGCAAGGAGAAAAACCGTGAAGACCATCTCTCGAAGCCGATTGGCGCGCATCGTGGCAGTGATGTTGCTGTTGGTCGTCGCCGGCGCCGGAACTTGTCAGCCTCCCCCGGCATCGTCGGGGGCAGAGACGACTGACGGAACCGCGGGCATCGGGCTGAGCGATCAGGAAGTCGCAATGGCTATCCGCCAGGTGCATCCGCTGATGTCGGACATCCCCCCCATTCCGATCCCCGATGCGCTTGTCGACCGTCAGGACGAACATGCGCAGAGAGCACTCGACATTCTGAACACGGTGAACGGCTTTGCCTCTTCCGACTTCTGGTCGATCTCCTCGGCCAAGCTCACGGCCGTCAGGAAGAGTTCCGGCGGATGGGTGGAGGATGCCACGAATCCCTGGATCGTTACCTACACGAAGAAAGATGGCGACCTCACGACGACTGTCACACACATGCTCGGCGTGCCGGGCAACTGGCTGTGGTGGGTCACATGGGACGGCTGCGACGGAAAGCACCTCTACCGCGATTTCATGGTGGATTGGTGGATGCTTGGGAAGGACGGGAAACTGATGAAGCACGACGCGTTCCAGTGCCTCGACGCGCCGCCCTGCAGCGCGGAGTCGGGGTGCCACGAATCGACGCCGCTCTACACGTGGGTCTTCGAAGTCCTGGATGAGGCAACGCTCTATACGCTCTGGGACGAGGTGCGCCTGGTGACGCGTGCATACACCACCATTTCGTACGCGTACTCCAACAGGTTCAATGCCTTCCTGCCATTCACCCAAGAGGTGTGCACGTCCTACCCGGACGGCCGCCTGGTGTTCGAGAGCTTCAAGCGCCGGCTCTCCGATGACATCCTGTACCGATGGTATGAGGGCCGATGGACGGCGGACTACCGATACTGCTGGACCATGTATCGGGAAGACCAAACCGTCCTCGACTGCGGGGGCGACATGAACTGCCCGCAGTGCAGCATTCCGTAAGCGTCCTGCCGGCCGTCCGGAGCCACCGGAGCGCCGCTGATCGGCCTATTCGTGCGGGGGCCGCAGGAAGGAGATAAACGGCGAAAGCTGGCTGAACTCCATAAGGCTGTGCATTGGGAAGTTGGTCGTGCGGATGCCGGCCTCTTCGACGGCTGCGATCGCGTTGAGGCCCCCTGTGACGATCATCCCCGTCCGACCTTCCTGCACCGGAAAGTCGAGCAACGGCTGGTTCCGCCGGCCGATCATCAGAATCCCGTTCAGCCCGATCCGGGCGAGCCTGCGTGCGATCTTCTCCACCTCGGGCACGGCGGCAGAGGGAATCTCGCGAAAGCTGGCACCGATCCGCCCGTTACCCGTTCGCGCCGCCAGCCCGACGCTCGTCAGCCGGCCTTTGAGGAAGACATCCAGCGGGTCCAGCGACGTGCCGTCGTAGTAGATTACGTCGGTGAACCGCGTCGGCCGGCCTCCCTCGATCTCCAGCACCCCGCCGAAACGCGACGCCACCGGGATGCCGGCCGCCAGCAGAATACCGTTGATCGTCACGCTGCATACGGTGGCGATCACCACCTTGCCATCCGGTACGCGGACGTCGCCGATCACGTCACCCGCCCGCGAGACGCGCAGATGATAACCCATGCCCAGGCCCGCGCGGAACACGACGACCATCTCCGAGATCGCCGGCTGCAGATCCGCCTCATCGATCAGCGAGGCGTTCACGACAATCCGCCCCTCACCGGTAGTAATGCGGAACGTTGTCTGATAGGCCAGCGCGTCGACCCTTGCGGCGGTGAAGCCCAGGCGGTCGATGACCGTACCCTTCTGGAGCTCCTCGATTCCCTGCGGAGTAATCCGCCGCCCCCGTTGCCCGTCGCTCTCCACGAGGCCGTTCGCCTCCAGGTGCTCAAGGTAGACGCGCAACGTTCGCGGCTTAAGGTCCAGGCCAAACGCCTGGAGTTCCCGCGCTACCCGTGCGCCGCCCAAGGGTCTGTCTGCCTCGCGGAGCACCCTCAGAATGGCCAGCTTTTTCTTGCGATCATAAGATTTCACGGTTTCGCCCCATGCCGTCCCCCGACCGGCAATGATACCGGCTTGCTCGCTCGTACGCAACAGCAATTGCGGCATCAATGCCGTGATCGGCGTAATTTGTGAAACCAATCACGCGCGGCAGACGCCAAGAAATGCCGCTTTTCTTGGCTTTTTTGGCGACAGCCACTTCCATATTCCGCCAGCGGGTGGTATCCTGATGCCGCCCCGTGCGATCCCGATGAGATTCGGATGCGCATGCCGATTCGCGCGGCGCGGGGCCGCTGGACGACGGAGGAGTCGCCCTCCGGTTCGCCCGTTCTTCATGTGCTCAGAACAGGAGATCGAAACGCAATGTCGTACGTCGAGAACGTCATGGAGCTGGTCGTCAAACGCAATCCGGCCGAGCCGGAGTTCCACCAGGCCGTCAAAGAGGTGCTCGACACCCTCGGGCCGGTGCTTCAGCGTCACCCGAAGTATGAGAAGAACCGGATTCTCGAGCGGCTCGTCGAACCCGAGCGTGTGATCATGTTCCGCGTGCCCTGGTTCGATGACCGGGGCAACATCCAGGTCAACCGCGGCTTCCGCATCGAGTTCAACAGCGCCATCGGCCCGTACAAGGGCGGGCTGCGGTTCCACCCGACCGTATATCTGGGCATCCTCAAGTTCCTCGCCTTCGAGCAGATCCTGAAGAACTCGTTGACGACGCTGCCGATGGGCGGAGGCAAGGGCGGCTCCGACTTCGACCCGAAGGGCAAGTCGGACAACGAAGTCATGCGGTTCTGCCAGTCGTTTATGACGGAGCTGTGCCGGCACATCGGCGCCGACACGGACGTGCCGGCGGGCGACATCGGCGTGGGCGGGCGTGAGATCGGCTACCTGTTCGGCCAGTACAAGCGGATCCGCAACGAGTTCACGGGCGTCCTCACGGGCAAGGGCCTCAACTGGGGCGGTTCGCTCATCCGGCCCGAGGCCACCGGCTACGGCACCACCTATTTCGCCGAAGAGATGCTCAAGACCCGTGGCGACTCGATCAAGGGCAAGATCTGCACGGTCTCCGGCTCGGGCAACGTCGCCCAGTACACCGTGGAGAAGATCAACCAGCTCGGCGGCAAGTGCGTGAGCCTCTCCGACTCGAACGGCACGATCTACGATCCGGCGGGCATCAGCGCCGAGAAGCTGGCGTACGTGATGGACCTGAAGAACGTCCGCCGCGGCCGCATCCGCGAGTATGCGGAGAAGTTCAAGGGCGTGGAGTACAAGGAAGGCATGCGTCCCTGGGGCATCAAGTGCGACTGCGCCTTCCCGTCGGCCACGCAGAACGAGATCAACGGCGAGGACGCCAGGACGCTGGTGAAGAACGGTTGCATTCTCGTGGCCGAGGGCGCCAACATGCCGACGGACCCGGACGGCGTCGAGGTATTCCTGAGCAAGAAGATCCTGTACGGCCCCGG
>CAZMVY010000187.1:0-5545 GCA_964569765.1 uncultured Planctomycetales bacterium
CTCGATGTGATGAACTGGGTTCTGGGCACACACCCGCGGAAGGTGGTGGGCATGGGCGGCCGGGCGCGGCGCGTGACGGGCGACCAGTATGACTTCTTTGCGTGTGATTTCTTCTATCCGAATCCGAACGCCCCCGACAAGGCCGACCAGGACATCCACGTGCTGAGCCAGTGCCGACAGATCAATGGCTGCGTGAACGACGTGTCCGAGCGCGTGATCGGCGAGAAGGGCGTGTCGAACTGCAACGGCTGGATCAGCAACCTTTCGGAGCTGATCAAAGGCGAGGGCAACCCGTACGTACAGGAGCACGCGGACCTGATCGCGGCGATCCGCAGCGAGAAACCGATCAACGAGGCGCAGCAGGTGGCCGAGTCGACGCTGTGCGGAATCATGGGCCGGATGTCGGCCTACACGGGCAAGGCCGTCACGTGGGACGAGGCGATGGCCTCCGATCTCGTATTGAGTCCGCCGGACTACGAGCTGACGGAAGAGAACATCAAGGCCGGTGTGATCCGGGCCCACATTCACGTACCGGGAAAAGCATGAAGGATGCGCGGCCCGCGAAAACGCCGCGCGCGCGGAAATCAGCAAAGTCGTGAGCCACGGGCTCCAGCCGTCGGATAGCGGCGGGGCCCGGTTTCTTTCCGCGATCACGGATGGACCGCCGCACTTTTCGTGGTCGGGTAACGGACGGCCGCAGCGCCCGCCCGAGCAGGCAACTGGCCCGTTACACTGCAGACATGCTAAAATGCCTTCGTGCCGCCGGCACCCGCGTCGTGCGACGGTGCCGGGCCGGCGAGGCTCCCGAACGGTGCCGGGACCGACAGGAGAAAAACAAATGGCCGGCTGTAGTACGCCCTTCGCAAACACGTTGCGGTTCTGTGGCATGATGGCCTTCACCCTTGCCGGCCTGTCACCGCTGCTCACCGGTGCGCCGGCGGGGGCGCAGAGTTTCTACCAGCTTACGAATCCTCGGATCTACCGTGTCGATCCGCCGACGAACAATCCGTGGTATCACGGTTACGGCTTTGGCGGCCTGGCCTGGCGATCGGTCCCGGAAGACCTCAATGGGGTGCTTCTGATGATCTGGGAAACCACGCCCAGCCAGCGCGGGGATCTCCTGGAACTTCGGATCGACTTCGGCTCTGCACCCCATTCCGACGGGTCCAATGACGCAGCAGCCCTGAACCAGGTCCTGGACTTCGGCTGGTGCTACGACATGGATTATGAATCCGATGAGCGGGTGCTGGTCCACGCACGGGCGGACTATGCCGAAAGCGGTCGCTCGCCCGGATCGGGTGTCGGGCGTTTCGTGCGCCGGGACGGCGCGATCGTTTCTTTCGAGATGACCAATCCGTACGGTGTGTTTCGGATGGGCCCCGGCGAGCGGATGCGCGGCGCATTCGCCGGCACGCGGGAGGTGGCCGGACAGACCTATGACACTGTGGCGCTGGTCAAGATGGATACTACGACGGCGGGGATCTTCCTCCTCGACCTCCGGACGGGTGACCTCATCGACGCCGACCCCGCCGCGCCGAACGGGGAGCTCTCCGCGAATCCCTATATTGGTCTGGCGGGGGCGACCGGGGTGACGAACATCGCGAACCCCGTCGTTCCCGGCAAGACACGGATCGTCGGACTCGACGTGGTCGGTGATACCGCATTCGTTCTGTTTGTCCCGGACGTCGACGCGTCCAGCCCCACGACGTCGCTGATGCAAATCGATCTGCCGACAAGACAGGTGCTCGCTGTGGCCGATGTGAGCCGGATGTTCAACCCCGAACGCAGCGGCCGCTGTGCGGGATACACATGGGGCTTCGACGTCTCCCCGTCGGATGATGGCAAGGTCCGTCTCCTGATCAGCGATTGTACGGATCATTCGCTCACATTGCTGGCCGCGATCGACGGCGTGAACGTCCCTGCGGGAAGCGAGCCGGTGGATCCGGCGGCCATTTACGTGCCGCCGGACGACAACGGCAACGGCGGTACTGACGGCCAGCCGAGTACCGGCGACGGTGCCTCGGCTACCGATGGTACGGGCAGTCAGGCCGTGATCTGGGTTTGCCCGGGAATCGGCATTGCGCTGCCGATGTTTCTCTGCACGGCCGCCTGGGGCCGGTCGCGCCGGATACGAGGGGCCGATCCATCTGCGTGAGTGCGCGGACCTACGGCGCTTCCGTGGAAGGGGTTTGCGTCGCCGCGTTCCGTCGGCGGCTTCTGAGCCGCCGAATTGCCCGGAGCATGGTGGCATACCCGCCGCGGCGATAGATCGTCAGATTCACGTGTGGGCGAAACGCAGGCGTCCATTCGCGCTTCCACCGCTCATCCTCTCCCAGAAAGTCATGCTCCAAGAGACCCCGCTCGAAGTGGCTCTGCACCACGTGTCGGCAGATCACCTTTCCCGGGGCGCCGGCCCTGGCGTCGTCCGCGTAGCTCACCTTCAGGAGCGAATAACGGTTGCCGTAAGTGATGCCCACGTAGTAGGCAATGGGGCGCCCATCCAGGCGCATGATGGCCAGCTCGGCAATGCCCCGTTGGGCAGCGCGCGGCAGGTAGGCCTCGTAGAATGCCTGCTCCCACGGTCGCGATGTGATCGCCGAACCCGCGGGGTGCTTCCAACTCTGTCGCTCGATCGCCAAAACGTCGGCGAGACCGCGCGTCACCTCGTTCGGCGAACGCAGGAACTCGACGCTCACGGTGCCCATCGCATGGAGCGTCTTCTCGCTCCGCTTGAGGGCGCTGCGGAAGTTGCCGCTCCGCTCCTTCAGACAGGTTTCCCAGTCCCCGTGGAGACTCAGGTACGGCGACCGTTTGCCCGCGGCGGTCTCGATGGGCAGATGCAGCTCTTCGCATGCCCGCCGCAGCGCTCCGTGCGTGGCGCCGCCGTCGATCAGGTTCGCGATCACGAACACATCCCACCCCGGAAGACGGGCATGAACGTATTGGAGCATTTCGGGCACGCAGGCATCGGGATCGCCTCGGCAGATCAGGCCGTTGTGCGGCACAAACCATCCGCCGGAGTCGAACAGTTGTCGGCAAGGGATAACCTTGCCGAGACGCACTCGCTCCACGTGCAGCGGCCAGACGGCCACGAGCCCGGCGGAGTCTTCCGCGAAAAGCGTCGGCGTGGAGCCGCCCTGTCCGAACGCGTCTCGGAGGGATTCATACCATTCAAACGTCAGAAACGGGTCCTCCGGACGCGTACCATCGAGCAGCGCGTTCCATTCACCGGCGCGATCACGGATTTCGGTCCAGTCTTCGACGAGTCGCAGTCTCATCGGCCGCTCTGGCCCTTCTCCACAATGGCGTAAGCGGGTTACCCACACGCGGGCGGACGATTCGGGCCGTTAAAGCAGACCTCGAACGCCGCGAAGTCCTGAAGGTCCACATCGCCGTCCGCGTCGAAGTCGGCGCCAACGCAACGACTCGCACGCGGAGGCGCATTCGGACCACGGAAGCAGTACTGGAACAGGTTGAAATCGTTCAGGTCGACGTCTCCGTCCTTGTCGATGTCGCCGTATCCCAGATGCAGCATTACCAGACCGCCTTGACTGTAGGCCACATACGCGTAGTTGCCGGACACCGCCACGCCCATAGCCCACTTGTTCTTATCATAGCCGCCCACCACGAGTGGCGAAGCGGGATTCGAGACGTCGAGAACCCGGAAGTCGTCGTCGTCGGCTACACACACGGTGTTGCCGGACACCGCCACTTGCTGAGCGATTCCACTGGTGTCGCCCGTTGCCACCCAGAGAGGCGAGGACGGATTGGATATGTCGAATAACTGCACGCCAGCCGGTCCATCGGCGACATACAGGTACTGTCCGCCCACAGCCACATCGTAGGCGGATCCACCGGCGTCGTTCGGATAGCTGGCTACGCGGACCGGCGCGCCGGGATTTGATACGTCTATGACATGCATGCCGGCTTGCCTGTCGGCAACGTACGCATAACTGCCGGAAACGGCCACGCCGTGCGCAAACCCGGGCGTATCGCACCACCCCACGCGGAACGGCGAAGCAGGGTTCGCAATGTCGATTACCTGCAGGCCGGCTTCGCCGTCCGCCACGTACGCGTAGCCCCCGGCGACGGCCACGCCGTACGCAGACCCGGGGGTGTCGCAGACGCCTGACCGGATGGGGGCGCTCGGATGGGAAATGTCGATCACCTGCAGGCCGGATTCCACATCGGCCACATACGCGAAGGTCCCCGAGAGCGTCAGACCCCGCGCACAGCCGCTCGTGTCGTAGCCGCCCGCGCGGACGGGCAAGGCGGGATTCGAGATGTCGATTACCTGCAGACCGAACTGACAATCGGCCAGGTACGCGTAGGTGCCGGATATGCGGACGTCGAAGGAATAGCCGGTCGCGTCGTAGTCGCCGACGCGTACCGGCGAAGCAGGATTCGAGATATCAACCACCTGCACACCGAGATCGTAGCTGGCGACGTATGCGTAGGTACCCGCTGCGGCAACGTCCTGAGCATAGCTTCCCGTACCGCAGGCGCCCCGACGAACCGGCGACGCCGGATCGGACACGTCGATCACTTGCAGGCCGCCGTTATAGTCCGCCACGCATAAGTTTGTGCCGGACAAGGCGACGCCCCGCGCTTGCCCCGCCGTGCTGCAACCGGCGACGCGAATGGGCAAGGCCGGCGCGGATATGTCGATCACATCTACGCCTGCGTCGCAACTGGCCACATACGCATAGTTTCCGGCGACGGCTACGTCATACGCGTAACCCGTCGTCGCGCAGCCGCCGGCGCGGGACGGCGCCGTGGGATTCGAAATGTCAATCACCTGAAAGCCGCCGGTATAGTCGGCTACATAGGCATACTGGCCCTCGATTGCCACGCCGCGTGGTCGTCCCCGCGTTACGTATCCCCCGACACGAACCGGCGAGTCCGGATGGGAGACATCGATGACAAGCAGGCCGGCGTAGTAATCGCACACGTATGCATACCCGTCGCGAACCGCGACGCCAAGGGCGAGGCCGCCGGTGGCGCAACTGCCCACGCGGATCGGGGAGACCGGATTCGAGACCTCGATGACTTGCAGCCCGGCAGCGCCGTCCGCCACATACGCGTAACCGCCGCAGACCGCCACGCCACGCATGATCTCCGGAAGCGTCTCGCTCCACGCGAGCACGCGCGGGATCGACGGATTGGCGACGTCCAGGATGACCAGTCGCGGCCCGACGCCCAGGTAAGCACGGTCATTCTCTATCGCCACAGTGTAACTGACCCCGCCGTACTGGCCCACCAGCTCCACGCTGATGACATCAATGCCGAAAACATAGGCCGGGCTCGCCAGCGCCAGCACTGTCAGCGTCGGCAGGAGGGCACGCGTCGCCACCCGGTGACACGTGTATCTGCCTCTGGTGATGCGCCTGGAGCCGCCGGAAGTTGCGGGCTGGGGCCGACGAGCAGGCTCTGTACTATGCCTGCCTTGCCCGTCAGGCGGTCCGGGCGGCCAACCCACGTCTCTACATTGCCTCATTCCACACCTCCTGCCCGCTCTGCTGAGCACCCCCCCGGTTGACTCGCC
>CAZMVY010000187.1:5555-10070 GCA_964569765.1 uncultured Planctomycetales bacterium
CCTCCGCGCCCTCGCCCCCCGCTTGCTGCGCGTACTCACGCTGAATCTATCCTACTCCCACCTGTAATGGCCCGCAAGCCTTTTCGCCCCAGGGCCCAATCATACGCCTTCACTGTCGTGCTGCCCCGCATCAGGCCGGGCAGACAGTCGCGCTTGGATTCGTTTAGCGAAGACCTTGAGTCGCGGGTAGCGCTCCAGGCGGCGCTTGATCCCGAATTGAAGCTCGTACGCCAGCCGCCCCCCCAAACCGCGACGGAACACGAATGCGCTGCGGAGCTCCTGAGTCTGATTGCTCCAGCGAAGCTTGGAGGCGGTCGCCGCACCGAGCATGTCAAACGTGTCGTGCGTGCGCTGTTCGAACAGTGGCCTCAGGATCAGCCACTTGAGGACCGTGCCCGGTGAGTACCTGGCGAAGGCCGGATCATAGCCGATTTTCACCGAAGACAGGGTTCGCTTGTAGTCCAGACAGTAGTGAAACGCGATGGGCCGCCCATCCAATTCAAGGAAGAAGAGGCGGAACCAGCCCTTCGCGGATGCAGCGGCGGCGAACCCGGTGTAGAACCTCTCTTCGTTGGGACGGTCGGCGATGGCGCTGCCGGCCGCGCCTTTCCAGCTCGATTGCTCGACGACGTATGCCCGGCGCAGCGCCTCCCTGAGGCCGGGGTCGCCGCGGATTTCCACGACCACGAGTCGCCCCGCCTTTCGAAGCCTCCGTTCGGCTTTCCGCGTCTTGGAGCGGAAATTGTCGGAGAGCGATGCCTCATAGTCTTCCCATGTTCCCCGGATCGTCAGAAAGGGACTGTGAATGCACCACTCATCCGACGTGCGCAGGCACCTCGGACGACCCCATGCCACGAGCGCGGGCGACGTTGCGGACTCGGCGGGCACATAGTCGAGCCGAATGACGTCCCAATCGGGTCGCTGGCAGATTGCATCCAACAGGGCGGTAATCGCTTCGGTGTCTCCCGGTCGCCAGAGCCAGTCGTACTTCGGCGTGTGCTCATTGGCGAGCGACCGGAGCAGGCGCAGTGGCAGGCCCGCAATCCTCTCGCGGCGCCACCGCAGCGGGGCGGCGGCACAGAGCTCGCCGTCGCGGAAGGCAGCGGCAATGTACAGGCGGTCCTCCGGCGAAGCGAAGCATTGCCACCAGAGCCACAGCCATTCATGTGTAAGAAAGATGGAATCGGTGGGGCTGGCTGCGAGCAGGGCGTTCCACCCGCCGGCCAGCGCGGCCCATTCATCGGGCTCTTCGATGATGCGTACCGTCAGCATCCTATTCGCCCTGCCTGTCCGAGTGGTCCGTCGGCCGGCGAAGCCCAACGGTGCACTCCAGAATGCACCGCGCGAGTGCGACCACGTAACGAAGGGCTGTCCGTGCGCATGTCGGGGCGATCGTCACTCCGACGCCGTAGTGCAGCAACGACGCCGCGAGCAGGTTTCTCTGAAGATCATGGAACGACAAGTCCATGTAGCATTTTGCCAACCGCCGCCGTAACGCCCGTCGCCCGACGCGCCGGCGCAGTTCGGGCACGCGGTCGAGATGGCGCCGGATCACGCGCACTTCCGGCGGGGTGGTGCGGAACGGGTGCGACCTCGTCGCGCTGTCAGGGTGCAGGCGGATCGCTCCCACATAGTAGGGCACGTAACCGACCGGCCCCTGCCCGGCGATTCGAAGCCAGAGATCATAGTCTTCGCCGACGCGAAGTGCCTCGTCGAATCCGCCCGTTCGCAACAAGACGCTTCGGCGGATCACTGCGGCGCAGGTCGCCCAGATCGTGTCGTGGATCAGCGCCGTGGAGACATCGCCTTGCGGCCAGGATCGGTCGCAAGGCGTGGCACGAAGGAACTCGGGCGCAGCCGGGCTGACAAATCGCCGAACGTGCCCGTACGCGAGGACGTATTCGGGATGCTCCGTCAGGGCACGAACCTGCAATTCGAGATTGCGATCGGTCCACACGTCGTCCGCGTCCAGGAAGGCCACGTATTCGCCCCGCGCGTGAGCGAGACCCAGATTTCGGGCCGCCGCCGGACCCCGGTTGGGCTGTTGGAGCAGGAGGATCCGGTCGCCATAGCGTCGCGCGACCGTCACGGTGTCGTCGGTCGATCCGTCGTCGACCACGATGATCTCGTCGGCGGGCCGGGTCTGGCTCAGGACGCTATCGATTGCGTCGGAGAGGTAGGGCGCGGCATTGTACGCCGGGATAATGACGCTGACCGTGCCCGCGGCGCTTGGCGGGGACGACGTGCTCACCGCGTTACTCCCTTCCGCCGTGCAGTTGACTGCAGACTCGGCGAGGTCTCCATGCGGCGACGTCGGGCGTGCGACAACGCCAGTTCGGCCAGCCGGTCGAGAGCTTCGCTCGTCCGGCTTCGCGCCGCCGCGACGCGCGAGGCGATTGCATGGGACAGGGCCTGGCGGTTCTCGGCGCTGCTGCGAACGAGCCGGATGATTTCCTCCGGCGTGGCCGCCAACGGGTCCAGGCAGTAATCCTCCAGCCCGATGGCCCCCATGAACCCGCGGACCTTCGGCTCATAGTTGATGCCGACGCACGGCACGCCGCCGCCTGCCGCGAAAATGAGCGAATGAAGCCGGGCGCCCACCACGACGTGCATCCGGCCCAGCATCGCCTTCGTCCGTGCCGCGTCGAGCACATCCGTCACGATCGTCGCGACGTCGGGCCGCGTCATTCGCTCCTGTATCTCCCGGCAGAGCACCGCGTCGTTGTCGTTTGCGGAGGCCCGGCAGAATGGGATCAGCCAGATCCTCGCCCCGAGCGCCTCGACGATCCCGTCGGCCGCGCGGGCCAGAATCTCCCGTAAGTTCGGATTGCCGGCCGCGCCGCCGCGGAATCCCGTCAGCATTCCCCGGCACGGGCAGATCGCGACCCGGAGTCGGTCGTCTGCGTGCGGCAACGCGCCGTGCGCTCCGGCGCTCAGAAGCAGCGCCGGATCCCCGACGATTCGGAAGCAGTTCCGGTCAACGCCGATCGAGCCGAGCGCCGCAGCACTGATCTCATCCCGCACGCTGACGAACCGGGCAAGTCGAACGGCCGAACGGACGATCCGTTTGCCCAGGCCCGTTACGAACGGGCCGGCGCCGACGGCGAACAACGCCGCCGGCACGCCGGCGAAGCGCGCCCACAACATGTCGTCCAGCAGGCGAAGCAGATTGCTCCGTCGGAAGTTGTCGCGAAGCAGGCCGCCGCCGCCGAGAATGAAGAGATCGCACGGGGCGAAGGCCGCCCAACAACGGACGAAACCCGCCCAGAGCCGGGGGTCAAGCGCGTTGCGGAACCGATACGGCGAGCGATGCGGCAGCCATCGCACGGCGTATCCGTGCAGCCAACGGGTCTGCGGCGAGGACACGGCTTCGGTCATAACGGTAAACGCACACCCCTTGATTCGGCGGCCCAACTCCGCGATCAGTACGTCGAGAATCGCGTCATCACCCAGGTTCTCGTGGCCATACCACCCCGACACCAGGATGTGGGACCGTGCAACGTCGTTCATCGAGGACCTGTTCACGGCACCCTTCCTGCGACGGGAATATCGAGTCGATTGCGTTCGCGAGCCGCCCCGTCCCGTCCGTTGCGCCGTCCCGAGGCGCGCTTCCCTGCATTCTAATCGGCTCGAACCGCCAGGCAAGCGACAGGACGCGGCAAACCCCGAGCCGAGATCCTTTGCGGGCGGCTCGTGACGGCAAGCCCTCCTGAACCTGTGAGCCGAATCGGACGCGAACGGACGGGGACTGCGATTCGGTCTCAGACCTGGGACGGCGGAGGGCCTCCCCGTCCCCCCATCCGCTCGAGCCACCCACGCAGCATCGCGCGTTCCTCGCCTCGCAGAAAGCCTGAGGCGACGAGCACTAACGGGTACGCGAGCACGAGGAGCGCCTTCAGAACGGCCCCAAGCCCCGCAGGATCGAGTGTGACATGCACCGCGACGACGTAGAGGACTCCAGACGAACAGGCGACCGCCGCCAGGCGCCGCCATTCGATCGGCATAGGATAGGCGCGCAACGCGAGGGTGCCGAGAACCACGCACGTGCCCCCGTAGGAAAGCAGCGTGCCGATGGCGCCGCCCAAGGCCTTCAGTTTCCAGATGAGCAAGGCATAGGCGCCGATCCATACGATGCTCAGCAGCCCCATGGCCTTGCCCACGACAGACGTACGGTCCGTAACGAGCAGGCCGAGCGTGCAATACGTACGTACGCCGTTGAGAACGTAGGCCGCCGCGATCAACCAGACGTATGTCCTCGCCGACCAGTACGGTTCCGGCGAGATGTGAGGAATGACTTCGTACGCGCCGAGCGACAAGGCCAAGGCCCCCCAGCATAGCGCTGCGAACCAGTATGTCAGAATGCGGGCGAAGACCTCGGGGGCGTTCGGACGTTTCGCGACATCGAAAACCCGCGGATCCCAGACCATGTGGAAGTTCCCAATGAACAGGAACTGCACGAGGAACCCGAACTTATACGCAAGCGAATAGACCCCGACGTCGGCCAACTCGCCTAAG
>CAZMVY010000188.1:0-9959 GCA_964569765.1 uncultured Planctomycetales bacterium
CCCTTCAACCACGTGCTTACGGCTGCGCAACCGGCTGCGTCGCGGGGGCCGGGCAGCTCTTGAGGAATTCCTGGTAGCGTTCCACCGCCTGCGCGGGCGTGAACTTGCCGATCACGGCGCGCATATACGCGCGGGCGGTCTCGCCCGCCTTGAGGTCCGTGCCGAAGAGCGACAGGTATGTGGAGTGATGGCCGGCGACGCCGTCTTCAGGCGGCTCCATGTTGTACGGCGCGCTGACGACGAAGCAGTCCTGCGGGCGGGCCATGATCACGCAGGTCAAGCCCGTCGCGCGGTCCTGCTGGAGGACCAGCGGGGCGGCCATGAAGCCCGTGACGGCCCAGTCCACCGGGTTCGGCGGAATGAGCCACCGGCCGTCGTAGATGATCGCCGCGGTCTTGTGGTCGCGCGGGAACGAGACATAGGTGCCCGCGATAAGGGGGTTGACGTCCACGGCGAGGAAGCGGGCCTGTGCCCCGCCTCGGCCGCGGACGTAGACCTGGCTCCGGAACGTATCGGCGAAGTACGAGCCGATGAACAGCTCGAACCGGCAGACGTCAATCTGCGGCGTGACCTCGGCGAGCACATCGAGCGTGTCCGGCGCGGACCAGCAAAACGTCCCGCGGATGTCGAACGGGTGCTCCGGCGCGCCCGCCCACGCGATGCGAACGCCGCCGGCGGGCGTCCGCTCGGTGGTCTTGGGCAGGCTCCAGGCGGAGCTTCCCCACCGCTGGTCCCCCGCGAGCAGACGATAGAAACTGAACAGGCCGTAGTCCTTCGAGCCCCTGGTCAGCTCGCGCCCGCTGGCCTTGTCGATCAGCGAGCAGAGACCCTGCCCGGTGGCCGTGACCGTCAGGTGCCCGCGGAACGGCCCGGTGTCGAACCCGAATTGGCCGTTCTCGCCGGGGGCGAAGGCGAGGTTCGGCCCGGCGGCCCGTGCCCGCACCGTCGTCAGCACCAATGCCCCAACGATCAAGCAGGCGCAGCCCGTTCGAGCGAGCCGCGTTCTATTCATCGCGGTTCTCCGCCAACGCCTTCCCACAGTCCTTCCCGGCTCCATCGCCGGGTAGCACCGCCGCATTGTACGCCAACCCGCGCCGCCGGGGCCAGACGGAGTCGCCGGGTGGCCCATCCTTCGCGTCAGCGAAGGGTGGGGTCGCGATGATTGAAGCGCCAAGACGCTGCGATGTGGCGCGTCGCCGCACTCGCAACTCGAAACTCGCTACTCGCCACTCCGCTACCACACCCTCGCCCAAACCGCCTTGAGGTACGCGCTCTCCGGGCAGTTGGCCATGACGGGGTGGTCGGGCCCGGCGGCCGTCTGATCAACGATCTGCAGCGACCGTCGCAGCCGGTTCGCCGCCGCCTTCACAAGCCCGAGGAAATCATCGCGCGACACCAGCCCCGAGCAGGAGCACGTGAGCAGCAGGCCGCCGGGCTTCACGACGGACATGCCCAGCGTGTTGAGATCGACGTACTTCCGCGCGCCCTCGTCGTACTCCTCCCGGCTCGCGACGAACTTCGACGGATCCAGCACCACCACATCATACGCGCGGCCGTTCTGCTGCATCTGCCGCAGGTAGGCAAAAGCGTCGGCGCGGACGTGGTCGATGCGGACCTGGTTCAGGTCGGCGTTGCGCTTCGCCAGGTCGATCGCCTTCTCATCGAGATCGACGCCCGTGACCGACTCGGCCCCGCCGAGCTTCTTCGCGTAGATGCCGAAGCCGCCCGTGTAGCAGCAGACGTCGAGGACGCTCGCGCTGCCGCAGAGGGCCGCGAGGCGACGGCGGTTCTCTCGCTGGTCGCAGAAGAAGCCGGTCTTGTGGCCGGCCCGCATGTCCACGCGAAAGCGGATGCCGTTTTCCCGCACCGTCACCGTGTCCGGAACTGTGGAGTGCGGTCTCTCTGAGACCGCTGCGGCCTCGGAAAGATTGCACTCCGTATCGGCCGGCACGTGAAACCCTTCGAGCCGACAGATCCGCTCATCCGCCCGCACGACGAACCGCGTGAGGCCCGTCAGTTCGCCAAGCAGCCGCTTGAACAGGTCGATCCGCCGGGCGACGCCGAGCGAGAAGACCTCGATCGCGATCCAGTCGGCGTACCGCTCGGCGATCAGCCCGCTCAGACCATCGCCCTCGGCGTGGACGAGGCGATAAACATCTGTCGTCTCGTCGCCGGCGAAGAGACGCTTACGCCAGCCCACGGCCCGCGCGAGGCGTTCAAGAAAAAACGCGTCGTCGATCGGGGCGGTGCCGTACGAGAGCATCCGCAGGGCGATCTGCGAGCGATCATGATAGAAGGCGTGGCCGAAATGGCGGCCGGCCTTGTCGTAGACGGCCACGATGTCGCCGGCCCTGGCCGCGGGATCGACGTCGCCGACCATGCGTTGAAAGATCAGCGGGTGCGCCGTACCGGAGCGCAATCGGACCCAGGGATACGGGTACTTGTGCTCGGGCGGGGCCGGGGTATTGGCGTGTGGGCGAGTCTGCCGCCTTGCGGCAGCACCGGCCATACCACCCTTGCTTCGTTCGCGAGCGGCACGTCTCCGGTCGGTCATGGCGTCATCATCGTGAGCGGCTGCCCGCGTTTCAAGCAGCCCGGCCCACACTGTTATTCCCCGAAATCTTCGCGGCCCGCGAGGATTTCAGAGGCGGGCGAGACGCCCGCCCCCCATTGGGTTGGTGGGCACAGCCCACCCTACGGCATTGCAACCTCTACCGTGACGCCGTCCGGGTGATTCGGAAAGCGCAGGCGCAGCGTCGGGCCGTCCGGGCGCGAATCGACGGCGACAGACTTTCCGGTTGCGTCCTTGGCCGTAATGCTCGTAGGCGCGGCGGCCGCCGCCCATACGCGGACAACCGCCGGTGTCTCGGCCGGGCCGCGGATCGTGAAACGCAGGACCCCTGCCCTGTACGCCTCGGACATCAGCCGGTGTGTGCAATGCAGCACGCGCGGGCGCGCCCGGCCGTCGGCCGCACTGCCCAAGGCGGAGGTCACATCACGATAGACGCCGCTTGCTCCGGGCTCGACCTTCACGCCATCCAGCACCGGCAGCTCAGGATCAAACACGTCGATGAGTTTGCCGGGAATGCCCAGCGCCGTTCGCGTCGCGTGGGCAATGACGAACGGCCCGCGTCGCATGCAGAAGCTTCCGGGCGTCGAGAGGCCGCGGCCGCCCGCTTTGCGAAGCGCGGCATCCACGAGCGGCAGGTACTCCGCTTGCGCAACCGCCGGATCGCCGAAGCGCCGCGGGGAGATCGTACGCCGGGCGACCCAGCCCTTGCCGGCCTTCCATTCGCCGTCGGCGTCGGCCTTGATGTCGAGCTCGGCAAGCAGGTGATGCACGGGCGACGCAAAGCCCGCCTTCTTCCACCACATCGCCGCGCCGCCGAGATCGTCCGCCGGGCCTAGGATGATGAGCGCGCCGCCGCGCTTGACCCACTGCGCGACCGCCGCGTTCATCTTCGCATCGAGCGGCTTGAGGTCCTCGTACGAAAGGGCGATCGTGCGGAAGCGCGACATGTACGCCGGGTCGCCGCTCCGCTCCAGCACGCAGGCGGCCGCCGGCACGCCCGCGTGCACGAGGGGCAGCATCAGGCCGTACACGCCCTGGAGGACCGGCCCGCGCTGCGGCTGCCACATCAGCGTGTCGGCCACGGCGACACCGACGCCCTCGGTGGGTCCGCCGTCCCCGCCGGCCGAATCACCGCACCACTGACCGCCCTCGGGTACTTCCTGTAATACCTGGATCGCCGAGAGCATGAGGATGCGGAACCGTTCCGGCGCGGGCGTACCGCCGCCGGTGGCGTGGCCGGGCAGGAAGATCCGGTCGGGCCACGGCATCACCTCGTACGCGTCGACCTCCGGGAACAGGAGCTTCGCCGCCACGCAGTGCCGGTACCAGGTTTCGAACTCCTTCCACTCGTGCCGCGGGTCGTCCTCCACCGGGTCGGCGAGCAGCCACATCCGCTTTCCGCTGCCCGCCGCCAGTTCGACGAAGTAGTCGTACAGCACGTACGCCGAGTCGAAGAACGACTTGTCGCGCGAGTCGTAGTGGGCCAGCGCCCAGTTCACCGGCCCGGTCCAGACCTGGCCGATGTAGCCGCCGAACTCGCGTGTGCCCGCGGACGTGCCGAGCGGCGCGACGAGCCGCGAGGCCACGTTGCTGTACAGGCTGTGGACGGGCACGACGAACGGGATGTCCCGCTTCTCTCGCCGCGTCCGCTCCTTCGTTGCCTTTGCGAGCCGACGTTCCAACTCCAGGTACAGCTCGCTCTTGAGCTGCGCGGTGAGGTAGTGCGCCTCGGGTGATGCGCTCTCCGGCTGCCACGGACGGCCGTAGCGCTTCACCCAGAGCGCCTGGAAGGCCTTCTCGTACCCCGTGAACACGTGCGCCAGCGGCTCCTCCGGCAACACCGCGTCGGCCCCGGCGTCGATCGATCGGGCCGTCATCTCCTCGAGGTATCGCGTCCAGCCTTCGGTCGGCAGCATGTAGGGCCGGACGTCGGCGCACTTCACGACCTCGCCCTTGGCGTCGCGCTCGACTTCGTCCGGGTGCGGCGCGCCGTCCCATCTGCCGGTCCAGTACTCGTTCGTCGCGTCGGAGTCGGCAAAGAACATGCGTCCGACGAGCGGGCCGTGCTGCCGCCAGGAGGCGATGTCGCGGCGGAGCGACGCAAGGTCCGCGCCGTGACGATGCACGATCACGCCATCGACGGCGATTGCCAGTCGCGGGTCGTATCCCACGTTTGTCTGGAAGAGGGTCTTGGTCGCGAGGAACGATCGGGCGGCCCCTGTGCCGGCAGGCGGTTCCGCCGACGCGATACCGCACACCGCCCTACCGACACCGAATACCGTCAGCGTCAGCAGGATCCGTTGCGAAAACATCGAAGCCCTCACGTGAAACAAAGCCGCATCGCTCGGCTCCGCGGCCCCGATCGTCGCCGATGGACATCCGACATGCGCCCCGTGCGACGCACATGGAACACCCGGACGCGCATCCGCGCAAGATAGAAGGCCGCGAGGCCGTATTCCGCCCGCGCGACGCAGCGCCCCGCGCCGAAAGCGGGCTCAGTCGTCTTCGTCCGGCGCCGGGAGCACCGCCCACGACGGATACGTATCGTCCCGGCCGCGGGCAGCAAACCACAGGATCCGGTTGAGCGTGTCTTCGTCCGCCTGATCCACATCATCCAGCGGAAGCTCCTGCGAAATGCTCGCCCAGTGAAGCTGCCGCGGATCCCTGATCTCACTCAGCGACGGATTCACCTGATCCAGGGGGATGTTGTTCGGGACGGCCGTGTACGGCGTCAGATCCGGCTTATCGGCAAAGCAGGTCGTCATCGGGGTGGCCGATGCATCGAACTGGTTCATCGGCGGCAAACCGAGAATCAGCTCGATCGTGCGGACCATGCTCGTCTGGTTGTAGTTCGTGCTGTCGACGAATCCGCGTTTTGTGTACGGGCTGATGACCTGCGCGACGGTCCGGTGGCCGTCGATGTGATCGTAGCCGTTCTGCGGGTCGTCCTCGACGACGAAGATACAGGTCTGAGGCCAGAACCGGCTGCGGCTCACCGCTTCCACGATCCGGCCGAGGGCCACGTCGTTGTCGGCGACGGAGGCCTGTGGTGTCGGCATGCCGGGCTTCGTCCCCGATGTATGATTGTTCGGCAGCAGCATGATGCAGAAATGGGGGAAGGTGCCCCGCTGCTCGAAGGCCCTGAGTTCCTTGATGAACTCCGCGGCGCGGTACACATCGGGGACGATGTTCGGGAAGCCGGGATACGTTTCGCAGAGGTAGGGCGCCAGCGTCTTGTGGTTCGCCTCCGCGCGGATCTCGATCCGGCCGGCCTGTTCGATGAAGTCCCGATAGCAGTCCAGAAAACCCGGACGCTCTTTCCGCAAGCCGTCCTTCCATCGGATCGTCGCCCGGACGAACTCGCCGTACACACGAAGCGTCTTGCCTGCGGCCAGCACGTTGTCCCAGATGAAACCGCTCGAGGCGTACGCCATCGCGTCAGATCCCTCATACGGATAGCTGCGGGGGAATCCGCCGAACGACTTCTCGAGATAATCGGTCACGTACGCCTCGTCAGTCCACTGGTGGCCGTCGGCGCTGAGCGTTCCGCTGCAGTAGAAGTTATCGAGCAGCACGAACTCTTCGGCAAGCTTATGTTGATTCGGCGTGACTTCCCGACCGAAGATACAGAGGCTTTCGTCGCCTTCGCCCTGCTTCATATCGCCGAACACCTGATCGTACGTACGGTTTTCCTTGATGATATAGATGACGTGCCGGAAGACCGACGGCTCGCCGTGCCGCTGCGGAACGGGCCTCGGCGCAACGCCCGCGCGGGGCGGCGACAACGAACTCACCGCCTCCGTCAGCCGATTGTTCGTCAGCACCGTCTGCGTGCAGCGGGGCAGCTCGTCATCCGCCGGAATCGGGATCAGCGACACGGTCCCACGGTAGTCGTGCGAGTTGTACCCGTACACCTTCTTGCCGAGCAGCGTGCGGCTGCCCTTCCAGCCCGCGTCGCGTGAGCCGATGCCCTTGATATTGGCGACGCAGACCCGGTTTCCCCGCCCGTCGATCGCCAGCCCCGCCGGATACCACCCCGTGGGAAAACAACCCAGCATCCGGCTCTGCGGCGGAGCGAAATCGATCACCGCAATCGCATTGTTCGTGCCGTTCGAGACATAGAGACGCCGGCCGTCAGGCGCGAACGCCAACGCATTCGGCGCGCTGCCGAAGAGAAGCTCCTTCGCCGGCCGGGTCCCGATGGTTTCGACGACCTCGTCCGTTTGCGTATCCAGCACCGAAACGGTGTCGCTGTTCGCGTTGGCGACGGCCACGTATCGCCCGTCCGGACTGGCCGCCAGACCCGAGGCATGCATCCCGACAAGGACTTCCCGCACGGTCTTTCCCTCGCCCGCATCGACGACGGAAACCGAGCCCTCGCAGGCGATGTTCCGCTTCGGGTCCACGCGCACGGGCGTGGCAGCCCCGCTGGGCCCCGTCGGCACACCGTCCGCGGGCCGCCGGCCCGCCCAGTTGCTCACATACGCCTTCCTCCCGACGAGGACCACGTCATACGGCGCGTTTCCGACGGGAATCTCGCGAACGAGCCGCCCCGATGCCAGCTCGATCTGCCCCAGTGCATTCCTCAGATTCAGGGCGGCCCAGAGCGTCGTGCCGTCCGCGCTGAGCGCCAGGCCCGCCGGCAGCGCGTTCCCCGCGCCGCTCCTGTCCCGGGCGGCATCGCCCTCTTTGCGGTCCGGACGTTGAAGCCGGATCGGCGCCGCAGGTTGAAGCTTGCCGTCCGGCTGCACACCGAAGACCCCGATCGTGCCACGCAGACTCGACGCATAGACGCGCCCGCCGCCCGGCGCAAACAGGATGCCTTTGAAGCTGCCACCGCCCTTCTCCGGCAGTTCCCGCGTATCCGTCACCTCGCCGGTCTCCACGTCAATCAGCAGGACGTTCGATCGGTTCAGCACGGCGAGCCGGCGCCCGTCCGGACTCAGAGCGACATCAACCGGCCGGCCCGCGAAGTCCACCTGCCGCCCCATCGGCGAGAGGACCTGGTTCGTCGGCACGACGATGCGACCGTTTTCAAGCGGCCCGATCCGCATGCGGTCGTAGTCGTCCGTCGGGCGCGAGGTGACGACCTGACCCGCCGCGCCGGCGCGCGCCGGCAGCGCGGCGGCAAGCATCAGCGTCACACGTGCACAACATGCCAAAACTCTCGCAGTCATCGCGCCCCGCTGATTTCCCGAGCCAATCCGGTAAAACATTCATCCCACCTGTCTGTCTGCTGATTCCGTGAGGACCGCTTTGCCCGCCGTGCCGTCGGTCTGCCGCACCCGCCGACGACCGATCAGCGCGAGGACGCCCAGGGCGAATAGCCCCAGATTCTCCGAGATCTTCCACCATCCGACCTTCATATCCGTGCCCGCGCAGCCGCAGTTGATGTCCAGCCCGCGGTACATCGCCGACCCCACCAGCATATTGAAGAACACGAGCATGGCCATGATCATCACGGCCGACTCCACCACCCAGATTCCGCAAAGCAGCGCCAGACCTGTGACGATCTCAATCCAGGGCATCAGGATGGCCGCCGGGTGAATAACCGGCCAGAACGCCCCCAGCCTGTAGTTCCGGATTTCATCCCGAAACCCGATGACGCCCAGAAACCGGATGCCGCTCCACGACCCTTGCGTCAGCAGCAGCCACACCGCGCCCCAGGAGAACTTCAGACCGACGAGCTTGGCAACGCCCGCAAAAACGAAGAATCCGCCGAGCCCCCATCGTGCGATCCGCTGAACCCACAGCCAGACAACCCTACGGCGCAACGGTCTCCTCCACGGGCTTTCCGGCGGCGGTCCACTCCTGCCAGCCGCCGAAGTATACACGCAGGTTCGTGAAGCCCGCCCGCTTCAGCAGCTCATACACATGAAGACTCTCGTCGCACTCGTCGCCCCCGCAGTACACGATCACGAGTTCGTTCAGACGCGGCGCCCACGTGGACATCTTCCACAGATCCTGTTCGGCAGATTCCGCCGGAAGATTGTGCGCGCCGGGAATGTGGCCGTTACGGTACTTCTCCTCAGCGCGGGCGTCGATCAGGATCGCACCCTCATCCAGCGCGCGCTCGACTTCGTCCCGCGTGATGGCAGCCGCCACCTGTTGCGTCGTCGGCGCGGGATAGACATCGTCGCGCGAAACGAACCACGGAATGCCGTCGGGACGCAAGCGATTCGTCACCGCCGCCATCGCCGCCGCCACCAGCAGGAGGATGCCCACCCGCGCCAGAAACCGCATCACTGTGCCCCGGCCGGCCGTAGAGATCGCGCCGGCACCGCCGGCCGGGTGGTCGGCAACCGAACCGCCGGTGCAGTCGCAGTCGGCCGGTACACGGCAGCCGTCGTCGGCGGCCGGGCTGCGTAGCTTCGAATCTGTGCGACAAACGTGGGCATCTTTTCGTCGTCGGTAAGAATCGTCACCGTCTGGCCTGTCGGCGGAACGGTCGTTCCCTTGGGCACCGTCAGCCAGATCTGATAGAGCTTGCCCTCCTCCGTAGGGGTCACGTCGCTCTGAATGGCCGGGTTGCCCACCAGCACCTGCTTCACATGCACCGGCGTCTCGCCCTCGTTGCGCAGCGTCAGCGACCGCCGCGCGTCCTCCTCCAGGGGGTTCGGCACCATGACGACCGTCGGAGTCAACGTAAGGCGCGGCGGCACCATCGCATACACGAACATCTCGACCGTTGGTTGCTCCTTGCAGTCCGTTTCGATGGTGACCTTGCCCTGCGTGAAGCCCTCGTTCAGCGGCGGAACCGTCACCAGCGTAATCTCATACTCCTTGCCCGGGCTGAGTTCGCGAAGCTGCACCTGGAAGAACTTCGAGTCCACGCCGGCCTTCTTAAACACAACGGGCGTTTCCGTCTGGTTCGTTACGGTGACCACGCTGCGGGTCTCTTTCTCGCGCGCCACCCGGCCGAGCTGAAAATGCCGCATGGGCTTGAAGGCAAAGCGCGATTTCACCTCTCCGGTGATCGTGTAATGGAACTCACGCATCTTCGGATCGTTGGTCCGGACGGTAATGTACTTCGTCAGCCGCCCTTCCGCACCGGCCGTGCGAAGCGTGATCGGCAACTGCCATTCCGCGCCGGGCGCCACGGTTTTCTCCCACGCGCCGGCCGTCGTGCATCCGCATTGCGGCTGCACGCCTTCGACAGTCAGCGTTCCGGGACCGAGGTTCTTGAGCTTAAACGTGTGCGAAACCGATTCGACCCCGATAAGCTTACCGAAGTCGTACGTCATCTCGTCCACCTTGACGCTCGGCGGCGGCCCCGTCAGAACCGGTTGACTGGCCGGCGGGCTGGCCGGCGCTGCCGGCGGGTGCGGCATCGCCGGACGATACACCGGCGGCGTCGGCCGGTTCTCGGGCCGCGGGGCCGTTGGGC
>CAZMVY010000189.1:0-9929 GCA_964569765.1 uncultured Planctomycetales bacterium
CCTGGCTCTCCGATGTGCTCTTCGGCGGGGCGTTGGGCGGGGTCGGCGGGCACACGGTGGCCGGCGGGCGGCTCCCGGAGATCGGCGGCGGCGAGATGGTTCCCTACGTAGACCCGCTGACGGGCTCGGCGGGCGTGGCGTGGTGGAAGAGCCTGTAGAAAGACGAGCGGGAAAGTGCAAGAGTGAAAAAGCAGAGATCGGGGTGGGCGTCGACTATCTCGCTGTTCCATCCGGGGCGAAGGGCGGGCCGATGGGGGCAGGCGTCGCGGGCGACGGACGCGTCGTCGGTGCCGTTTCCCGGGCTGCGTCGGCCTTGTGTGATTCCCACCATTGCGTGTACATCCGCGCCACCGCATCCTTCCGGTCCGGCGGGTCGGTCGAGCGGAACCCGAACGACTCGCCGGTGATCCGTTGCAGCGCGCGTGCCGCGAGGTCCGCCACGGTGGCTGGCGCCCGGATCTCCGCGAGGGACTTCGGATCGAACCCTTTGCCGGCGAGGTCCGCGCCCATCGCCTCGATCGCACGTTGCAGCGCGCGGTCGGCGGCGGGTTGCGTGGCGACGGGCCGCTCATCCGTCAGGCATTCGATCAGCGCGGGCACCGCTTGCCGGTCGCCGATGAGGCCGAGCGAGTCGATCGCCTGCGCCCGCAGCGTCGCGGATCGCTCTCCAACCAACCGGGTGCGAACGGTTTCGATCAGCGCGGCCGCCGCCTCCGGCGTGCCGATGTGCTGCATCGCGACCGCTGCCGCCAGGGCGGTGTTCGGTTCGTCCGAACGGAGCATTTTCATCAGGCTCGGCATTGCCGACCTGTCGTGGTACAGCGCCAGCCCAAGGGCCGCGGCCTCTCGAACGTCGGCGTCTCCGTCGCTCATTGCCCGCAGCAGCAGGGCCCTGGCCCGCTCGGAGCGGCACCGGTGCAGGATCCCGACGGCCTCCAGCCGGACCTCGGGCGACGCGTTTCGCAGGAGGCGGTCCGCCGTGCCGACGGCCCGATCGCCGATCGACGCGAGGCAGGCGAAGTAATACGCGCGCGACGCCGGCGAGTCGGCATGAGCCATTCGGTGGCCCCACCAGCGGGCGCGGATCTCCCAGCGGAAGAGCATTGCCACCGCCCAGAGCACGACGAGCGCGGCGATCGTGATCCACATGCGGCGGCGGACGTGTCGCAAACCGGCATCCGGCGAAGCGAGGGCCATAGTCGTGACACGAGTCTATGACGGGCCGCGCCGGGTTTCCAGGCTGGACGGAGCAGGCATCGCCCCGTACCCTTTTGCGCCTGTATGGGGCCGATGGGTCTTCGTGATGCCGCCGTCGCCATCGTTCGCCGTCTGCACGCGCACGGCCATGTTGCGTACTTTGCCGGCGGCTGCGTCCGGGACATGCTCCTCGGGCGCGAACCGAAGGATTACGACATCGCCACCGATGCGCAGCCTGCGGAGATCGTGCGGCTGTTTCGCCGGACGCGGAAGGTGGGTGCCCAGTTTGGCGTCGTGCTCGTTCGCGAGGGCCCGCACTGGATCGAGGTTGCCACATTCCGCACGGACCTGAGTTACTCCGACGGGCGGCATCCGGATGCGGTCCGCTTCAGCACCCCCGAGGAAGACGCCCGGCGGCGCGACTTCACGATCAACGGGATGTTCTTCGACCCGATCGAGGAGAAGGTGATCGACTTCGTGGGCGGCCGGGAGGACCTCGAGGCACGGCGGCTTCGGGCGATCGGCGAGCCGCGGCATCGTTTCAGCGAGGATTATCTCCGCGTGCTGCGGGCGGTGCGTTTCGCGGCGGCGTATGGGTGCCGGATCGAACCTGCGACGTGGGAGGCGGTTCGCGAGATGGCCCCAACGATCCGCAATGTGAGCGCGGAGCGGGTCCGGGAGGAGCTGGAGAAGAGTTTCGACGGGCCGCATCGGGGCGAATCGCTGCGGCTGATGGACGAAGCCGGACTTCTGTCGTGCCTGTGGGCAGGGGCGACGTGGTCGGCGGATCATGTGCGGACCGCGCGGGCGGTTCTCTCGCATCTGCCGCCGGACGCGGGCTTCGAGCCGGTGCTGGCGGTGCTGTTGCTCGACCGGCCGGTGAAGGAGGTGCATCGCATCTGCCGTGCCCTGACGTGCAGCAACCGGACGCGGGAGCACGTCGCATGGCTTGTGGAGCACAAGGACGCCCTGGCAGAGCCGGCGCGGCTTACGCTGGCCGACCTGAAGCTTCTCATGCAGTCGCCGTGGTTTCAGGATCTGCTTGCCCAGTTCGCGGCCATGTGCAAGGCCCAGGGGCGCTCTCTGGATGCGTACGAGGCGGTGCGGGCCCGCGCGGCGGCGATTCCCGCGGAGGAGATTCGGCCGCCGCCGCTGGTTGGCGGCGAGGACCTCAAGGCGATGGGCCTGCGCGAGGGCCCGGTGTTCAAGGCGATTCTCGATCGCCTCTATTACGCGCAACTGAATAACGAGCTCTCCTCTCGCGAGGCAGCCCTTCAGCGGGCTGCCGAGGCAGCGAAAGAGTCGGCGGCTCAGTGAGGCAGGGGGCTCGCGCCGCTCCGCGGTTCTGCGAGGGGCGCCGTCGGGCGTTCGCACAATTCTTCATACAGCGCGATCCACTGTTGCAGCGCCGCAGGCCAGTCGCAGTGCGTCCGCGCCCACGCTGCCGCGGCCGTCCCCAGCCGCCTTCGCAGGTCCTCGTCTTGCAGAAGCCTTGCCATCGCCTCGGCCAGCGCGCGGGCATCGCCCACGGGCACCGTCAGGCCGGTCTGCCCGTCCCGGACGAGGTCGCGGCAGCCGGGGGCATTCGTCGTGACGATCGGTTTGCCGGCTGCCATGGCTTCCATCAGCGCGGTCGGCAGGCCCTCCGAGCGCGAGGGAAACGCGAAGAGATCCGCCGTCGCCAGCAGCGCGGCGATGTCGTCGCGCCGCCCCAGCCGATGCACGAACGAAGCCGCGTCCAGCGCTTCGATGCGCCGGCGGACGGCGGATTCGTACGCACCTTCGCCGGCGAGCAGGACGTGAATCGGCACGCGTTCTCGAAGTATGGCGCACGCCTGGATGAGCTCGTCGAGGCCTTTTACCGGGTCCATGCGGCCTACCCAGAGCACGAGCAGGGCGTCTTCGGGAACGCCGAGGTTGCGCCGCGGGATCGGCCGTGCGACGGCGACTGCGGCGGTGTCGATGGCCCCGCGGATGAGACGAAGGCGGCTGCGGGGTATGCGTGCGGCGCGGTGCAGGTGATCGACCACGGATGGGGAGTTGCCCACGATCCATCGGCATCGCCGGCACGTGAGCGTCTCGCCGCGGAGGTGCCAGGGCCGCTCGCGCTCGACGGTCAGGATGCTACAGACAATCCGATCGGTCGGTACGCCTGCGGCCGGGGCGACGAGCCGGGCGGCGACGTTGGCGTGAAAGAGCAGGGCGTGCACGATGTCCGGTCGGAAGGCGCGGATCGTGTGATACAGCCGAAGGAGCGCGCGTACATCGCGGGCGCTGCGGGCGCCGCACGGCGCCACGGGGATGCCCGCCGCCAGCAGACGTTCGCCGACGGGCCCGACGTCGGCCAGCGGCACGACGAGGACACGGAACCGGTCACGGGGCAGGGATGTGGCCAGACGCAGTACGTCCAGCGGCGTACCACCGACCTGCAGGTCGGTAATGGCCATCAGCACGCGGATGGGCGTGCTACCGTGGTTGTGTCGGCCGGTCGGCAAGGTTCGCTTCCGATTCAACGTTCGCGTCCGGCTTCGGCCGCGTTCGCAGGATTCTCTCGTTCACGTGCGGCAGCCAGTGATCGGCATGCGGCCACTCGTCCGGGCCGAGGAAAAGCCCCGGTGCGTCCGTTCCCTTGAAGAGGTAATGGCTTACGAGCCAGATCCACTCGCTTCGGAGCACGAGGTCAACCTGTGCGTCCTCGGGGCCGGCGGCCCGCATGGCCTCGATCCAGCCGGCGGCGGCCGAGGGCAGGTCCCTGTGGCCGACACTCGTGCCGCGCTCGATACAGCCCGCCCGGACGAAGAACGGCCGCACGTGCGTAGTGCCCTCGCCGCGCTGGAGCACAAGATACCGGAACTCCGCGACCGGGCGGACGAAGCGACAGGTCTCGCCGCGAAGCCAGTCGGCCCGTTGAAGACGCTGCTTGAGGCGGTTGGCCTCCTCGAACTGTCGGAGCTGTGCCAGCTCCCGCATTCTCTGTTCCCATCGCGGCAGCTCCGCACGCCAGAGGCCTGCGCCGAACGCCGCCGCCGCCGCCGTCATTTCCCGGTAGCGGTCGAGCGTAATGCTCCCGTCGCAGGGGGCGGGGCACTTGCCCATCTCGAAATAGGCGCACGGCTGCCCATGCGGCGCCTGCTGCAGGACGTGGTAGTAGCGGCAGAGATCGAAGAGGTCCTCCAGCATTTCGATGAATCGCTCGGCGGCCGCGCGTGTGGGGAAGGGCCCCAGGGCGTTGCCGGCCCCCGGCACGAGCTTTACCGGCACGAACTGCGGCAGAGGATCCGACGGGTTCACGTGTACGAACCAGGCGGGCCCGAACGCGCACGCGTCCAGGTAGGTGTCGGGCATCAGGGTTCGGGCGATCCGGTGAAACTCGAATGCCGTTTCGAAGGGCGAGCAGGTGCGTCGCCAGTAGATGCGCCGCACGACGGCCTTCAGATCGGCTCGCTTTTTCGATGCCTCCGGCGGAGGCGAAAGCCGGTATCCGACCGCGCGGCGCACGCTCTCGCTGCTTGCCAGCAGGACGAGGCGGCCCTCCGCGGCCGTCAGCGCGTAGACCCCGCCGCCGCCGGGCAGGGCCTTGCCCCAGTCGGGGTTCGTGTCGCAGACGTCCGTGCGATGCTCGAACAGGTTGTCCAGGTCCACGCGATTAGCTTAGGCCCGCCATCCCGTTCCGCCAACACCCCTCGGCTTTGCGCCGGCCAAAGGGCCTCTCGCATCCTCGCCGGGTTCGCTATAGAATCAACGGACTCGGGGCGAGCCGCGACGGTTGTCGGCTCACGGGCTCCGCCCAGGCCGGGTTCACCAGGGTTACCGAACGTGAAGACTGCCGATCAGGTACGATCTGAGTTCATCGAGTTTTTCGTCGCCCACGGGCATACGGCGGTGCCCTCCTCGCCCGTCGTGCCGCACGACGATCCGACGTTGTTGTTCACCAACGCCGGCATGAATCAGTTCAAGGATGTGTTCCTGGCGACGGGCTCCCGTCCGTACTCGCGGGCCGTCGACACGCAGAAGTGCATCCGGGCCGGCGGCAAGCACAACGACCTCGACGACGTCGGCCACGACACGTACCACCACACCTTCTTCGAGATGCTCGGGAACTGGTCGTTCGGCGACTACTTCAAGAAGGAAGCGATCGCCTGGGCGTGGGAACTGCTGACAAGGGTGTGGGGCATCGACAAGCGCCGCCTGCACGCGACGTACTTCCAGGGGGACGAGCAGGAGGGGCTGGAGCCCGATGTCGAGGCCCGCGACCTCTGGGCGTCGGTGACCGATATCGACCCCACGCACATCCACCCCGGGAGCAAGAAGGACAATTTCTGGGAGATGGGCGACACCGGTCCGTGCGGTCCGTGCAGCGAGATCCACATCGACCAGACGCCCGACCTGAGCGGCGGCAGACTTGTCAACGCCGGCGATCCGCGCGTCATGGAGATCTGGAACCTCGTTTTCATCCAGTACAACCGCGCGCCCGACGGAAGGCTGACGCCGCTGCCTGCGAAACACGTGGACACCGGCATGGGGTTCGAGCGGATCACGGCCGTGCTTCAGGGGATGCAGACCGGGCGGCTTGGGCAGGTGAGCAACTACGACACCGACGTGTTTTCGCCGATTTTCGAGGGGATTCGGTGCGTCACCGGCGCGCCGGCGTACACGGGGTTGCTGGAGTCGGGTCCGGGCGGCGAAGCGACGGAGCGACGAAGCGACGCAGGGTCCGCTTCGCGGACCGATTCCGTCCGCACAGCGGAGCCTACGAACGCAACAGGACGCGCAGCGCGAGCAAGCGCCGCACTGATGAAGGATATCGCCTACCGCGTCGTGGCCGACCATATCCGGTGTCTGACGTTCGCGCTGACCGACGGCGCGGTGCCGGGCAACGAGGGGCGCGGCTACGTTCTGCGGCGAATCCTTCGGCGTGCGGTACGGTACGGCCGCCAGTACCTCGACGTACGTGAGCCGTTTCTGTGCAGGCTCGTTCCGGTCGTCGTGGATGCGATGGGCCGCGCCTTTCCGGAACTGCGGACCAGGCCTGATCACGTCGCCGACCTGATTCGTGAGGAGGAGGAGTCGTTCATTCGAACGCTCGACCGGGGCATTGCCTTGTTCGAGGAGGCGGCCGATCGCTCCCGGCAGGCCGGCCGCGCCGTCGTCAGCGGCGAAGATGCCTTTCGTCTGCACGACACGTACGGCTTTCCCATCGATCTGACCGAGGTCATGGCCCGCGAGCGCGGCATGACCGTCGATACTCATGAGTACGAACGGCTGATGGAGGAGGCGAAGGAAAGGGCCCGTTCGGCCGGCAAGTCGCATGACGTTCTCGCCCTGGCCGTGGAAGGCGGGTTGCCGCCGACGGATGATTCTCCGAAGTACGAGGGACGATCGGCAAGGGCCCGGATCGTCGGCTGGGTTGCCGGAAACGAGATGCGAACGTCGGGCGTCCTGGAACGTACGGAGGACCGGGTCGCGCTCCTGTTGGATCGCACCTGTTTTTACGCGGAGGCGGGCGGGCAGGTTGGCGACAGGGGGGAGATCACCTCGGATACCGGTGTGTTCGAGGTCGAGACGACGCAGAAGCTCGGCGATGCCGTCGCGCATGTAGGGCGGGTGACCCGTGGAAGGATCGAGCCGGGTCAGGAGGCTGCGCTCGCGGTGGATGCACGGCGCGAGCAGACGCGCAGGAACCACACCGTGACCCATGTGCTGAACTGGGCCTTGCGCGAGGTGCTGGAACTCGGCGGGGGCGGCAAGGTTGATCAGAAGGGTTCGCTCGTCGATCCGGACAGGACGCGGTTCGATTTTTCGCACAGCAAGCCGCTTACGCCGGAGGAGATCGATCGCGTCGTGGCGTTGTGCAACGAGAAGATCAGGGCCGATCTGCCGGTTCATACGAAAGTGGTGCCGCAGGCGGACGCCCTGAAGATCAACACGCTGCGGGCCGTCTTCGGCGAGAAATACCCGGACGAGGTCCGCGTCGTCTCGTGCGGCGCCGACATCGACGCCATGCTCCGCGATCCGAAGAACCCCGAGTGGATGAAGTACCCCGTCGAGTTCTGCGGCGGCACGCACGTGAATCGTACGGGCGAGATCGGTGGGTTCGTCCTCGTCTCGGAGGAGGCGGTGGCGAAGGGCATCCGCCGCGTCGTCGGCATCACGGGCGGGAAGGCGGAGAAGGCCATCGAGACCGGCCGGCGACTGCGTGAAAGGGCCGCGTCGATCAAGGCCGGGCCGGCCGAGCGGGTGGCCGGCGAGCTGGCCGAGCTGCAGAGGGAGATGCTCGACGCCGAGATCCCGCTTCGCGACCGCATCGCACTGCGCGACGCCGTCGCCGAGCTCCAGCAGATCGCGAAACAGCAGAGCAAGCAGGCTTCCGCCGAATCCGCCGGCGCCATGCGGGCCGTGCGTCAGCAGCTCCTCGACGCCGCCGAGAGGATCAACGGCCACGCCCTCATCGTCGGCGAAGTGCCGAACGCGCCGGTGGAACAGGTTCGCGAGGCGGCCGACTGGCTTCGCGCGCAGGCCGGTTCCGCGGCGGTGCTGCTGGGAATGCGCGGGGAGGGCGGCAAGCCGCTGCTGCTCGCGGCCGTCACCGAGGATCTGAAGAAGAACGGGCTGCACGCCGGGAATCTGATCCGGGAGATCGCCGCGCACATCGACGGCCGTGGGGGCGGCAAGCCCGACATGGCTCAGGCCGGCGGCAGGAACGCGGAAGGGCTGGCTGCTGCGCTGAAGGCCGGGGCCCATGCCCTGCGAGAGCAGCTTCGGTAATCCGCAGATTCCGCTGATGAACGGCGCGTTGCCCGGAAGCCCACACTTGCGTAGTCGGCTCCATCGGCGGATTGATGAGGCAGCGGACAATGGCGGCGGTACCTGCTGAACCACGCACGCATCGGAAGATCCGGTTCATCAACCCGAACTGCGCGCTGTCCACGGTTACGATGCCGGGACTGATCCGGCACATGACCTTCACCCGCAAGGCGGTTTTTCATCCGACGGGCCTGAGCATCTGCGCGGCCGTCATGCCGCACGACTGGGAAATCGAGATCGTCGACGAATGCGCGATGGAGCGGCCGCACCTCCCGAGGGCCGACGTCGATATCGTGGGCATCACCGCGATGACGACGCAGGCGAACCGGGCCTATGCGATCGCCGACGAGTATCGCCGCCTGGGCGTGACGGTCATCATGGGCGGCATTCACCCGAGCGCGCTGCCGGATGACGCCCTGCCGCACTGCGACGCCGTGGCGAAGGGCGACGCGGAGAGCACCCTGCCCCACATGATCGCCGACTGGCAGCGGGGGCAGTTGAAGCGGGTGTACGACTGGGCGGAGTACCCTTCCGCTCCGATCGCCACGCCCCGGAAGGACCTCCTGAATCCGCGCGACTACCTGATCTTCAACCCGATCCAGACGACCCGCGGCTGCCCGCACACGTGCACCTTCTGCACGACGCCGGGCGTCTTCGGCCGTAAGTTCCGCCAGCGGGAGATCCGCGACATCGTCGAGGAGATCCGAGAGGCGAAGGAGCGGTACCGGAGCTGGTGCTTCATCTTCGCCGACGACAACTTTGCCGGTAACCAGGAGTGGGCCCTGGAGCTCTGCGCGGCCCTGGAGCCCCTCAGGGTGAACTGGGCGAGCCAGTGTGACATCCTCATCTCGCGTAGCGACAGGCTGCTGGCGGCCATGAAGCGGAGCGGCTGCGCCGGCCTGATCCTCGGCTTGGAGAGCCCCAAGCAGGAGACGCTCAGCGAGGCCGGCAAGAAGTACGTCAGGAGCGAGACGTACGAGTGGCGGATCCGCAAGATCCAGGCGGCGGGCATCAGCCTCTGGGGCGCGTTCATCTTCGGCTTTGACCACGATGACTGGCGCGATTGCATGAACGTCTGCCGCTTCGCGCAGCGGATGAACCTCAGCATGGCGTGCTTCCCGATCCTGACGCCCTACCCGGGCACCGGCGTCTGGGAGCAGTACAAACGCGAGGGCCGCATCACCTGCACGAACTGGGACCGCTACAACGGGGCAAGCGTGGTCTTTGAGCCGAAGCGGATGAGCGTGGACGAGCTGCGCCACGCCCAGATGGCGGCGTTTGCGGAGTTCTTCTCGCTGCGCTCGTCGGTGCAGCGGCTTCAATTCTGGCCGATCAAGAGCCGCGCCTGGATCGCAAACCTCGCGTGTTGGCGGGGGATTCAGTACTACTACGCAAAGCGCGGGCGGGTCGTGCCGGCTTTTGCCGACTTTCTCAATCGCGGTTCCCGCGCGTGGCGATACACGAAGCGATCCGCCGAAAGGGGCCGCGTTGCGATTCCGCCGCCCGGTGATCCGCGTGGCCGGGCGGACGCCTGAAGGTTACAATCCAGCGGACAGACGCAGGACGAATGGATATGGCACAGACGCAAGCTCCCGCGCCCGTTGCGCCCCCCGCGCCGGCCGTCTCCGACGCGAAGCCCAGGCCGCAGCCTCCGTACCACGTGATTCTGTTGGATGACGACGACCATACGTACGACTACGTGATCGAGATGCTGCAGAAGCTCTTCGGCCATTCGAAGGAGCGGGCGTTTCAGATGGCGAAGGAAGTGGATACGACCGGGCGCGTGATCGTCGAGACGACGACGCTGGAGCGCGCCGAGCTGAAACGCGACCAGATTCACGCCTATGGCCCCGACTGGCGGCTGGAGCGATCAAAGGGCAGCATGTCGGCGAAGATCGAGCCGGCAAGTGCCTGAATTCCGCCCGCGA
>CAZMVY010000190.1:0-9870 GCA_964569765.1 uncultured Planctomycetales bacterium
TACTCCCACGGGAACTCGCTCGCCTCCTTGCTCCAGACGGGCCAGGCTCGTGCGATTCGCTTTTCCTCGTCGGTCGGCTTGCGGATCTCAGGTTTCATTGGTGGTTTCCTCGCAATGAACGTTGGGCGCTTGCCGGCGCCTCGAGTTCGGTTCGGCAACCGCAGCAAGCCCGATTGCGCCTCTGCGGTTGTCAGTACTCTGCGATTACCTCCTGGACGCCTTCCACAGTGCCGGACAGGACGACCCACTCCTTCTCTGGGTTGAACTGATCGTATGGTTTCCCGTTGACCGTGACGCTCCGGATGGGCTTGGATTCCGGGTGGCGGATGCGGAGGTAGATGTTCCGCGGGTGCGTTCGCTCCGGCGGGGCGACGGTGGCCCTGATTCGGCCGGTCGCGGCGTGCGACTCGATCCGCAGTGACAGCGGGCCGAAGTGCGAGGCCGCCTGCGCAATGCCGACGCTTCGGCCGTCCTTCAGCCATTCGCGCGGGATCGCCTGGCCCAGATACAGGTCGCTGCCGTTCTCGCGGACGAACATGAGCCGCAGCCAGAACGCCGATTGTGCCTCGTCCGACGATTTGAAGTGATCGCCGCGCGGGTAGCCGAGTTCGGGCAGGGAATGCTCGTTGCACATGCGGATCTCGGGATAGAAGGCCGAGGCGAAGCCGTTGAAGTAGGCTCGGAGGTAATGCTTGATCTCGTCGCGGTACAGGTAGGGGGGCGGTCCGTCGAGGAGCTGCGCCTGCATGGAGAAGCCGCCGCGCGAGAACCAGAAGGCGTCGAAGTTCGGAATCGCGTACCCGTAGTCGGTCGAGATGTAGAGGTTGTCCTCGTAGTCCTTCAGGATCCATCGCGCGTCGGGTGCGTCCGGCGGGATCAGGCCGTAGTAGAGCAGGAAGATCGCGCCCTCGAGCGTCTCGCGGAGCCAGCCGTAGGCGCGGCCGCGGATATGAAGGTGCGAGGGGTACTTGGGTACGTATGTGCCATCGCGGAGGCGCACAACGGGTGTGCGGATGCGGGACTCGGTCAGACCGCGCATCACATCCTCGTGGTAGGCGCCGGCTTCCCGGAGGAGGCGGGTGCCGTCCGGGTGTCCGTAGTCGGCCAGGGCCGCGGCGAGCGCGTCGAAGCCCCACACGGTGGCGGCGTTCGTCGCGAGCCAGAACCAGAAGTCCGTAACATCCTCCAGGGAGCCGGCGGGCAGGAAGCCGTATTCGATCGGCCGCGTACCGTCCGTGTCGTCCTTCATCGTAGCCCGGCGCTCGCGAATGACCCAGTCGCAGGCCTTTACGAGCCTCGGCGCGGCCCGTTCCATCCAGACGCGGTCGCGGGTGAACCACCAATGCTCGGCCATGGCCCACATGACGTAGCCGTGGCTCTTGTTGTAGTTTCCGGTTTCCGCGCCGCCGGCGCCGTAAAAGAGACCATCCGTGCTCGTATAGTTGCCAAGGAACCGGGCTGTGCCCTGGTAGTGAAGGAACGAATCAAGGCACTGTCGGGCGGTGTCGTGATAGCTGCGCCTGTCAAGGTCGCTGATCATCATGACGGATTCGTTCGGGTACACGCCGTAGTGGAAGGTGCCGACGTGCGCATGCAGGCGGTTCGAGCCGATTTCCTTCAGGCAGTTTACGAAGAGGTGGCGCACGTGGGCTTTGTAGAAGTCGTTGAGCCACGGCTCGGGCGTCGTGAGTTGCGCACCCCGGGCGGTCAGATCACGCCAGAATTCGCTGATCCGCGCGGCGTCGGTCTCGAATTGCCGTGACCGAAGGGCGGCGACCTCGTCGGGACGGCTGACCGTGATGGATGGGATGAGCAGGTAGACGTCGTGCGACTCGCCCGGGGCCAGTGCAAGCGACCACCGGAGGCCGTCGGTCTCGACGGCCATGTCGCCACGGCCGTTGCGGTTCAGCAGGCAGCGCACGCGGGGGCCGTCCTTCCCGGCAGCCGTTACACAATCCCCATCCAGATGGAGTTGCTCGGCCCCGGCACCAAACGACTGGATCAGCAGGCGGGCGGTGCTGCGGTCGGTGGCCGAGGTGTTGACGATCCGCACGCGCATCAGCAGGACGGTCGGGTCATCCAGGGTGATCGTGCCGAGATTGCCGTCGAGTTTGTCGAGGATCGTGCACTGCTCGTAGTACAGGGGACCGTCCTGCCACCATGTTCGCAGCAGGGGCAGGTAGCCCTCGCTCAGCTCGCGGCCGCCGCGCAGGGAATCGGCCGGAAGCCCGAAGCGGATCGTAAGCGACTCCCCATCCCAGAGCTTGCGTTTCGAATCCCGGGGGCTTTCGGGCAGGTTGAACCAGCGGCGGCTGGCCGTGATCTCGATGCTGCCGTCGGGCATCTGGTGCATGGCGTTGCGGTTGCCGGGCAGACCGTGGACGAAGTAGAGAGGATGCTTCAACGGCATGTCGTTCCAGGCACGCGAGAGGGACTGCTCCGGTTGCTCAAACACCCGGTCGTAGACCGTCCGGCCGGCGAATTCGCGGCGGGCATCGCGGTAGCCTTCCAGCGTGACGGCGTCGTCGCCGCGAACGACGAGCATACCGAGGTCGTCCACGAGGATGCGGTCGCCGCGGGCGACTTCGTCGGCGGCGAAGGAAAAGGGGCGGTATCTGGACCGCACGGTGACGATCGTGCGGTCGTAACCTGGATTCACCGGGTCCACGGCCATCATCAGGTCTGCTTCGATGCCGTTTTCGGCGCCGGGGGGCGTCGTCCAGCGTCCGTTCTTATCGATCCGGACGAGGCTGCCGGGGATCGGGCGGACGGCAAGGAGGGCGCCGTTGAAGACTTCGAGGACGCCCGAGTCGTCACCGTCGGGTTCGGGGACGCCCCCGCGGGCAGGGTGGCCCCAGCGGATTCGCACGGTCAGCGGGCGGTACACGGCGTCGGTAAAGGCACGCAGGCGCGCGACCGGGGGAAGGGGTTTGTCGGCGGCGACGCGGATTTTCAGCGTCTTGCGATAGCCGACGCCAGGGTGGCCAAGGTCCTTGAATTCGGCGGCCCCGGTTGGGGCGAAGGTGAAGATCCATCGTCGGCCCTCGACGCGGCACCTGGCGTCGGCGTTCTTCCACACCCCGTTGGTCCAGTCATCCATGGCAGCCCAGCCGACGGGGCCGGCCCCGTGTTCCGCGAGAATGGGATCGGGCCTGCCGTCCCAGGAGCGGTGCCAGTATTGCAGACGGACCGTGTCCGGGGCAGGAACGGCGGCGTTCTCGGCGAACTCGACGATGACCCGGCGGATCTTCCGCGGTTCGGCCCAGCGCACACCGAAGGTCCGGCCGTTCGCCTCCCGTAGGGGGAAGCCGAAGGGCGCGGCATCGAGCGCCTCGCCCGGGGCAGCCGCCGAGCCTTCCATGGCGGCCTCGGCGGCGCGGGCGCCAAGCGCGAAGGCAAGGAGCAGCGTTGACATCGCCGGCAGGCGGAGGGTTTGCGATCCGGGCACCATGTCAGCACCTCCAGAGAATCCCGGGTGCGCTTGCCGATCGGCATGCTCGCACGACCTCCCGGGGCGGGTAACGGGAGTGTACGGGATCGAGTCTGCAATTGTCGAATAGACGCCTCCGGTATTCATGGGGGGCGTCGATTCAGGGCGGACGGATCCCGGCGGCATCGGGCGCGGATGGATGCCTCTCGCCGCGGTTGGCGTGACGGGATCGGGGTTGTTGCAGGGCGGGGCCCCTGTTATGGTATGGGCATGACAACAGCCGATACTTCGTCGTCTTTCCGCGGGGACGAGCGGGAGGGGCTCGAGTCGCCCGCTGCGTCGTCGGGTGGCAGCGCATCGCGCGGGAAGCTCGAGTACCCGATCACCGAGAAGAACGCCAGGCAGGTCATGGATGCGCTCCTGCGGATGATGGCCCAGTGGCAGCAGGAGGCCGAATCCGGTAAGGGTGGCGCGAAGGCGCCGAAGGCGACGGACCTGCACATCAACCCCGGCCGTCCGCCGGACTTCCGCGTGGAGCGGGTGATCCGCAGCCTGAAGTTTCCGAAGCTCACGGCGGACGATGTCGTGCTGCTTTCGAACGCGATCATGAACGAGAATCAGCGCAAGCGGTTCGAGAGCAACCACTGCATCGACATGTCGTATCACGTGGACAACGTCCGGTTTCGCGTGAACATCGTGCAGGCATTCACGGGGCGGAGCATTTCCTTCCGCCGGTTCGAGGCGATCAAGGATTTCTCCGCGTATCACCTTCCGCCCAACTACATCAGCATCGCGGAGGGCGAGCACGGGTTCGTGATCATGTCGGGCAGCACGGGCAGCGGCAAGACGACGTCCATCGCGGCGATGCTGGATCACCTGAACCGGAACTTCCAGTTGAAGATCTGTACGATCGAGGACCCGATCGAGTACGTCTATCAGCCGAAGAAGTCGATCATCGTGCAGATCGAGATCGGGGAGGACGGCATTCCGAACGAGGACATCGCGCTGCGGAACCTGGTGCGCATGGACCCGGACGCGGGTCTGGCGGGTGAGATGCGTGACCGGCAGTCGCTCGAGGCGGCGCTCAAGACGGCGCAGGCCGGCCACCTGATCTACGGCACGCTGCACTGCGAAGGGGTGGGGCAGGCCTTCGACCGCATCCTGGCGTACTACGACACGATCGAGCAGCAGCGCATCCTCGGCACGCTGGCGGACAACCTGGCGGCGATCATCAATCAGCGCCTGTTGCCCTGCATCCGGCCGGGCGTCGATGTGATCCCCGCGTACGAGATCTTCATTCCGAACCCGCTGACGCGGCGCTATATTCGCGAAATGCGATACCAGGAGGCTGTGGCGGAGATGGAGAAGCCCGCCATGAAGGAACTTGGCTGCGTGACGTATGTGGATTCCCTCTACAAGCTGGTGACGGAGGAGTGGATCAAGTACGACGTCGCGCTGGAGAATGCCGGCGACAAGGCGGAGAAGCTCAAGGCCCGGCTCAAGGGCATCGACATGAAGTAGGTCGGCGCCTGCGGGTGCTGCGGTTTGCCGAGCCCGCCCGTTCCTGCCGATATGCGCGAAGGATGCGGCCGCTTCGCCAGGGCGGCAGGCAGTGCGCGCAACAGGAGTCTTTCAGCCGAACATCGACAGGGTGGCCATGACCAGAGGCACGTGGCGTACCGGTATCGCAACGACGGCGGTGGCGACGGTGTCGGTCCTCGCGGTGGCAGGAACGGGCGATTTGCCCGCCGGCGGGCGCGGGGAGGCGGGCTTTCCGGGACACGCGGAGGCGGTCGTCGCTCCCGGGGCCAGGGTGGAGAAACTGGCCGGCGGCTTCGCGTTTACCGAAGGGGCGACGTGCGATGCCGCAGGGGATGTGTATTTCACGGATCAACCCAACGACCGCATTCTGCGCTGGAGCGCCGACGGCAAGCTCTCGACGTTTCTGGAGCCGGCGGGCCGGTCGAACGGGATGATCTTTGATTCCCAGGGCAACCTGCTGGCGTGTGCAGACGGGAAGAACGAGCTGTGGCGGATCGATCGCGACACGAAGAAGGTGACCGTCCTCGTCAAGGGCTACGGGGGCAGGTTGCTCAACGGCCCCAACGACGTCTGGCTGCGGCCCGACGGCGGTCTTTACTTCACCGACCCGTACTACAAACGTGATTACTGGCGGCGCGGCCCGAAGGAGCAGGACGTCGAGGGGGTATACTTCCTTGCGCCGGACCGCAAGACGCTCATGCGGGTCGCCGATGATCTCAAGCAGCCGAACGGGATCACCGGCACGCCGGACGGCAGGACGCTCTATGTCGCCGATATCGCCGCCGACAGGACGTATGCATATGACATCCGGCGCGACGGCTCGCTGGCGAACAAGCGGCTGTTCTGTGAGGCCGGATCCGACGGCATGACGATCGATGCGGAGGGCAATCTTTACCTCACCCGCGAGGGCGTGCTCGTCTTTGACAAGGTGGGTAGAAGGATCGCGACGATCGAGGTGCCGGAGCGTCCGGCGAATGTCTGCTTCGGCGGCAAGGACCGCAGGACGCTGTTCATCACCGCGCGGACGGGGCTCTATTCGGTGCGGATGCGGACGCGGGGGGTGGACGATCACGGAGGCAAGTAGGCCCCGGGAATAGCAATGTGGGCCGGCTCGTCCGCCTTTTCACAGGCGCGCCGGGGACGGCGATTTGCGATCCGGCGGGCGGAGAGCATTCGCTGCAAGAGCCGCCGGGCATCGCGGAGCATGGCCACGATATCCTTGCGTGTAGCGCCGACGATCGAGGCGATCTCCTCGACGCTCATATCGCCGAAGCAACGCATCGCGACGACCTCGGCACGGAGCGGCGGCAGCGCGGCGATGACCGAGCGGACCCGGGCCCGTGCGATTTCGGCAGGCAGTGATGCGCACTGGCGGGGCGGCCTGGCCGATAGTGTACGGCATGCGTGCCCCCCGCCGGCACACGGTGTCGGCGTGCATCCGAGCCGGGCGAGGACCCGGACCGTTACCATCCAGCGGAGAACGGCTGATGGGTTCATGGCATCGTACTTCTGCGCTCGCGCGATATGTTCCCCGAAGCGTCCCGGACGCGCCTGGCGGATTGCTTGCGGGTACGCCGCGCCTTGCAGCGAGCAAGGGACCATGCGCCGCCGGACGGTTCGTCCGGTTGTTCTCCGGATGTCGCAAACCGCTCCTTCCGACGGGTAAGTTGACGTGGATCGGGCGGCATCATTAGTGCCGCTTTCAGTCGGCGACTCACGTGCCGGCGGCGGAAATGGGGGCGGGCGTTCGTCCGCCCGTGAAGTCTGGAGGCGGGCAAATGCCCATCGCCCAAGAGGCATAACTGTCTCGGCGAAAGCGACATCGGCGCCCTTTGCGGTACGCGCGTTTCGGCCGGTTGGGGCGAGGGAGGGCAACAGAAATGCGGTGCCGGGCCGCGTCGCAGGCGAAAACGGTTTCGCGGAAGACGCCATCCGTTACCATTTCGAAGGAGATTGACCCGTGAAAAGAAAACAGACATTACCTGTCGTTGCCGCTATGAGTTGCTTTGCCCTGGTGTGGACGGCCGGATGTGCGTCGGCCGGCAGGACGCCAGAGCCGCAGGCCGGCGGTCGCGGGGACCGTACGGCACCGATACGCGGATGCTTCGGGACGTATGACGGCGAGCCGCGGGGTGCGGACGGTCGCGTGGACATCCCCCGGCTGCTCGATGAGCTGGCCGACCTGCGTGTGAACACCTACAACTGGTTGATCTGGCACGGGCCGAACGATTGGGACGACCTGCAACGGTTTCTGTCGCCTGCCCGCAAGCAGGGCATCCGCGTGTGGGTCACGCTCGTGCCGCCTTCCGAGTCGCCGCCGCACACGAAGCAGTATTCCGAGCCGTTCCGGCTGGACTACGAACGCTGGGCGAGGGAAATCGCCCGACTCAGCCTTCGCGAGCCCAACCTTGTCGCATGGAGCATTGACGATTACGCGCACAACCTCAAGGTCTATACGCCGGAGCAGATGCGGAGAATCCGCGAGGCGGCCGGGGAGAACCCGCGGCTCCTGTTCGTGCCCTGTCTCTACTTCCGGCAGGTCACGTCCCAGTTCGCCGACGACTACAAGGGGCTCTTCGACGGTGTGCTCTTTCCCTACCGGCATGACTCGGGCAAGGCGAACCTGACGGACGCCAGTCGGGTCGAGTACGAGGTGGGCAGGGTTCGCGAGGTTGTCGGGCCGGATGTGCCGGTCATCATCGACGTGTATGTTACGAAGCATGCGCGTCTGGAGGACTCGACGCCCGAGTACGTGAGCCAGGTGATGCAGGCGGGTCGGCGCTGCGCGGACGGTGTGCTCGCGTACTGCCATCAGAAGAGAGGTATGCCGAAGTACGATGTGCTGCGGCGGCTGTTTCGCGAGTGGGCGGCCGGCCCTTGGCACGCGGCGGGATCTACTGCGGGCAGCCCTGATGCAGATGCTTGCCTGCCGGCGGCGAGGAATACTCTACGAGGTTTCCGGGGCTGATCGTCCGGACCGCCGAGCAGCCGGGATAATGGTACACGTTGCTCGTCCGGCTGCCGACAAACCGGGTCTTGCGATCCGTTTCCGGCGGTGTCGGCGGAGCGATGCCAGCACCGGGAGCGTTGGGCCCCGACGGGGCGGCCGTTTCGTACGGCACGCTGTGGCGGCGGTGCTCCGTGAAGTTCGCGAGGTAGCGGGCGATCAGGTCCGGATTGTCCCGGATAATGAGGAGGTTCTCGGCGTTGGACTCCTCGGCGTTCTTCGTGAAGTTGAAGCTGCCGGTGAAGAGCACGCGCTCGTCGATGATCAGGATCTTGTTGTGGGCGATGTCGTGTTTCGCGTCGATGAAGACGTCCGCGCCCTGATTCTTCAGGAAGGTTGCGGCCGAGTAGCGGTCCGTGCGGTTCGATTTGTCGAGGACAGCCTCGACGCGCACGCCGCGTTTGCGCGCCTCGGCGACGGCGCGGGCGATCGGCTCGGAGGTGAACGAGTACGCCTGGATGCGGATCGTGCTCCGGGCGCGGTTCAGTTCGGCCACGATCGCGTCGGTGCAGCCGCCCCTCGGGGAGAAGCGGACGTCGATACTCGCGGCGGGGGCGGTCGACGGCGGAGGCGGCGGCTTGGACGAGCACGCGGCAAGGCCGAGGCTCAGGACCACCAGGGAGAGCCCCGGAGGACGAATGGCCTGCACGAAAGTCCTTCGGTGAGGGGTACTGTGTTCCATTTGACGCTGCTCACAGAGCAGTCGCACAAGGCGGCGATCCGCCTCAGGGCGTTGCGCTGAAGCGTACCCAGACGTGGGACTTGTACCACGTCACGATGTCCGCCTCCGTCACAAGCCATCGTTCGCCGTTTTCAATGGCCGAAAAGCTCAGATCGACATGGGACTTCGCCCCGACACCGTTTACGGCAAAGACCATGCCCGGCTTGCCCGACAGGTCGCCCGGTTCCGGGCCTTGCACATACGGGATGTCCTTGAGAATGATCCATCGCTCAGCGCCCTGCGTGGCGGCCGACTGGTCGGTGGCCTGAATGGTGACGGCGCTTGTGCCGTCCGCGGAGAGCGTGCCGATGATATCGCAGCCGTTGATTCGCTGGGCCGTCGCGAAGAACCGACTGGACCAGGTGATGCGAGCCCTCCATTCCTCGGAGTGCTTGGGGCCCTCTGCGGGCGAGTCCGCATAGCCGTCGTCGAAGTGGACCGTGATGTACGGCCGCTTGGCGAGTTCGGTCCACATATCGATTGCGGGCGTGGAGGCTTCGCCCGTAATGTCGCCGGGCGTCACGGAGGGAATCCCCTCGATCAGGCAGATGCCGGCCGAGCCGGAGGCCGCGTTCCACGACCAGGTGGCGGGCTCGGAATCGACGACGGTGTAGGTGCCGACCGGCAGAGCGATGTTCGGGGAGCATTGCCAGTAGACGTTCGGTGCGCCGGAGGTGCCGGCCTTGCCGGTCGTCTGCCAGGGGCCATACGTGACGCCCGCGGTGGATCGCAGCGAGATCGTGCCGGCCTTGGTTGTGCCCTTGCCGTCGTTCCAGTGGAGCGTCTCAGCGAAGGTGATTGTGTACGGCCGGTCGGTCGTGAACTGCGCGGGGGCGATTGGGTTGCTCGTTACCTCGTAGATGTTGCTGTTGTCAAAGATGCCGACGGCGTTGTCGGGGTTCGGCCCTGTCCCGCCGCCGCTGTTGCTGCCGCCGGAACCCCCGGAACCGCTCGAACCGTCATTCGGGACGCCGCCGCACTGCTGGCCGCAGCAGATGGCGAGCGTCAACAGGCAAACTGTGATTCGTCGCATGATTCGTCCTGTCCGCAGGACTCGTGGAAAACCCAGCCGGAGCGAGTCAACCTAACGACGGGTCGGGGTCGAGTCAAGATGCAGAGCCTCCTGCCCGGTGTCTTGGGGTCCGTGACAGCATCGGCGGGAACGGAGAA
>CAZMVY010000191.1:0-5906 GCA_964569765.1 uncultured Planctomycetales bacterium
GCATGCAGAAGCTAATCGAAACGCGTCACGAACGAACTCATGCGGACACCTGTTTCGCACGGGTGGCCGAATGACGGACGGCGGAGTCACCGCGCCGGGGCCGCCGGCTCGATCAGGCCGGTCCACGGCGACGACGCCGTGGCGTAAAGCTTTTTCGGGATTCGCCCGGACCGGTACGCGAGGCGACCGGCCTCGATGGCGTGTTTCATTGCCCGTGCCATTGTGACCGGATCCTTCGCGGATGCCACGCCGGTGTTGAGCAACACGCCGTCCGAGCCGAGTTCCATCGCGATGGTCACATCCGAGGCCGTGCCCACGCCTGCGTCCACGATCACGGGATAGTCCGGGTCGTTCTCCTTGAGGTACTCCAGGCAGATGCGGATGTTGTTCGGGTTCAGGATGCCCTGGCCGCTGCCGATCGGCGAGCCGGCGGGCATTACGCTCGTGGCGCCGGCGTCCTTGAGTCGCTTCGCAATGATCGGGTCGTCCGACGTATACACAAGTACGGTGAAACCGTCCTTGACAAGGCGCTCGGTCGCCTGCAACGACCCGACGGGGTCGGGCAGGAGCGTCCTCTTGTCCGCCAGGACCTCGAGCTTCACCCAGGCGGCGCCGCGGTTGCCGAGGCCCTCCAGAAGCTCGCGCGCGAGGCGGGCGGCGCGGACGGCGTCGTCGGCACTGAAGCAGCCCGCCGTATTGGGCAGGATCGTGTATCGGGCCGGATCGATGTAGTCGAGGATACTTTTTTCCTTTCGCGTGCCGTCGGGCGAGAGCACGTCGCGCCGCACGGCGACCGTGACGACCTGACAGCCGCTGGCCTCCAGCGCCTCGGCCATGAGCTCGAACGTTGCGTACTTGCCCGTGCCCACGAAGAGCCGCGAGGTGAACTCGAACGGTCCGATCTTCAGCGTGCTGTCCGCCATCAACCGCCTCCTACGAACGTAACGATTTCCACGCGGTCGCCGTCGCGGAGCGGCGTTTGCTCATAGTCGCGGCGCGGGACGAGTTCCTGGTTTACCTCGACCGCGACGCGCGGCGGGGCGAGCCTGTACTTCGCGATGAGCTGCGCGACCGTCGCGCCGTCGTCGAGCTGTTCGCGGGAACCGTTGACTGTGACGCAAATCATCCTTTCACCGTTCGCCGCCATTATAGCCGCGGGAGGATTCGCCGCGAAGCGCAGGGGATGGGCGAAAGGGCCAACCGCTCACGGCGCGAAACGCCCCTCTTCCGCCGGTGCCACGTCCGTCGGGGTCGGAGATCGGCGTTATCGATTGCAGGACCGGCAGCCTGATCCGTGAGGACCGAAAGGATGCGCGGGTGGTATCCGCCTGCCAGCGGATAACGGGCCTTGCGGAACGGCTGGCTGCGGCCGACGGCAGGGTACAGGATGGAGAGCCCGGCGCAGCGGCGGATGTCCGAAAGGTCCTGACACCATGGCCGTCGGGTGGTTGCGTCGGCGGAGCGGCGCGCTATCATATGCGCTTGAGCCATAGCCGCCGAATCCTGCGGGCCTTTCGCGGGAGCGGGGGAACCGAATTCCGGGGCGAATCGCCGCAGCGCGACTCTGCGCGAACGCGTAGGGCAACCTTCTTCGGCCCGAGCCCGTCAGCTAACCTCGCAGGCGTCGAAGGAGGAGCACCTGCCGGAAGGGTCCGGAGGTCGATCTTCTCCAGATCGGGCTCCGGAGGTCTGCGCCATGGGTGATGATCCGGGCACGGGTCACGGCAAGTTGCGGGAGCAGGCTGATTCCGCGGAGCCTCTGAGCCGCTCCGCCAGGATCAGGCGGCTGCTGTTCGGGGCTCCGCGCGATCTGTCCGACCGCTCGATTCTTCGTCACATCTCGCTGATTCCGGTCCTGGCGTGGATCGGTCTCGGAGCGGACGGGTTGTCGTCGTCGTCGTACGGGCCGGACGAGGCGTATCGCACGCTGTTTACGCTGCACCACGGCAGCCACACCTATCTGGCCGTCGCGCTCGCCGGACTGACGGCGGTGACCGTCTTCACGATCGCGGCGGCGTACAGTCGGATCATTGAGGAGTTTCCGCAGGGCGGCGGCGGCTACGTCGTGGCCACGAAGCTGCTGGGGCCGCGGGTGGGCGTCGTCTCGGGCTGCGCACTGCTGGTTGACTACATGTTGACGATCACGGTGTCGATCGCCGCCGGCGGCGATGCGCTCTTCAGCTTCCTGCCGTCGCCGGCGCCGGGGGATGAGGCGTACCGGCACGCGTCGAAGCTGGCCGTCGAAGTGCTCGTGATCCTTTTCCTCGTCGCGATCAACATCCGCGGGGTGCGCGAATCGGTACTAACGCTCACTCCGATCTTCGTTCTCTTTGCGATTACGCATCTGGTGCTGATCGTGGGCGGCATCGCCGCCCATGTTCCCGATGTCCCCGCCGTCGCACGGTCGGTCGGCACGGGATTCCGCCAGGGTCTCGCCACCCTCGGCGCCGGCGGCATGTTGCTTCTCTTCGTCCATGCGTACTCGCTCGGGGGGGGCACGTACACGGGGATCGAGGCGGTATCCAATGGTCTTCCTGTGATGCGGGAGCCGCGAGTTCACACCGGCAAACGTACGATGCTCTACATGGCTGTCTCGCTGGCGTTTACCGCCGGCGGCCTGCTCATGTGCTACCTCCTCTGGGATGTGGCTCCGGTGCACGGCAAGACGATGAACGCCGTCCTGGTCGAACGCGTCACGAGCGGGCTCTCGTACGGCAGGACGTTCGTCATCCTCACGCTGCTCTCGGAGGCGGGCCTGCTTGTCGTGGCGGCACAGACCGGTTTCGTCGACGGGCCGCGGGTCCTGGCGAACCTTGCGGTGGACAACTGGATGCCCCGGCGCTTTGCGGCGCTGTCGGAACGGCTTTCGGCGCAGAACGGCATCGTGCTGATGGGCACGGCATCGCTTCTGGCGCTCTGGCACACGCACGGCGACGTACGGCGACTCGTCGTCATGTACAGCATCAACGTGTTCCTCACCTTCTCGCTCTCCATGTTCGGCATGGCGCACCTGTGGATCCGGATTCGCGCCGGCCGGCCGACGTGGAAGCGGAAATCCGCGCTCTTTGTGTGCGGCTTCCTTCTCTGCGCCACGATCCTGGTAATCACGACGGTGGAGAAGTTCACCGAGGGGGGTTGGATCACGCTTCTGGCGACGGCGAGTCTGGTCGTGCTGTGCTTCCTGATCCACGCGCACTACCGGACCGTTTCCAGCAAGCTGGCGCGGCTCTACGCGGAGCTCGAGAAGGTGCCGCGCACCGCGGCGAGCCCGCCGGGTGATCCCGATCCGACGCAGCCGACGGCGGCGCTGCTGGTCGGCGGATACAGCGGCGTCGGTATTCACTCGATGCTCAACATCTTCCGTGCCTTTCCAGGCCACTACAAGAATCTCGTGTTCCTTTCCGTCGGGGTGATCGACTCGGGCGAGTTCAAGGGGGAGCACGCCATCGAACGGCTGCGGGACCGGACCGAGCAGACGCTTCGGAGGTACGTGGATCTGGGTCGCGGCATGGGAATCCCGTCGACCTATCGGATGGCCATCGGCACCGACGCGGTAGACGAGGGCGAAAAGCTGTGCCTGCAGGTGGCGAAGGAGTCTCCACGCGTGACGTTCTTCGCGGGCAAGCTGATCTTTCGTCGCGAGGCGTGGTATCAGCGGTTGCTCCACAACGAGACCGCGTTTGCCATACAGAAGCGGTTGCACTGGTCGGGGCTCACGATGGTCGTGTTGCCGGCGCGGGTGGAAGGATAGCGCCGCACGTGAAACCGGCTTCGCGAGAGCTTCACCAGGTCTGCTTGTCGCGAATAAGGGGGCCACGCCTGCGCGTCCGAATCGCCGTCCGCTTTTCGCAACTTCGCGCCTCTTCCGTCGTATACTGGATGGGAGCGCGTGCGCGAGGGGCGCGGGTGGAAGGACCTCCAATGGCCATACGACTGATCCTGGCGTCGGCAAGCCCGAGGCGTGCGGAGTTGTTGCGGCAGAGCGGTTACACATTCGAGGTGCGCGTTCCTCCCTACGCGGAGCCCGATCCTCAGAGCCGGCGACTCTCGCCGTACGAGCACGCCCAGGCGTCCAGCTACTTCAAGGCGCGCAGCGTGGCCGCCGGCCTGCGCGAAGGGCTGGTGGTCGCGGCGGATACGATCGTTGCCTATGCAGGACGCATCTTCGGCAAGCCGGCGGATGCGGACGATGCCCGAAGCATCCTGCTGGTTCTGGCGGGAACGACGCACGAGGTGATTACGGGCGTAACGCTGCTGGATGCGGCGAGCGGCCGGCGGGTGATTCGTCACGACGTTACGCGGGTGACGATGCGGGCGATGCCTCCCGCGGCGCTGGAGCGGTACATAGCCGGCGGGGCGTGGCAGGGCAAGGCAGGGGCCTATGGGATTCAGGACCGCGGCGACGTGTTCGTGGAGCGGATCGAGGGCAGTTTCTCAAACGTGGTAGGCCTGCCGATGGAGCTGCTTACGCGGATGCTTGAGGAGTTCGGCTGGGCGGAGTCCAAGGCGGCGACGACAGGCTTTGCGCACGGGTCTCCGCCTCGCGAGTAGCCAGTCGGCGGCCGAGACTGTCCGATGGCTTGGGCTTGGCCGGGCCATTTGCTCGCCCGCTTGGCAGCCGTACCGGGGGCGGATAGCCAGGTAACGCGCGGCAGTACTTTGTGCATTACTGTCGTAGTGTGCGTCGGCCGCTGGCTGGTAGTAAACGGCCAATGACCGCCGCGCAAGAAAAACGCGGATTCCTAAACTTTTAGTATTGTCATCCGTCCCATAGCACGATAGCATACATGCGCCAGCGTAGCTTGGCTCGTGCAGTTCGTTCGGCCGAGCGTAGCGTCAAATCGTTGCGAGGCGGCAAACATGGTTTCGCAAAGGCGAGAGCCGGATCTTGGTCGTCGCACGTGGGGACGCGCGGCTTGTTCTCGCTGCGCGTTCACGCTTATCGAATTGCTGGTTGTGGTTGCGATCATCGCGCTGCTCGTGGCGATTCTTCTTCCGTCGCTGGCGGTTGCCCGCGACCAGGCGAACGCCGCCGTGTGCGCGGGTCGGATGAAGGAGTGTACCCGCGCGACCATCGTGGGCATGCTGGAGCGGCAGCAGGAGCGTGCCTCCTCGAACTTCGGCTGGGGCACTCCGGCGCTGGGGCAGTTGTCGGGCGTCACCGGAGTATTCCGCTGTCCGAGCGACGAGAACCCGGATCCGGTTCCGGCATTCCTCGACTGGCAATACCGGGACGGCCAACTCATGGCGATCGCGTCGCCGGACTCTCCGTTCAGCACTTTTCAGCAACTTACCGGCGACCGCTGGAGGTTCAACATTCAGGATCAGATCACGGGGTCTTCGCTGGGGGCCGACCTTGATACGGACCTCGTGTTCGAGTACGACGCGCCCAAGGGGGCGACGGTCACGAAGGTCAAGCTTGTCGATGCCTCCGTGGCATGGGGCCACACCATCACAGACTATCGGAGCCACACGCTTGCGGACAAGACGCCCGGCCGAGAGTTCACCGTGCCGCTGATGTGGGGCAGCTATGCGATGAACGCCTCCGCAGGCCTGCGAAACCAGAAGAGCAACAATCTCATCCTGCTCATCGAGTACCGCAACCCCACGCGGAAGTGGGCGGCCGTTCCGGAGAATCTCGGCGGCTGGCCTCGCGATGCCAACCTCGGCAACCTGGTGCAGTATCGGCATGGCGGAAAGAAACGGGTGAACATCGGCTTCATCGACGGTCACGTCGAGCGCTCCGGCGACAAGAAGAAACTCAGTCTGCGGGACTCGTCCTGGTGGCACCCGCCGCGTCCAAAGGGCTGGGTGGCGGAGTTCTGATCGTCCGGGCGACGCGTTTTTCGGAACCAGATTTCCAAACGTGCGGAGGACAGGCGGCGGGGAGCACAGACCCTTCACGC
>CAZMVY010000191.1:5916-9824 GCA_964569765.1 uncultured Planctomycetales bacterium
CCGGCGGTACCGGCAATGGGGCCGCGGCGGGGGCGTCCGCTCAATCGAGGGCCTCCCTGAAACACCGTGCCCCTGAGCCGCGCAAAACGATTCTGCGGAGAACGAGTGTGTCGCGCGTCGGAAGTGCGGGCTCCCCGGGTGTGGTTCCAGCTCTTCCAGTTTCCCAGCCTCTCGCCGTTCATGCTCTTGTTGAAACGGGCGCGGAGTGTGACGCATTGGCGATCGACGCGCCGTTTTTATCCTGATGACGGTTGCGGCAGCAGGAGGCCCGCGCGACCTAAATTTTTTAGATTCGAGAGACTTGTCTATGGCGTGAAATGTAACTCGTCTTGAGATAGAACGTTAAGGTAGTTATTATCGGACGACGCTGGGGTGAGCACCTCACGTTTTTCGGTTTTTGTCTTGACGGTTTAGGACCGTCGCGATAGAATGCATGTGTTCACGGGGCGGGCTGCGATAACGGGTGGTTCGGCATGCGGCCCAAGGGCGGGCGAGAGCGAGCGGCGCAGTAGAGGTCAGGCGCGATTCTCGGAGGCTGCGTACGGAGGGTCACATTCGGGATGGTCGGCCTTGCGTGAAGGTCGGTCTCTTGCGGACATCCCGTAATCGGTCAGGAACGGAAGCGCATCAATTCCATCAAAAAAGGAGGAGGACTATGCGCAAGACACTGTTGGCTCTGGTAGCGGTCGGCTGCATGGCCACCGTGGCGATGGCTGTGCCCGGGGAGCAGTGGATCCTGCCCATCCATCACCTGGATGGTGGCGGATGGACGGAGTATCCCGGTGCCGGCTACGGCGGCACCAGCGCGTGGGGCGCGAACACGATGGACGGGGTCCGTCGTGTCTACTGGCAACTGAGCGGCACGGGGAGCCTGGGGCATCCTGTGCCGGCCACGACTGAGCTGTACTCGATCGAGTGGTTCCGGCCGACGGCGGGGAACGCGGGCTGGCAGCCGATCGAGTCGCAGATCAAAGGCGTGGATGGCGAGACGTATCCGAATGAACCACTGATTCCGTGGGCCGGCATGTGGGGAACGAATCACCAGTATATCGGCGCCGAGAACGGGACGCCGGGCACGTGGGTTGCCACCGGGCCGGGGCCGCACACACCGGAGAGTGCCGACTATAATGCCGGCGCCAACGGCATCTACATGTGGCTGGGCGGGTGGCAGTCGCCGTCGTGGCTGTATGCCAAATGGGACTTCCCTTGGGCGATCGACCACACCTGGAGCGCCCTGAGGCTTACACAGATCACCCCCGAGCCGATCAGCATGCTGCTCTTCGGTCTTGGCGGTGTGGCGTTGCTGCGTCGCAAGCCGAGAGCCTGAAGGTGGAGCGGCGCGAGTCTCGGGTGATTGAAGGGAACTGACAGGGCAGAGCGGGGACGCCACAGGAGAGTCCCGCTCTGCCCTTTTTCTGGGTTCCGCGAAGCGTCTTCGCGGAGCGGTCCGGCTGTGGCCGGCGGGATCGGCGAGGAGAACAAACCATGAGAAAGGCGTCTGTTCTGGCGGCAGGTATGGTCTTGGCGGCCTGCGGGTTTGTCTCGGCGGAGGTCGTGTTTTTCGATGGCTTCGAGTCCGGCACGTCGAACTGGATGGGGTGGGAGGATGTGCGCTGGTATCCCGCCAAGGTGTGCAACGCCTGGTGTCCGTGCGGCAGCCCGCGGAACTGCTTCGGGCCGTACATGGTTTACCAGTCGAACAACCACCCGTACAGCGGTGCGTGGTGCGGTCGGCAGGAGCAGGCCCAGCCGTGGTGGTACGGCAGCAAGACGAAGGACTACGTGCTGCCGACGCTGCCGAGCGACAGGAGCATCCGCCTGAGTGTCTGGCAGTTCGAGGACTACAATAAGCGGGATCCATTCTCTCCCCCGGGCAGTGTGGCCCACGATCAGGTGCAGGGCTGGGTTGCGCTGATGGGCGACTTTTACGAGGATGAGACCGAGTTCCTGGCGCTGGGGGTGCATGCGCATACGGCCAGCCCGGCGCCGATCGAGGACTGGTGGCACAACGTGGCGTGGTCGACGGCGGCGGAGGGGTGGAACCTGACGTCGCCGCTGACGCCGCGGGCGCAAGGGTTCCGTCATCTTGAGATTGTAGTGCATCCGTACACGGGCAACGCGGGCGACGTGGAGTTCTTCGTGAACAGCACAAAGGTCGGCGAGGGAAGCCGCACGGTTGTCGATGGGACGGTGGTGCCCATCAACCGGATCGCGATCGGATCAAGCCCGGCGCACATGACCGAGGACTACATCTCGAACACATATGAGTTCTTCTGGTACGACGATGTAGCGCTGTCCGTGCAGGACCGGGGCGATTTCGATTTCGACGGGGATGTGGACCTGGCCGACTTCGGTACGTTCCAGAGCTGTTTCAACGGACCGAACCGGCCCCCGAAAGCCGCGAGTTGTGGAGGGGCCGACTTCGACGGTGACAACGACGTGGATCTGGCGGACTTCGGCGTGTTTCAAGGCTGTTTCAACGGACCGAACCGGCCGCCCAAGCCCGGCTGCAACGGCTGACGCCGTTCCCGGGCGAGGCGTTTCGGGTGCGACGTTGACGGGGGCAATCCTGTCGCGACGCCGTGTTCTTGTGCCCTCAGGTCGCCACGGCCTGTGAGGATTTCAGGGGCTGGCGGCGGGCCCGCCCTACGAGGAGGTTGCTCATGCGGTGCACGTACGCGGTCGCGATGGCGCTGCTGGCGGTGGCCGGCGGGACGGTGCAGGCCGAACGCGTCTTCTACGACGATTTCCAGACGTTCGGCGCGCCATGGATGACGTACCAGTGCACGGCTACGCCGCTGGGCTGTCAGTTCGGGCCGACCAAGTTCGAGACGTGGCCCCACGAGTGGAACCACTCGCCGGACTGCGTGAATCCGCCGGGCTGCGACCCGCGTGGCGAGACGGGTCCGGAGTGCCCGTGTACGTCCGCCCGGCAGTACGAGCACAGCCATGTGTGGCTGGGCTGGGAACTGAGGCAGCCGCCGCCCCTGCCCGCCGACAGGGGCGTTCGCTACAGCGTCTGGTACCTTGATCTGCTGTATCGCACAGATCGGACACAGGTTCCGTTCGTACACTTTCAGGTGCAGGGATGGATCACGATGCTCGACGTGGTGGACACGGACCATTTCTGCCTGGGCATCCACGCGCATTGGACGAATCCGGATGAGAACTGGTTGTACTATTCGTGGAAGACGGCCGCCGACGGCTGGCACGTCTCGGCCATTCCGCGGAGTTACGGATGGCGGCACTTCGAGATCGTGGTTCACCCGTATACCGGGGCCGTTGGCGATGTGGAGTTCTTCATCGATGGCCAGAAAGCGGGCGAGGGGCAGCGTCAGCCGGTGTGGGACATCGTCTGGCCGCCCGGGAACATCCGGATCGGCGCGGACCCGGCTTTGATGGAGGAGGACTACGTCGCGAACACGTACCAGAATACGTACTACGACGACGTCGAGTTGTTTGTACAGGACCGGGCCGACTTCGATTTCGACGGGGATGTGGACTTGGGCGATTTCGGGCATTTCCAGGCGTGTTTCAACGGCCCGAACCGCTCGCCGAAGGGTGCGAACTGCCGAGACGCGGATTTTGACGGCGACAACGACGTGGACCTGGCCGATTTCGGTGTGTTCCAGGCGTGTTTCAATGGGCCGAATCGTCCGCCGGGGGCCGGATGCAACGGGTGAGCCGCTGCGCCTGTCCCCGTGGGCGGCATGGGGTTTTGCGGAAACAAGACCGGCGACGGGCCTGCGGTCATCCGAGGTCTCGTCGCCGGGTTTCTTTGCCGCGACGCCCGCCTGCCGCCGGGGCTACGGGGCGACCTTGAAGTTCTTCACGTCGTCGCCCGTGCCGTAGACGCCATCCGCGCCCGCGGAGAGGAGGATGAAGGACTCCGCGTTATAGGGCTTGAT
>CAZMVY010000192.1:0-9772 GCA_964569765.1 uncultured Planctomycetales bacterium
GGCGAGCGGTGCGTTTGCGTGTGGCGCACTGGCAGCGTGGGTCGGCGACGTGGCGCAGGCCACGCGGCTTCTGATGCCGGCGGTGCCGGGCGCCGACGAACTGGGCGTGCTGTGCGGAGCGATGGTGGGGGCGTGCCTCGGATTCCTGTGGTACAACTGCCATCCCGCGCAGGTCTTCATGGGAGATACCGGGTCGCTGCCGCTGGGCGGGCTGATCGGTTATGTCGCGATCGTTACGCGGCAGGAATTGATGCTTCTCATCGTCGGCGGGATCTTCGTGATCGAGGCGGTGTCCGTTATCCTTCAGGTGGGTTGTTACAAGCTGACCGGCGGGAAGCGGATCTTCCGCGTGGCCCCGCTCCACCACCATTTCCATCTGGGCGGATGGACGGAGACGCAGACGGTGATGCGGTTCTGGCTCGTGTCGGCGCTGTTCGCGGCGTTTGCGCTGGCGACGGTGAAGCTGAGGTAATCGGCTCTCTGCCGCTCGTTACGGAGCATGCAATGTGCGCGGATACATTGGAACTTGAGCACGGGTGCATCGCGGGTTCCCGCGCTGTTGAGGCCGGCGGGCGGAAGAGGCCGGCACAGGCCCCCGCACTGGCCGACCGCGGTCGGGTGGATGCCACCATCCTGATCGGCAGCGCCATGACCCTGCTGACCTTCGGCCTGCTGATGACCTATTCGGCATCGGCCACCCTCGCCCCGGGCGGACCGGCGCGGAAGTTCTGGGCCTCGCCGACGATACGCCAGCTTATCTTCATCCTGGGCGGCGTGGCCGTTATGCTGGTCACATCGCACATTCCATACCGGATCTGGCGGTGGCGGCCGGGGCGGCTGATCCAGCCCTCGATTCTGCTGTTCCTCGCAACGCTCGTGTTGCTGGCGATGGTTTTCGTGCCCGGGATCGGCGTCGTCCGTAACGGCGCGAGGCGGTGGATCCAGGTCGGCCCGCCCCAGTACGGCCTCGGCTTCCAGCCGTCGGAGGTGGCCAAGCTCTCGATGGTTATCCTTCTCAGCGCGTGGTTCGCCTCTCGGCGAAACGGTCCGCCGCTGGCCAGCCGCTTCTGGACCGGGATGCTGCCGGCCTGCACGATCATCGGCGTCACAGCCGCCGCCGTGGGCATCGAGGACTTCGGAACCGGTGCGCTGCTGGCCGGCATCGGCGGAATGATCTACCTCGCCGCCGGTGCAAGGCTGGGCGATGTCGCGTTGCTCACGATACCGGCCTCGTTCGGGCTCTGGCATATGCTGGCGAGCAAGCCCTACCGCCTCGAGCGGCTGACGATGTTCACGCGCATCTGGGAAGACCCGCTGGGCAAGGGTTACCAGCAGGTGCAGTCGCTCTGCGCGATCGCCAGCGGGGGCTGGTGGGGTCGTGGCTTGGGGCAGGGGATTCAGAAGTACGGATATCTTCCCGAGAGCCGCACGGACTGCATCTATGCCGTGATCTGTGAGGAACTGGGGCTGCCCGGCGCGCTCGTGGTCATCGGCCTCTTTCTCGGCCTGCTGTGGCTGGGACGACGGGTCATGCTGAACTGTCCGGACGCGTTCGGGCGCTTCCTCGCGCTGGGTATCACGCTGATGCTGGCGTTCCAGGCGGCGATCAACATCGCGGTAGTGACGGTCTCCGTGCCGACGAAGGGCATTGCTCTGCCGTTCGTCTCTGCCGGCGGGTCCGGCGTACTGTTTCTCAGCGCGATGGTCGGCGTGCTGGCGAACGTGGCGAGAACGTCGGCGAACGCGCCGTTGCCGCCGCGTTCAGGCAACACCTGAAGAAACACGACGGCCGGCGGTGTTCCGGCCCGCTCCGCTGTCGTGATCGGCAGGCCGGTCATAGCCGGCGGGCGACGGGGGTGCCCCGTCCGTCGTTCAGGCCTCCTCCACTTCGATCACCTGTCCGTCGTACGCAAGCGACATTCCCGCGGGCAATTCCGCGTTCACGGCTTCGTGCATCAGCTCGTGCGCGATGTGCGTGAAGAAGGTCCGCCTCGCACCGATCCGATGCGCCGTCGCAACGGCCTGATCGAGGTTCATATGGGTCGGGTGCGGTCGGCGTCGCAGGGCATCGAGCACGAGGACATCCAGGCCGCCAAGCCGCTCGATGGATTCCTCCGGGATACGGCTGCAATCGGTGCAGTAGGCGAAGCGGCCGACGCGGTACCCCAGGATCGGCAACCGACCGTGCCACAGCGGGACGGGTACGACGGGCATGCCGAACAGATCGAGCGGACCGTCGATCGGGTGGAGCGTGAGGTGCGGCTTGGCGCTGGGGTACTCCGGGTCGTCCGCGAACGCGTACGGGAACATCCGCCGCAGTACGTCCAGGGTGTGCTTCGACCCGTAGCACGGCAGCGAAGCCTGCTGCAGGGCGTTGAACCGGCGAAGGTCGTCCAGCCCGACGATATGGTCCGCGTGCTGATGTGTGAAGAGCACAGCGTCGACCCGGGCGACGCCGCAGGCTACGCACTGCAGCCGCAGCTCCGGCGTCGTATCCACCAGAAGTGCACGCTCGCCCCGCTGGATCAGGATCGACGCTCGGGTACGCCGGTCGTGCGGATCGTTCGAGGTGCAAACCTCGCACCGGCAGCCGATCATGGGGATCCCATGCGACGTACCCGTGCCCAGAAACACCACGCGTAAGCCTGCCATGCATTCTCCCGAACGCCCGGCAGCATACAGTCCCGCGGCGACACGGAAAACCCGCCCGATTCCTGTACAGGCCGGAATAGTGACCCAGGCCCGTGGCTACCCCCTCGGAAAGCCGACCGCCATGGTGAAGGTAGTCAGGGAGAAGCAATCCTCGCGGATCATTGCGGTCCCCCTCACGCTCTTCGCGACGGAGCTCCTTCACGCCATCGACCGAAATTACCGGCTACCCGAAGCGCGGATCACGATGGGCAAGTGGCACGAACGACAGGAATACCCTGTCGCCTCTTGCGCTTCATACGAACCGGCTGCCCGGGGGTACGTGCGCCCAGCCGGAGCCCGCCGACGTGGCACGGACTGCGGCTTCGATAGGGCAATCGCGACGGTGGCACCGGCTCCGCCCGGATGGTAACCGGCAGCGTTGCGTCGTAAACTCGCACAGACAGAACGAGCACGCCCCGTTGAACCGCCGCTCGGATACGAAAGGCCAGGCGAGGCGATCATGGAATGGTCACGATTCCGGGACGAGTTCCCGATCACAAGAGGCTACAACTTTCAGAACCATGCTGCCGTGGCCCCTCTTTCGCAACGGGCGGCTGCGGCGATGCGGCAGTGCGCTGAGGAATGCCGCGATCACGCGAACCTGACCGGGAGCTTTTACCGCCGCGCCGAGCAGGTACGCCGCGCGGCGGCCACGCTCATCCACGCCGATCCGGACGAGGTCACCTTCGTCAAGAACACGACGGAGGGAATCGCGTTCGTGGCCAACGGGCTGACCTGGAAGCCGGGCGACAACGTGGTGATCACGAACGTCGAGTTTCCCGCGAACGTCTATCCGTGGCTGAACCTTCAGACGCGCGGCGTGGAGGTGCGGATGGTCCGCGAGGAGGCGGGGCGGATTGATCTCGATCGGTTCCTTGAATCGATCGACGGCCGGACCCGCGTGCTCTCCATTTCGGCCGTGCAGTACGCCAGCGGATTCCGTTCGGACCTCGCGAAGATCGGCGAGTTCTGCCGGGCCAGGGGCGTTCTGTTCTGCGTGGATGCCATCCAGGCGCTCGGTGTCATGCCTGTCGATGTGCGTGAAATGCACATCGACTTCCTCTCCGCCGACGGCCATAAGTGGCTGTGCGGCCCCGAGGGCTGCGGCATCTTCTTCTGTCGCCGCGAGCAACTCGGACATGTGCGGCCGTCCACGGTCGGCTGGATGTGCATGAAGAACGCCGACGATTACGGTTGCTACCGGTTCGAGTTCCGCGACGACGCCCGCCGCTTCGACTGCGGCAGCTACAACATTGCGGGGATCTACGGCCTCGGGGCCGCCATTGATCTGTTGCTCGAGGCGGGGATCGAACGGATCAGCCGACGCGTGCTGGAGCTGACAGATCGGCTGGTCGCCGGCCTGCGGGAGAAGCGCTACCGGGTGATCTCGTCCCGGCAGCCGGGCGAGGCCAGCGGGATTGTCGCCTTCGTGTCGGACCGGCACGAGCACGCGGAGATCCAGCGGCGGCTGCAGGGCGAGCATTGTGTCATCATCGCGGTGCGCGAAGGGCGCCTGCGCGTCAGCCCGCACTTCTACAATACGGAAGAGGAGATCGATCAACTTATCGCCCTCTTGCCGCCGCATTGATTCTGTCGCCTTCCCGCCCGGCGGTCGGTGCCGGCGGAACTCGGACTGGAGGAGGCTTTGACGAGCCGCGGTATCCGGGCAATGATCGGCAGTATGAACAGCGTCATCACGAACTGGCTCGCAGACGCGGCGGGGCCGTTCGAAGCCGGTATGGTCGTGCTGGCCGGAGCCGGCCCGGGCGACCCCGGCCTGATCTCGCTCAAAGCCGCCGCCCGGCTTACACAGTGTGACGTGGTCCTCTACGACCAACTGGCCAATCCGGAGCTGCTGGCGCTCGCTCCCGATACGGCTCAGCGAGTCTACGTCGGCAAGCAGGCGGGCCTCCATGCCATCCCGCAGGGGCAACTGAATGCGAAGCTCGTCGAGCTGGCGCGCGCCGGGCGGCGCGTCGTACGGCTCAAGGGGGGCGATCCGTTCGTCTTCGGGCGCGGCGGTGAGGAGTGCGAGGCGCTCGCCGAGGCCGGCGTTCCGTTCGAGGTCATCCCCGGCATCACGGCGGCAGTCGCAGCTCCGGCCTACGCCGGCATCCCCGTCACGCATCGCGACTGGACCGCCACGTTCGCACTGGTGACCGGGCACGAAGACCCGGCGAAGACCGAGTCGAACATCGACTTCGGCGCACTGGCGAGGATCGGAACCGTTGCGTTCTACATGGGCGTGAAGAACCTCGCGGCGAACTGCCGGCGGCTCATCGAGCACGGGCTTGCGCCCGACACTCCTGCCGCGGTGATTCGCCAGGGCACGCGGGGCGATCAGCGGACCGTCGTAGGGACGGCGGCCGATATCGCCGGGCGTGCCGCCGCCGCGGGGATCACTCCGCCGGCGATGACGTTGATCGGCCGTGTCGTCGGGCTCCGGGAGAAGCTCAACTGGTTCGAGACGCGGCCGCTGTTCGGCCGGACGATCGTCGTGACGCGAACGCGGCAACAGGCCTCCGCCCTGTCGTCGCAACTGCGAGCCCTCGGCGCCGAGGTCCTCGAGGCACCCACCATCGAACTGGCCGGCTTGGAGGATCCCGGCGCGATCCGGCGGGTCGATGCGGCCCTGCAACGGGTCGCGACGTACGACTGGCTCGTGCTGACGAGCGTCAATGGCGTCGATGCGATGGTGCAGCGGATGCGCGCACTGAACATGGACGCACGGTCGCTCGGTCCGGTCCGGCTGGCCGCCATCGGGACAGCCACGGCCCAGCGGCTCGGCGAGTACTTCCTGACGCCCGAAGTGATCCCCGAGCAGTTCGTCGCGGAGGCGCTCGCGGCGAAGCTGGCCGGACTCGACATGCAGGGCAAGCGGGTGTTGATGCTCCGCGCGGACATTGCCCGCCCCGCCCTGCGCGAGGCCCTCCTGCGGTGCGGGGCGAAGGTCGATGACCTGGCGATCTATCGCACCATCCGGCCTGCGTCGCTGCCGGAGCCGGTGGTCGAACGCCTCGACGCGGGCGAGGTGGCCTGGATCACGTTCACCAGCAGCAGCACGTTCCGCTACTTCGTCGAGTTGTTCGGCGCCGAGCGGCTGCGCGCACTGGCGCCCAGGACGCGTCTGGCGAGCATCGGCCCGATCACGTCGGCCACAATGCGGGAGGCAGGCTTCACGCCCGCCGTCGAGGCCGCGGAGCATACGATCCCGGCCCTGGTGCGGGCGATCGCCGCCCATCCAGAGGCGCCATGAGTACCGCAGGCCAAAGCTGGTCCGATTGGCTGGTGGCCGCGGGACGGCCGCTCGTGATGGGTGTCGTCAATGTTACGCCCGATTCCTTCAGCGACGGCGGACGATTCCTCGACGTGTGCGCGGCCATCCAACATGCGGGGCGGCTCGTTGCGGATGGGGCGGACCTGCTGGATGTCGGCGGTGAATCCACGCGGCCGGGCGCCGAGCCGGTTGACGCGGCCGAGCAACGACGGCGGGTGGTACCCGTGATCGAGGGCCTGCGAGGGGCGGGACTCGCGACACCCATCTTCGTGGACACCCGGCGGGCGGACGTCGCCGCGGCGGCGCTCGACGCGGGGGCGACCGGCGTAAACGACGTGTCGGCCCTGCGCGACGATCCAGCGATGGCCGCTCTGCTCGCGCGGCGCACGGCGCCCGTCGTCCTGATGCACATGCTCGGCACGCCGGCCACGATGCAGAGAAACCCCGCCTACCAGGACGTGGTCGGCGAAGTCGCAGCGTTCCTGAGAGAGCGAGTGCAGTTCGCCGTGGCGAGCGGCATCAGACGGGACCGCATCGCCATCGACCCGGGCATCGGCTTCGGCAAGACCGTCTCCCACAATCTGGAATTGCTTCGCCGCACGGACGCCCTGGCGGGGATCGGCCTGCCCGTCCTGGTGGGGCCTTCGCGAAAGCGGTTCATCGGCGAAATCCTCGGCATCGACCGTCCCGCCGAGCGCGATGTCGGCACCCTCGCGGCGGTGGCCGCCGCCGTACTGGGCGGGGCGGATGTCGTGCGGGTGCATGAGGTGGCGATGACGAGCCAGGTCGTCAGAGTGGCTTGGGCGATTCGCGGGGGCCTTCGACACCCCGTAGCGGGTTCGTGTGTCCGGGCTCCGTAGTCGGTGCGGACTCCTCGCCCGCAATCCTTCGGCATCGGACCTTGAGCATTGCCGCCGGCCCGGGTACAAGGCACGAGCACCGGGCATGCTGCGGCGTGCCGGTTTTCCCCAAAACTGCGATGCGTCCTGTCGTTACCCTGGTTCTGTTGCTTGTCCCGTTCGCTCATGCCGCGGGCGAGCAATGGTCTATTCCGCCGGATCACCCGCGTCTCCTGCTGCACCGGGCGGACTTGGCGGCGCTCCGCAAGCGATGCGGGGTGACACCGTATCGCGATGCCGCGCCCGCGTCGGCGCCGTTCGCGAGCCGGCAGGGCGCGTTCGAGCGGGTGCGGAGAGTCGCCGACCGCGCCGCCCGTGCCGGTGCCAACCCGGGCGAACTCTACGCGCTGGCCCTCGCCCACGTTGTCTGCGGTGATATCGGGCGGCGCGACCGGTACACGGAACGCGTGGAGGCGGAACTGCGGCGCCGGTTGGAGCAGGCGTGGCAGCAGGATGATGTGATCGTCGCCCTCGACTGGTGCTGGGATGCACTGGATCGCGAGGTGCGAGATGCCGTGGCCGCTCAACTCGTCGCGCGGCTTGAACCTTTGACGGAGGACATAAGTCCCCTCGACCACGTCATGTTTCATCCGCGGATATGCGACGTCGCGGCGGCCATCACCCTGTTCGACAGGGCTGCGGCAGAGACCGAGAACCTCGCCTCCGCCCGTATTCGCCGGGTGCTTCGGGCCGCCACCGCGTACTTGGAAGGGCCGTTCGTCCGTCTGTGGGAACAGAAAGGCCCCGCGCCCAGTTCCCCGACGAACGAGATCTGGGCCGAAGCGGATGCCGTGCTGGCCGCGGAGACGTGGCAGACGGGCACCGGCCGGCCGCTCTGGCCGCGGCTTGCCGGCTCGCTCGGGCGAATCGCGGAAACGCACTTCTGGTCGCATACGGGCCACGCGGCGCTGCGGTTCGGCTTTCCCTGGAACGACGGGAGCTGGGCACCGGATCGCCCCGGCCTCATGAGCGCAGACTGGCCCGCGGCGGTTCCGTGGGTCGTAGCCGCCCGTACCGGCTCGGGCTTGGCTCGCTGGTTTACCGACGCCTATCCCGATGCGGGCGTTGCAGGAACCTTGCTTCGTGAAGAGGCGCCCGACGACCGGCTCGCATGGCCGCAGGTGGTCTATGGGGATGCGCCGGCGGGCGCAGTCCTGCGACAGGCATGCCCCCTTGCACGGCACATTCCATGCGGCTTCGTCATCATGCGGAGCGACTGGTCGCCCGACGCGGCGGTACTGATGGCCGACGTCGGGCAGCCGTATTGGCGGTCGCGGCAGCATTACAAGGCGGGCCACTTTCAGCTCCTGCGGGCCGGTCGGCTCACCACCGGTTCGTGCGAGGATGTCGCGTTCGACGCGACCGCGGCACGAGGCGGCGAGGCCGGCATCGATACGCGGGCGGCCGACTGGGATCTCTTCGCTCAGGCGACCATCGCGCACAACTGCATTACCGTTTCCGATCCTGCCTACCCCCAGCAGCGCCTGGGACGCCCCTGGCCGGCGGCCGGAAACCAGCGCCTCATCATAGGAGACTATCGGCTGACCGATCCGCCTGTGGAGGAAACGAGCCGCATCACCGGTCGGCTCATCGCCTTCGAAACAAACTCCTTTTACTCGTACGCGGCCGCAGACCTGTCACTGGCGTATCCTCGGGAGGTGGTGCGGTCGTGCGTGAGGCACTTCCTGCTCCTGAACGCGGGCGCGCTGTTCGTGTGCGATCATGTGGAGACGAACCGTCCGGGCGCCACTGTTGCGTGGCACATGCAGTTGCCGGCGCGCCCGCGAATCGACGGACAGGATCTTCCCGAAGCGGACCGCACGCATGGCAGCTCGAATGCCGCCGGGATCTGGACGCTTCGCAACCGGCACACATGGATCGATGTGGCCCAGGCGGATGGCCGGCTCTTCATTCGGACGCTTCTGCCGGTTGATGGCCGGCGGCTCCTCATCGGTGGTCCCCAGGACGCGACGACCATCTCCGCAGGGCCCTGGGCGGGGCATACCTCCTTCGGCAGCGGACCGAAGGGGTACGAATACCGGCTGTGGCCTGCGTTCGTTCCCAGGTCACCACAAGCGTGGTATCGCCTCGGCGAACCCCGGAGTCTGGGGCCGCAGTTCGGGCTGCGGTCGAACTGGGGCCGCTTGGATGTCGCACCTGTCGCCGGCGGAAACAAAGCCGTTTTCCTCCACCTGCTGGCCCCGACCCTCGCCGGCGGGGGCGGTCCTCCAGCCGTGGAGTATGCCGCAGATGCCGGGGCGGTCCGGACTGTGATTGCCTTGGCTGGCGCCCGTTGTGAGGTAACTTGGAATCTCCAGCAACTTGAGGGCGTTGAGGGTGGGGATTCCGCGGGGAAAGTCAGCGTCTTCGAGTCCAACACCGGCGCGCTGACTTTCGAGAGCAGGTTGGCGGCGGAGATAATGCCGAACAAGCCGATCCCGGGTGAGAATCCATGACAGGTGTGGGAAGGGCCATCTTCCAGGATGCACGGCGCCGGCCATGGTGGGATAGCCGATTCCAACATCATACTCACCAATTGGTTATGCTTATACTGTGCCGCTGAGCGAGATGCCGCTGCTCCACCTCGGGGCGCTGCTCAAATGATGGCGGCCGGGCAGCGACCTGAAGGAGCATTCATCTTGACTTTATAGTCACGACCGCGTCCGAATAGCAGGATTGACTCGGCGCGCGGTTTCGGCTAAACTTTTCATTGTGAGCTAAGAGATGGCTTGTGTCCTTTGTGCGAGCCGGCTCGTCTAACCGCGGTTGATGTGTGACGGTGTTCGGGGTTACGCCCCGATCGCTCTCGGGAGCGATCTTCGTCTTTCGGGCGGCATGCAGGGATGCGCGCCGTAACGGTGCGTAGATGAAACCGACAGCCTTCTTGGTACTCGTCGCGATCTCG
>CAZMVY010000193.1:0-1239 GCA_964569765.1 uncultured Planctomycetales bacterium
TGCTACACCTCGATTTCCAGAAGCGAAAAATCGTCCGCGAATTCGTCTGACCCGTGGAAGCTCTGAATCCGCCGCCGTACGCTCTGCACGCGTGAGGGGCCGTTGCTGGCTTCCGACGCCAGCAGTTCGACGAGTCCGTCCAACTCCAGCAGGCGGCCGTCGCCGTCTTGGACTTCGTAGACGCCGTCGCTGAAGAGGTATACACGGCAGCCGGGCGAGAGGGTGGCGGCATTGCTTTCGAAGCGGGCCTCCGGGTCGACGCCGATGAGGACGTTGGGCGAACCGAGCCGGGCGGGCGGCATGGACCCGGCGATGGCGATCGCGGGGGGGTGCCCGGCGCTCGAGTAGCGCAACGATCGCTTGGCCGGCTCATATACGCCGTACCAGATTGTCAGGAACTTGTTGTTGTTCTCGGCCATTGGGAAGGTGCGGTTGAGCGCCGCCAGGACATCGGCGGGGTCGTCGAAGCGCACGTCGGGAAGCGTGCCACGGTGAATGGCGTTGTGGACGGCGATGGACATCAGGGAGGCGCCCACGCCATGTCCCGATACGTCAAAGAGGTAGACGGCGAGCCGTGTGTTGTCGAGCCACCGGTATCCGAAGAGGTCGCCGCCGAGATCCGAGGATGCGATGAACTCCCAATCGGTGCGGACCGGCCGTTCGAGCCGGGGCGGCAGCAGCGAGCGCACGTACTCGGCCGCCTCGGCCAGTTCGCGGGAAAGCCGTTGCTGGGTTTTCAGGAGTGCGTTCTTGGTCTCGATGATCTCGCGCTGGGCGCGGATCAGTTCGATCATGTTCAGCTCGCGTTCTGCGATGGCGGCAAGGGTTTTCAGAGCGGCGAGTTCGTCCGGTGCCGGGCTTCGCGGCTCGGGGGATGCGACGCAAAACGTGCCGACGTTGTGGCCGCCGGGCCCGGCAAGCGGGAAACCCGCGTAAAAACGGATATAGGGTTCGCCGATGACGAGCGGGTTGTCGTGGAATCGCTCGTCGCGGCTGGCGTCCGGGACGATGAGCGCGGTTTTTTGCAGGATGGTGTGCCCGCAGAAGGAGATGCGCCGATCCGTCTGGCGGATGTCGACGCCGTGCCGGGCTTTGAACCACTGGCGATCGCAGTCCACCATGGCGATGTATGCCATCGGAACGTTGAAGACGTGTGCCGCCAGGCGGACGAGGTCGTCGAATCGTCGCTCCGGCGGCGTGTCCAGGATTGCCAGGGCGCTCAGGTCGGCCAGCCGTTCG
>CAZMVY010000193.1:1249-9609 GCA_964569765.1 uncultured Planctomycetales bacterium
GGCGAACGCGCTGTTGCTTGCACGAGGCGCGCGACGAGGCAACCTGCCGTTTCCGGCTCGGGCTCCTCAAAGGACTATGGGCGCGAAGTGAACACGGCTGACGGCGGGCGGGTGCCTGCGCGTCGGGCTCGTTTCGGGCGTTCCGCGCCAGGTTCTTGACTTGCGGTATGGGACACCGACAATGGGTGACCGTCGCCGCGTACGAGACTCCATCGCCCTTTTTCGGGAGGTCCGGCTCTGATGTTCCTGCTATCGAGGATGATTTGCGTTCGGCGGGCTCTGCTATCGGCGGTGACGGTGGCGCTGGCGGCCGGCGCAGCGGCGCTGGCTCAGGCCCCGACGACGAACAGCGATGTGGTTCTCGTACAGGCCGAGGGTGAGGGCACAAGCCGGGAACTGGCACTCAAGGCGGCGTTGCGGGCCGCCCTGGAAAAGGGCGGCAAGCAGGAGATCTTCGCCGACAGCAAAGTGGAGAACTACCAGCTCATTCATGACACGATCCTGTCTCGCGCCCAGGGGATCGTGAAGGACTACAAGATCATCCGGGAAGGTCCCGTGGCCGGGGGGACGTTCAAGGTCGTGATCGAGGCCCAGGTCTCCAAGAGCGTTCTGGCCCGAAGCTGGGGGGAGGTGCAGAACGTGCTGCGGCAGGTCGGTCGGCCGAAGATCCTGGTCTGGATCAACGAGCGGATCGACGGCAAGCCCGAAGAGCAGAGCATCCTCGAGACGAACATCGAGGAGCGGTTGCTCAAGAGCGGCTTTGACCTGGTGGCGCGGACGGCAGTGGAGTCGGTGCGGCAGAAGGAGATGGCCGACGCCGCCGCACAGGGCAATGTCAAGCGGATGCAGGCCATTGCCAAGGGCTTCAATGCGCAGATCTTCATCGCCGGCACGGCGAACGCGAATCAGGCCGGGACGGAGAATCTCTACGGCGTGCCGGTCGTCTTCTACAACTGCGACGTTCAGGTGAAGGCGTTTTACACGGATACCGGCGAGCTTCTGGCGAGCAAGGGGCTTCCGAACACCCGCGGCGGCGCCCGCGGTCGCGTCGGCTACAGCCCGCAGGCCGGTAAGATGGCCCTGACCAACGTGGCTGGGGAGCTTGTCGATCAACTATGCGAGCAGATCATGATGCAGTGGGCGACCGCCATCAGTGCGGGCGGCAGTCTCACGCTGGAGGTCGAAGGGATGAAGTTCAAGGACGCAACCCAGCTCAAGAAGCTCCTCGCCGCGATGCCCGGCGTGCAGGAAGTGAACATGGAGATGAGCCACGGATTGCCGACCTACCGGATCAAGGCGACGTTGGGCGGTGAGGATCTTGCGGAGAAGCTGAGCGAGGGACCGTTCGAGAAGCTTCTCGATGTTACCGACGTGAAGCCGAACCGCATCCAGGCCAAGGCGAAGTGAGCGGCGCGGAAACGCGCCCGCCGCCGGGCGGATGCCGCGCCGGTCTCCTTCCGCACCCCTGCCTCAGCCGGCTGTCCGGGCTTACTCGACGACTTCCCTGCCGGGTGAGACCATCCGGGGCTCGGATTCGTGTTTCTGCTCCGTTTCCTGAACCGTCGTGACCTTCTCATGGCAACCGGCGGTTGCGGTCAGCAGGGCCGCCGGCGCAACGAGTGTCGCCAGGAAGAGTATCGTTCGCACCATCACAGGCTCCTTCATACGGTTGCTCACGGGGCCGCCTCGCGCGCCCGCGTGCTCACAGCCGGGTGTGCGCTGCCCGCCCGCGCTGCCTCTACCTCGTGGCGGATTCGATTCGCGTCTGCTGACTGATCACCTGCCAGACCTGCATGCCGGGGATGGCCACCGTCACCTTGGCCGTCTCCCCGTCGTACTCCGTCTTCTCAATGCTTGCCCCGACCAGAATCGCATCCATGTACGAGCGGATCTCGTCGTGCTGGGCGATGAAGTCCTTCACGGAGGTCTGCGCAGAGATGCTCAATCCGTAGACCTTCTCCGCGAGCTTCCGTTTGGCGTCCAGTTCGGCGGCCCGGGCGGCCATGCGCCGGCCCTGGGCCGTGCCGGCCTTGCCCTCGGGCGGAACGCCCTCGCCGGTCGCCTCGATCGACCGCGCCGCCCACGGGGGGAGTTGCACCCGGGCGCCCTGCGTGCGCGCATAGGCATCGATGTACTTCTGCGGGGGGATGCCCATTCCCGTCGCCTGGAATGTCCTGCTCTTGATCGACTTCGTCACCTCGCTGACGTCCGTGCCCTTGATGTCGTCGCCGTGGATGTGCCGCGTGTGCAGCTCTTTGATGAACGTGACAACGGATTCCGCGGGCACAGCCACGGTTACCTCGACGATCGGTTCGTCGTGATGCCAGTAGACCTGGACGATCTCCGCGCCGACGACCACGCCGCTCGCCTGTGCCTTGATCTCGTCGGACTGGGCGACGAAGTCCCGAACAATCGTGTCCGACGTGATTCGAAGCCCGTTGATCCGTTCGAGGAGCTTGCGCTTTGCGTCGAGCTCGGCGGCCTGCTTCGCCATGAGCCGTGCCTGCGGGCCGATCTTGAGCCAAAGGTCGGGAAGGGGCGGCTCAGGCGGGGCCGGCGGCGCCTTGAGTTGCTCCGCGACGCCCTGCGGCAGATCGGGCGGAAGGTCCGGACGTGGCGCCCCCATACCCACTACCTTGATGACCTTCCGGTCGATCCGCCGTTCCATGTCGTTGAAGTCGGAGCCTTTGATCTTGTGCCCCTTGTAGAAGCGCGTGTGCACTTCCCGGAGCGTCTCGACCACCTTTTCCACGGTTACCTCGGCCGGCACCTCGCACGAACCGTCGGCGAACCACTTCGGCTCGCCGAGTCGCACGCCGCGGATAAACTCGTCCATGGCCCCGCGGATGCTGTCGCTTTCCGCGACGAAGTCGCGGACGTAGGTGTCCGAGGTGATCTGCAGGCCCTTGATGCACTCGGCCAGCTTGCGGTAGGCGTCGGCCTCCGCCGCGCGCCTGGCCAGAGCTTTCTTCTGGGCGTCGGCCGTGTTTACCTGTGCGACAGCCGGGCCGATGACGGCCAGTGCCAAGAGCCCGACGAACGCCTGTTCCATCCGTCTCATGCGATCCTCCTTCGGTCCGATCGGACCAGAACGCAGCGCAGATCCTCCGTGCCAATACAGCATAGACACGCCCGAGGGGCCCGGGTTAGCCGCTCTTGCGGATGCGGTCCTTGTGTTCGGCCACCCGCTGTTTGGCCGCCACGTACATGGCCATTTCTTTTTCATCCACCTTCGGCATGGCGGCGGCCTGTCGGTAGTACTTCAAAGCGCTCTCCCAATCCTTTTTCAGTTCACAGGTTACCCCCGCACAGAAGGCGGAACGGTGGTCCTCCGGGTTCTCCGCAAGGGCGGCCTTGAACTGTTCGAGGGCTGTATCGTAATCGTCTGCCCTCAGCAGCCGCACGCCCATGGCCGAGGCCTTGCCCTTGCCGGATTGCAGGTAGTACTTGTACTCCGCCTCGCACGGCACGAACGTGCTGACGAACTCCCGCACGCCCCGTTCGACCAGTTCGCCGATCATCGCGTCCACGGAATCAAGGGAGGCCTCGCTGTGGCTGCTGCCGAAGACGGGGCCGGGCGAGGCCTTGTCGTGCTTCTGGAACGCCTTGGGCGAGTACTGGACGATCGCCTGGCTCGTGCCGGCATCCATCAGGGTGAACGAGCACTGGACGGTCATGTTTCGACTGACTTCATCAGCCTCTCGCGCGTGGGCGGTCCCGCCGCCTGCGCCCCAGTGATATCCTCCCGCGGCGGCGAGGCTCGTGATGTCCACGGTGGATTTCTTGCCTTTCTTGACCTCGACGCGGATGTTGAGCTTGCTGGTGATCAAGCCCTGCACCCCGAGCAGTTGGCCGGCCTTGGCCGCAGTGCCGGCGTCCACCAGTCCGGCGGCCTTGAGGTCCTTCTCCGCGAGCACCTTGGCCGTGTCTCGCCGCTTGGCGACCGTCAACCCCGTCTTGTACTTCGCGGCGGAGTCCTGAATCATCTGCTCCATCATGTCGGCGATGGTGGACCACATTCTGGCCCGATCGCTGTCTTCGCTGCCGTCCATTTGTGTTCCGGCGTCGAGTACCGCAATGGTCCTGATATCCTCCGGCAGTTTTTGCGTAGGTTCGAGGACGTAGGAGATCGTCACGTTGTGCGTCTCCTTGCCTCCGCCGCATCCGGCCGCGAAGCCCGCGATACATCCCGCGACAGAAACCAGAAGAGCATGGTGGACCCGGCGCATCGGCTACTCCTTTCAAAAGAAATGACGGTTACATCCGTTCAACCCGCGTTCGGGCCGGCCGCGTCGGGCGCAAAGGCACCCGGGGCCGGACCGATCCGCCTGCACGGCAGCAGTGCCCGTGGCAACCTCGCTGCCGGAGGCCGGCGGAATTATATCCGCAGCGGACTCTTTACGGCAAAACACACCCCGGCCACTCACGACGGGCCTGCTGTCGCATTGCCGCCTGCCGGGATGCTTGGTAGAGTATTGGCCTGAAGCGAGCCGCGAACGACCCCGCATGTGCAGAGGTGGGACATGGTTTTCAGAAACGTTGCGCTCTTCGGGCTGACAGCGCTGGCCGTCAGTGTGGGCTCCGGGTGCGCCAAGCTGACCTACGAGCGGTGGCAGACGCTTACCACGGAGTCGTCGAAGATGGAGGTGGAAACCGTCCTTGGTACGCCGGACCGGTTCGGCTATCAGAAGCCCGACCGCTGGATGTACCACAACCCGGACGAGCAGATTACCTGTACCGTCGAGTTCGGCGGCGGCGGGGACAAGCTGACGTATTCCCAGTGGATCGATCCAAAGCACGGCCGGCACGAGATCGGCGAGCCTGAGATCAAAGGTCCGAGCCTCATCGAACGCCGGACAAAGACCACGAACATCAAGAAGCCGTAGGCGTCACCTGCGGCTGGCGCAGGGTTCCCGGTCGTCGGGTATCGGGCGGTGGAGGATGACGAAAGGCGGCGGCCGTCCGCCCGAGGGGGAGAGTGCGTGTTCGTGATCCCTGTCCAGCGCCCGAGGCGCGGAGTAGCTTGCGGTTTTTGCGATGATGATAAGGGAGCCGGGGTTCTGCAATGGCGATGCAAGATCGGGGCTTTGTTACGGTGGCAGTCGTGATGGGAGCGATGGCGTGCGGTGCGACGGTTCTCGGCGGCGAGGCGCTGATGGGCGATCGGCCGGTGGGGAATCCGCATGGGGGACGGTCGGCGGTGGTGGCGCCGCACGGGATCGTTGCGACGAGCCACCCGCTTGCGGCACAGGCGGGGATCGACATCCTCAAACGCGGCGGCAACGCGATCGACGCGGCCGTCGCGGCGAACGCGGTGCTCGGGGTGGTTGAGCCGATGAGTTGCGGGCCGGGCGGCGACCTGTTCGCGATCGTCTGGGACGCGAAGACCCGGAAGCTCTATGGTCTGAATGCGAGCGGGCGCTCGCCGTACGCCATCAGCATCGAGCTGCTCAAGAGGAGGGGCATGAGCGAAGTGCCACACCGCGGGCCGCTGAGCTGGAGCGTGCCGGGCTGCGTGGACGGCTGGGAGCAGTTGCGGTCGCGCTTCGGCACGATGACGTTCGCGCAGATCCTCGCGCCGGCGATCGGCTATGCGAAGGACGGCTTCGGCGTGACCGAGATCATCGGCAGCGAGTGGAAGGCGACGGAGGCGACGCTCCGCGCCACACCTGATGCGGCGAAGACGTACCTCAAGGACGGCCGGGCCCCGCGGATCGGCGAGCGGATGACGAACCCGTACATCGCGGCGACGTATGAGCGGATCGCGAAGGGCGGCCGCGACGTGTTCTACAGGGGCGACATCGCCCGGCAGATCGTCGCGTTCAGCGAGGCGAACGGCGGGCTATTCGCGATGCGGGATTTCGAGGACCACCGCTCCACGTGGGTCGAGCCGCTTTGTACGACATACCGCGGCTACGAGGTCTGGGAACTGCCGCCGAACGGTCAGGGCATCGCCGTGCTCGAGATGCTGAACCTGCTCGAGGCGGTCGACATCCCGGGCATGGGGCCGAATTCGGCCGAGTTCCTGCACCTGTTTATCGAGGCCAAGAAGCTGGCGTTCGCCGACCGGGCCCGGTTCTACGCCGACCCCGAGGTCGCGAAGGGGCTGCCGATCGCGGAGCTGATCTCGAAGCCCTACGCGGAGCGTCAGCGGCGGCGGATTGACATGCGGCGGGCCGCACTCGAGGTGGAGCCGTGCGACCCGAGACTCTCGCAGGGCGAGACGGTCTATATCAGCGTCGTCGACAAGGACCGCAACTGTGTCTCGTTGATCCAGAGCATCTACGTCGGCTGGGGCTCGGGGCTGGTTCCGGGCGATCTGGGCTTCTGCCTTCAGAACCGCGGGATGCTCTTTTCGATGGACGAAGGCCACCCGAACCGGCTGGAGCCGCACAAGCGGCCGTTTCACACGATCATCCCGGCGATGGTTACGCGTGGCGGCCTGCCGTGGTTCTGCTTCGGCGTAATGGGCGGCGACATGCAGCCGCAGGGCCAGGTGCAGGTGCTGGTGAATCTGATCGATCACGGCATGAACGTGCAGACTGCCGGCGAGGCGGCGCGCTGCCAGCACGTCGGCTCCAGTTCGCCGACGGGTGGCCGGATGAAGGACGGCGGGACGGTCCTCGTCGAATCCGGCGTCCCGGACAAGGTTGTCGCCGCCCTGAAAGCCAGGGGCCACAAGGTTCGGCGCGAGCGAGGCGGCTTCGGCGGCTATCAGGGCATCCTGATCGACCACGAGAGCGGCATGCTGCAGGGAGCGTCCGACCTGCGCAAGGATGGCTGCGCGATCGGGTATTGAGCCGCGTCGTTATGGAGTGCGGTCTCTCCAGAGACCGCGTCGGGTAGCCCACCCATCCGCGTATGCGGGATGGATGGGGTTACGCAAAGGCCTTTCTGTATAGATCGGCGATGGCCAGGATGGCATCGACGCGGAGATCCCCTGGCACGCTCAGATTCCTCAGCAGGTGGGCGTAGTCTGAACACGAGCCGTTGATGAGGTGGCTGATGCCGTAGCCGATCTGGTCAGGTGAGAAGCGCCCAAGCAAGATCGTCGGATGGCGAAAGAGGCGTATCCAGTATTCCAGGGCGAGTCGCGGTTTCGCGTCGTAGTTCCACTCCGGCGCATCGTCTTCGAAATACCAACCTCCGCGGTCACGGGATGATCGAAGACGAAACGAATCCAGGTCCCATAGTCGATCTCATCCGGTAAACAAAGCGCGCCCCATTCGTTCCGTTCGCCAGGCAATTCCATTCGGAGGCTCCTTTGTTCCAGACGGGGGGCCCAGGTTCTTCGAACCTGGGGTCACGACCTGGTTGGGCTCCATAGCTCGCGCATGCCGTCAAATCAGGTATCGTGAGCCCGCCTTCAGAGAAGGTGGGCCACCTGGCGCATGCGGATCTGCTCGCCGGCTGCTACTTCAGAAACAACTCCACCACCGGTACTACGACGTTCGGCTGGCGGACCGGCAGGTCGAGCGTGATGCCTTCGACCGGGCTGTTCGCTGACATCCAGGCTCCGCCTTCGCCGCGGCTGAACTTCACCTCGCTGGCGTCGTTGAGCAGTTGGGCGTACGCCACCTTGTCGGCGATGCCGTCGAAGTGGAGCTTGCCCATCGGCCACACGAGCACGTGCAGGTAGAGCCGCCGCGTCTTCGGGTTGTACGTGAGCAGGCAGTTGTCGGGTTTTCTGAACTCGTCGGGGGCGGCAGTGCAGCCGTAGATCGAACGGCCGTGCAGCTTCATCCAGTCGCCTATGGCGGCGAGGCGTTCCAGGGCGCGGTCGTCGAACGTGCCGCGGGCCGTGGGACCGACGTTCAGGAGCAGGTTGCCGCCCTTGCTGACCGTCTCGATCAGCATGACGATGAGCTGCTGGGGACTCTTCCACGTCGCCTCGTCGCGGTGATAGCCCCACGAGCCGCTGAACGTCTGACAGGTTTCCCACGGGACACGCCGGCCGTCCATGCTGACCCACGCGCGGGGCATGAACTGCTCCGGCGTGCGGAAGTCCCATCCGTCCGGCCGGTCGAGCAGATCGAGCCGGTCGTTGATCAGGCAGTTCGGCTGCAAGTCGCGGATGAGCTTGAGCAGCCGTTCGGATTGCCAGTCCTTGCGGCCCTTGCCGTCGTCGCCGGGGAAGGAGAAATCGAGGAAGAGGCAGTCGATCGGGCCGAACTGCGTGAGCAACTCGCGCAACTGGTTCTCGACGTAGTCCACGTACCGCTTCATGTCGCGGGATTTGTTCTTGTCACGCTCTTCCTTGTTGTCGCGCATCGGATGGCAGCTATCGACCGTGTAATCCGGGTGGTGCCAGTCGAGCAGCGAGTAGTAGAAGCCGATGCGCAGCCCCTCGGCGCGGAATG
>CAZMVY010000194.1:0-9340 GCA_964569765.1 uncultured Planctomycetales bacterium
GGATCAGCAATGTCGAAACGCGTGATTATCCTTCGGGCCGCCGGGATCAACTGCGACGAGGAGACCGCGTATGCGTGGGAGCTCGCCGGAGCGAAGGCAGACCGCGTGCACATTCAGCGCGTGATCGACTCGCCGTCAATCCTCGATCAGTACGACGCACTGACGATCCCCGGGGGCTTCAGCTACGGCGACGACGTAGCCGCCGGCAAGATCTTCGCGAACCAGTTGACCCACCACCTGGGCGACGCGCTCCGGCGGTTCGTCGAGAGCGGCCGGCCGATCCTGGGCATCTGCAACGGCTTTCAGATTCTCGTCCGCGCCGGCCTGCTGCCCGCAATCCACGGCGAGCAACGCCAGAGCGTGACACTCACGAACAACGACTCGGGCCGCTTCGAGACGCGGTGGGTCCACCTGAAGACATGTACGGACCGCTGCGTCTTCCTGCCGCGGGACACGCGGCTCGCGCTGCCGATCGCCCACGGCGAGGGCAAGCTGGTCCCCGCCGACGAAGGCACGCTCGCGACAATGAAAAGCGGCGGCTATGTCGCACTGCGTTACTGCGATGAGGCGGGCAACCCGGGTCCGTTCCCGATCAACCCGAACGGCAGCGTCGACGACATCGCCGGCCTGACCGACAGGACAGGTCTGATCCTGGGCCTCATGCCGCACCCGGAGCGGCATGTCCAACCGACACAACATCCGGCATGGACCTCCGCGCGGGCCCATGCGGGCTGCGATCCCGGTCGTTCCGGCGGGCCTGATGGCCGCATCCTCTTCGAGGCCGCCGTGCGGCATCTACGAAGTCGCTGAGCCGCGCGGCGCTACCCCGTCAGCGCGTTCCCGTACCCGATGACCGCGATCGCCAGCAGGATCACCGCCAAGCCGGCATACATCGTGTTCAGCGGTTTGCCGTGGCCCTCACGCCATTCGCCGGTGACAATCCCCCAGACGTTCGAGGCGGCGATGCAGCAGCCCATCGTGATCGCCCAGCCGGCCGAGTTGCCGAGCGTGCCCATCATTGCCGCCGCTCGGCCAAAGAGCGTGATCGAGAGCACCCAAGTCACGCCCATCAGCACGGCCAGGAACCAGTGGCTCGCCGTGCCCGGCCGGCGATACCCGCCCCAGGTGCGGTTGCGCGTCAGCAGGACCGAACAATAGGCGGCGTTCGTGACGAACCCGCCCAACAGGGCCACGGCCCAGATCGCATCCGATGCGCCGCCCTGGGAGGCTCCGAGCGAGCGGGCCGCGTCCTTGAGCGGATCGGCATAGGCGTGCGCCATGTTGATCAGGGGATTCACCTTCCCCGACCGGACCCCGAGCGCCCGGCCCTTGAGAACCGCGCCGGCCGCGGCGCCCGCGCGGGCGCCGCCCATGCCCTCCGCCGCCCTGTTCCTCTGAGCCTCTTTGCGGCGGCCCGCCAAGGCGCTGAGGATCACACCGGCGACCATGAGCGCGATCCCTGCGGTTACGACCCTCCCGCCGGTAGTGAGGAAGACGGCGGGTTTCGTCGCCATCGGGACGAGCGAGCCGAGCGCCAAGGTCAGCCCGATGCTGATTGCGAAGGCCAGACTCATCCCCAAGATGGAGATGCTCTGCCCGAAGGTCACGGCGCCCAGCCCCCAGCCGACGCCGAAGAGAAAGATCCTCGCCAGCGTCCCTGCGCCGGCCTGTGCGTAAACCGACATCAGCCCGGAACAGGTCGCCCGGGCGATTCCCCACGGCACAATCACCAGGGCCGTGACGGCCCAGACGAGCCACGTCGTCTCCCACGCCCACCGGGCCGTCCGTTTCATCGGCAGGCTGAAGCTTCCCATGAGCACGCCGCCTGCCACGGCCAGTGCGAAACCGAAAGTCGCATTCACGAGGGGCTCCCTTCGCGGAAACGAGGCCGAGTGGTCGATTCAGACCTGAATCTGCACAACCGCCCGGCCGGTCCGGGCATCCCGAAGCCGAATGAATTCCGTCTCAAACACCTCGCGCAGCTTTTCCGCCGCGAGGAACTCCTCCGCCGGCCCGTCAAACGCCACGCGCCCCTGATTCATCGCCACGACGCGGGCATCGAGCATCACCGGAAGGTTCACGTCGTGGCAGACGACGACCAGCGTCTTGCCGGCCCGCACAAGATCGCGCAGCAGGCGGATCAGCTCCGCCTGATGCCTCGGATCGAGCGAATTCGTGGGCTCATCCAGCAGGAGTGCGGGGCTTTCCTGCGCCAGCGCGGCGGCGATCCACACCTTCTGCCGCTCGCCGCCCGAGAGCGTGTCGGCCGTGCGGTCGAGCAGGTCGCGGATGTCGCACCGGTCGATGGCCGTCTCGATGGCGCTGCGGTCGGCGGCCCGCATCGCCTCCAGCGGGTCCCGATGCGCATACCGGCCCGTCTCGATGATGTCGCGCACCCGGAAGCCGAGAAACCCTTCGTAGATCTGGGGAACATAGGCGATCTGCCGGGCGATCCGCCGGCGCGACGACCGCTCGATCGGCTCGCCGTCGATCTCGATGCGGCCGCTCTCGGCGGGCAGCAGGCCCAACAGCGCCAGGAGCAGCGTCGTCTTGCCCGCGCCGTTCGGGCCGACGACGGCCACCGTCTGGCCGCCCTCGATGCGCAGCGAGACGTTGCGCAGCACGAGCCGGCCACCGCGACGGACACAGAGATCCCGGGACTCGATCCGCATGCATCACCGCCAGTCGGCCAGCGCCTCGGCAAGCTGATAGTACACGATGCTGATCCGCGGGCTCGGCACGAGGTCGTCGTCCGTGCCGTACGACCGTATCGCGCGGCGGCGGATCGCCTCGATCCGGCCGAGGCGCGACCACGCTTCGTACACCCCCTCCATGACCGCCGCCGAGGTGTCCGCGCGGGCCTCCAGAATCACATCCGGGTTGATCGTGACGATCTGCTCCAGTGACAGCTCGCCCGATTTGCCGGCAACGACGCCGCCGGCGGCGTTGTGATGCCCGAGGCGTTCGAGCAGCTCGCTCAGAAACAGCCCCGGCCCGGCCACAAAAACGCTCCGCGCCGGCACGGGCAAAGCCCCCTCCACGAGCAGCACCCTTTGCGCCCGCTGCGTCCGTGCCGCCATATCGATCACGGCGAGATCGTGCTGCAGATTCCCGATGAGCCGGGCGGCGGTGGCGCGGCGACCCGTGAGTTCCCCCACGCGCTCGATACCCGTGAAGATTCCGCTGAAGCTGTCGTCGGTAATCTCCTCAAACCGCAGACGGAGCGGCGCGAACAGAGCGGCGAGCCGCGGGGCGTTCTTCGGGATGAGAATGAGATCGGGCCGGAGCGACACGATGGATTCGAGGTTGGCGTCCACCAGGGCGCCGACGGTCGGCACGTCTCGCACGCGAAGGGCGGGCGGGTTCACGCAGTACGGCGTCCGCCCGACGAGACGATCGAGCAGCCCGAGGGCGCAACACGTCTCCGTGATGCTGGGCGCCATCGAGATGATGCGAGCCGGGCCGTTGTCGCGCTCCGCCGGATCGACGACGGGCTCCGCAACGTAGTCGCGCGGCCTCACAAGTTCCGCCGAGGGCCTGGACACGGGGGCGGGGCGGATGGATTCGGTGATCCGCGATCCGATCAGCCGGATCGCGATCGTCCCGCCCACGCCGATCACTACAACCAGCCACAGGACGCTCGATCGCTGCATGCGGGCATTCTAAGCGATCCGCCGTGGTTTGCAGAGGCCGCCCGTCGTGAAGCGAACGACCCCGCGCCGCCGGCGAGCGGGCGACGGGGAGGCGATCACGGACGAGGCGCATCCGGCTCTCACACGGCTTGACCGGGCCGTTGCAAACTCCCATACTGGCATACTCGGGTGCGGCGGTGCGCCGCTCCGATCCGTCCGAACGGGACGGGCGGCCGGCTGTCGCGCAGCAACGACGCCCCCCCGGTCCATCGCGAGGAACTGGCGTTGCCCGTCACGTACAAGCAAGCCGACCCCGGCCCCGTGCGGCTGCTCGTCCTGGATGTGGACGGCGTGATGACCGACGGCCGGATCTGGCTCGACGAGGCGGGCAACCAGGTTCGGGGCTTCTGTACGCAGGACGGGACGGCGATCCGCCTCTGGCAGCGGGCATCGCACGAGGTGGCGGTGGTGACGGCGAAATCGTCGGAGGCGGTGGCCCGGCGGGTGCGCGAACTGGATATCCGGCACTATGCGTACGGGGACGAGAACAAGCTGACCGGCTACCTCCGCGTGGTGCGCGAGACGGGATGCGAAGACCGCGAGGTCTGCTATGTCGGCGACGACGTGCTGGATCTGGCGGCCATGAAACGATGCGGCTATCCGATCGCGGTGGCCAACGCGGTGCCCGAGATTCGCGAGATCGCGGCATACGTGACCGTGCGTCGCGGCGGCGATGGAGCCGTGCGGGAAGCGGTGGAGCATCTCCTGCGGTCGCAAGGCCGCTGGGAAGAGGCGCTGCGGGCGTTCGGAGCGTAGCGCGCCGTCCCCCGGTGGCCGAGCCGCCAACCCCGCCGTGTCAGAGAACAAGGACGAACGATCGTGTTCAAGAAGATCATCCTGGCCGTCTCGACCTTTGCGATCGCCATCCTGCTCTTCGCGGTGTACCAATGGCAGGATACGACACCGACCCGGGAGGAACGCACGGCGGCCCCGACCACCAACCCCGTCGGGCAGATCGCGCCGGAGGGCCAGCGGCTGAAGATCCGCAATGTGGACGTGCCCCCCGGCGAAAAGCCCTTCGTGGTCGTATATGACAATCACGGCCGGCCGAAGATCCGTTTCCGCTCCGAAAAGTGGCACGCCGTCTCCGAGAATGAGTGGCACATGACCCGGCCGGAGGTCCGCCTGCTCCTGCCCGGCGGCCAGCTCGTTCATGCCACGGCCGACGAAGGCCAGGTCGTCGTCGCCAAGGAGGAAAACAACAACTACGACCCGAAACGGGGTTGGCTCCGCGGCAACGTGCATATCGTGATCGACCGCACCGACGAATCGTGGCGCCAGCACAACCCCGACCGCCTGCGCCCGGAGCAGCACCCGGAATACGTCGTGCACCTGTGGCTCGACGACGTCGATTTCCGGCTGGATATCGCCCGTCTCCAGAGCCGCGGATCGGTGCGCGTGCAGAGCCGCGATGCGGCCGTCGAAGGTACCGGCCTCGTCCTGGCGTGGAACGAAGTGGACCGCCGCATCGACCTCCTCGAAATCGCCCGCGGCAAGCGGATGGAGCTTCGCCGGGATGCCGGCTTTATTGAGTTCGCGATGCCGGGCACCGAGCGACGACCGACGCTCCGCCGCACGGCGAAGGCGCAGACGCCGCCTCCGTCCTCCAGGCCTGCCGAGGCGGTCGCCCGCCGCAGCGGGACACAACCCGCCGGAGCGGCGGCAGAGGACATCTTCGTCGACATCACCCGGGACCGGCAGTTGCGACCCAGGCGCGACCAGATCGACACCTATACCGCCGCGTTCGCCGGTCCGGTGACCGTCACACAAAAGCACGGCGAGACGGAACTCGGGCGGCTCACGGGCGACGCGCTCGAACTGCTGTTCGACTTCGGCGAAGCGCAAAAAGAGGCCGCGGATATGAAGCCCGCTTCGGCCGACACGGCATCGGGCAGTCCGCCGACCAGCGCGCCGGCCGTGGCCCGTACCGCGGCGCCGCCCGCCGACGAGCCCCGGATCGAGCTGACCTGGTCGGGAACGCTGACCCTGCGCCCGGCGGCAGCCACCCGCGACGAACAGGCGGCAAACCGCTTCCACGCGGTGGCCACGGGGCATGTCCAGGTTGTCAAGGGTGACAGCCGCGCCGACTGCGATCGGCTCGAGTTCCACAACGAGACGGAGCAAGCCTGGCTTACCGGCTCGCCGGTGCGGATGCGCGACGGCGACTCGCGGGAAATGTCGGGCGAGAAGATCTTTTACGATCGCCGCGCCGGCCTCGCCCGGATCGACGGCCCCGGCACCATGACCGACACACGCGAGCTTGCCGGCGGCGTCGGCATCGCCGGCATCGATGGCAACGAAGAAGCCGCCCGGGCGCCCGCCGGCGCCCGTCCCGACAAGCCGCCCGAACGTGCGGTCGTCCGCTGGAGCCGGAGCGTCGAGCTGACCTTCGGCACGACACGCCGGTCGCGCCTCGACCCGCGAAGCACGCAGCCCATCGTGGAGGAGCGCGAGTTTCTGCGCCGCGCGCATTTCGTCGGCGACGTGGACATGTCGCAGGCCGATCGCTCGCTGAAGGGCGATGAGATCGAACTGGCGTTCACGGAACCGGCGGCAGGAACCGGCCCCGGCAATGAGCTCGGCCGTGAGATCGCGCGGATCCTTTCCGACCGGCCCGATGAGCAGACCGAGATCGCCGGCCGACTTGGCAATGCAATCACGGAAACGCTCGCGGCTTCCCCTGAAGCCCTACCTGCCGCGGCGGAGCAGCTCGGCCGCCGCCTGGCGGGCTTTGCAGCCGTCAGACCCGATGCCCGCGATGTCACGGCGCGGGAGCTGAGCGCGGCGGTCGTCCGACTCGTCCGCGCGGAACCCGCCGCCCAGGTCGCCGCGGCAACCGACCTCGCCGGCCGGATCGCGAGGCTCGGCCCCGGTCGGCCCGAGGCACAGGCGGCGCACGCCGCTCGCCTGACCCGGGCGATCGGCCGCCTCGTCGCCCCGGAAGCGAACGATCCCGAGCGGATCTCGAACCGGCTGGAAAAGATGTTCGCACGCGGTCGTGTCCGGTTTCAGAGCGCCGATGATGTCGTTACGGCGGAGGAGTTGACCGTGGCGATGTCGCCGGACGCGGAGGGCCGGAGCGTACCCGCCCGCGCAGAGGCGCGGGGGGCGGTTTCGGCCCGACAGAAGGACCGGAAGATTACCGCGAAGGACCGCCTCATGGTCGAAATGGCGTCCGTGCCGGCGCCGCCGCTCGATCGCCAGACGATGGCCGCGCGGGCCCGGGCCCGGGGCGTCGATCCCGCTGCACTGGACTGGAATGCCCTGGAGGCGAAACAGCGGAACCGGCGCGAGGTGGCGGTGGTTCACCTGGAGGCCTTCGGCGGCGTGCGTGCGGTGGATCCGGCCGAGAAGCTGAACCTCTCCGCGGAGGAGCTGCGCTGCTGGATACCGGACGGCCGGCACATCGAACAGGCCGCGATCGTCGGCGCGGACGGGCGCGAGGCCGAGGTCGAGCTGGGCGACTACTACGTCCGCGGACCGCAGGTGAAGGCCAACGTCAAGACGCAATGCGCGGAGGTTCCGTCAGCCGGGCTGCTGCGATTCCGAAGTTATGAAGACCTCAACGGCGAACACCTGGACAAACCCGTCCCGGTCACTATCTCGTGGTCGAAGCACATGGTGCTGGATGGCGAACAGAACGCCGGCGTCTTCGTCGGCGGCGTTCACGCCGTGAGCCGCGACAGCGTCCTCGACTGCCAGGAGCTCCGCATCGCGTTTGCGGATGTCCGCGAGCCGGCCGCCACGCAGCCGGCGGGAACGCCGACAACGGCGCCCGGCGTCGACCGGTTCTGGGTCTTCGATCCGCTGGTCAGACAGTTTACGGAAGGAGAAAGAAAACGCCCCTCCGATCAGCCGGTCGCGGCCGTGCGAAAGCGCCCGGTCCGGATGGTCGCGGTGGGCGACGCCCGCGCAACCTCGACGACGTTCGATGAAAAGGACCGCGTCCGGATCCTCAGTCGCCTCCAGATCGACGGCCCTCAGATCGCCGTGGATCTGGAGAACGATGAAATGACCGTCGCCGGCGCCGGCCATCTGCTGATCGAGGATTATCGCACGCCGCAGGCCAGACGCCGCGCCGCACCAGGCAAAGCCGCCCCGGCCCGCGATCCGTTCGGAGCCGGCCTGAGCGTCGAGAGCCCGAGCCAGACACTCTTCACCTGGCAGAACGCGATGTCGTTCTTCGCACGGCGAAACCTGGCGGTGTTCGACCGCGACGTGACCATGACCCATCTGAGCGGCGCGTTGATCAAGATGGGGCCGCAACTCGCCCAGTCCATGAAGCTCGATATCGCCGGGCTTCAGGCCGCCAAGGGTCGCCGGGCCGGCCTGCGGTGCGACAACCTCATCGTCGAGTTCCTCCGCGACCCGGCGTCCAAGAAACGCTCCGACGATCCTACGCCGCTGGCCGGCGCCACCGAACTGCGGCAGTTCCGCGCGTCCGGCAACGCCCGCCTGGAGGAGGGCACCCGCTCGATCGACGGCGATCTGATCACGTTCAATCGGGTGACGAACCTGGTTCGGGTTTTCGGATCCGCGACGACGCCGGCGCTGATGCTGGACCAGTACGAACCGAGCGGAAAGTGGCAGCGATGGTGGGGCGAAAGCCTGACGTACAACCTGGAAACCGGAGAGATCACAGCGGAACACTCCGTGGTCTCGGCCTCGGGCGGCTGAGCGGCGCCGGCATCCGCGTCCACAGATTACCCGGATTCACCGGCGAGGCACAGGCGGGGCGAATTCATCAAGCCGCACTGCCGGAGGATTGTCGCCCGCCGTCACACACCGGGGGGACGACCCGTCGCGTAGACGGCCTCCCGAGCAGGGGGTGCGACCCTGTTTCTCCAGCGAACCTTCGGCGGGCATCGCCGTAACAAAGCCTGAAAGGCATACCGGGCGGAAATCCACCCGCAGGCTCTTGCCGTTTGAAACGCGCGCCTTTTTCGGCCGTTGTGCGCTTGTCTTGTTGTCACCCGCGGGGAATAATCAGTTGATGGAAGTGCGGCGCAAGGATGCCGGGGCGATCCCTTCTTCGCCGCACGCGCAGGCAGGCAAATACGAACGCAGGTCGTGTGTCGAGAATACAGCGAAAGATCAGAGAGTCGGCCGCCGGGTTGCAGCCGTAGAACGCCGAGACGCCGTTGCCCGATCTCATCTCCCCCAACGGCGAGACGAACACATCGGCACTTGTCGCAGCCCGGAGCGAATCTGGCAGGGATGTGAGGGATGATCGCGAGTCGGGGTCCGGATGGATCGCATTACCTCGGAGCGGGATGAGAAGCGGTGTTCGAGCGCACAGACTCTCGCTGCGATGCGGCGAGAGGCTCGGATGCTTTCCGGAAGGGGCGATGAGGATGCAGAGGGGGGCGGCCGGGGTTGCCCCGGCTTGTCGTTCGCGGGGGACCTGCAACAGCGTCTCGGGGAACAGAGGCAGGGCGCAGGGCCGGACGCGCAGGCATAAGAGGTCGGTCCGCTGGCAGCCGGGCCGATCCGCTCGCGTGCGGTTCGGCGGCCCGGCATCATTCAGTTCATGGGACGGCGTTTCGCAATGCGCGTCCCGGGAAAGAGCCGTGGCCTGCGGTCCGGGTTGGGCAGGCGCTTTGGGGTGAGCCGCTCGGGCGGACGTTCGGAGTCGGCGGGGGGGCCAG
>CAZMVY010000195.1:0-1143 GCA_964569765.1 uncultured Planctomycetales bacterium
GCCGATGTCGTCCATGCAGTTAGGTGACTTGTCGCACGCTCGCCGGTAGCACGGCGCGCACGGCAAACGCGTGCAGATCTTCGTGCCGCACCCGTAAAGATCGATCTCCTGGGGGCACGTGGGGCCGAATAGCACTACCGCCGGAACACCCAGCGCGATCGCCACGTGCATCGCCATCGTGTCGCCCGTCACGCCCCCGTTGCAGCGTTCCACCAGCGCCGCGAAGAGCAGCACGTGCTCGCTGAGGGTATCTCCCGGCGGCAGGGCGATGTTGTGGTCCAGCCACAGGCGGTACTTGAGCGACATGATCTGGCTGTAATGGGCCGCGTAATCGAGAAGGATGACGCGCGGATAGCCCGCCACGAGCCACCGGCCATAATGGCAGTTGATCCCCTCGGCGCGAAGCGAATCCAGCACCCCGGCCGTTACCCCGTCCGGTTCCAGCCGCTCGAACTCCGCTTCCGTCCGCTGGCCGTCGTACGGACCGATGAGATGGTATCGCTCGCCCCACTCCGTGAGCATGTCCGGCGCCTTCGAGCGCACGACGGTGTAGATACCGCCGACCTGCGCACAGACTTCCCAGGCCACCTCGAACAGATGGGCCGATGCTTCCTCGTCTGCGGACAAGAACATGGCTCTACCGATCCTCGTACCGACGCGGGGCCGACGACGACCGCCCTCACCCGACGTTGACGACCGAATCCCTCCCACCAACGTGGGCACGAAAGCTTACGCCGCCGTCCCGGGATTGTCCAGCGCCAGCCGCGCGGGTCCGCGAAAGGCGGCACTGTCGCCCGACCTGCCCGGCGCGCGAGTCGATCGCCGCGAGCGGGCACCGCCGTTCGCGGCCTCCTGCTGCGCAGTCGTATGCCGCGTGCCTTCTCCCAGAGCCGAGAATCGCGCGAGGCGCCTACGGCTGCGGAGGCGGCGGAGCGACCTCCAGAGGCGGATACTGCCTCGCTGCCGCCAAGGCAATCCACTCCTGAGACCCATACACGCCCGCCGCGGCGAAGTCGAACGGCACAAAGCCGATCTTCGCCGCCGGCGAGCCCGCCTTCAGGCGGAAGTCGCGCTTCGCGAGGTCGACGAACATCGGGTCCGCCACAATCGAGCCGATGTCTTTGCCGGTCTTCTGCCAGTCGG
>CAZMVY010000195.1:1153-5960 GCA_964569765.1 uncultured Planctomycetales bacterium
AAACATCACGGGCTTACCGGAAGCGTCCCAGTACAGGTTATCCTTCAGCACGAACTTGTCGTCCTTCCAGTTGCCGGTATGAAGGGGCCCGCCGTCCCAACACACGAGGTTGTGCTCAAAGGTGAACGAGATGTGCGGCTCCGCCCGGGTCCGCTGCAATTGACTCTCCGTGGCGAAGGCGAAGATGTTGTTGCGGACGACGTTCTCGCGCCCGTAATGCTGATGGTACCCCCCTGTCTTCGTGTTGTAGACGAGGTTGTTTTCGAGCCGGATGTACGAGCTGCCCTCGTCGTTGTAGAGACCCCAGCCGCCGTAGCTGTAGGAGTAGATGTCGTGGGCCACGTTGTGGCTCACCGTCGTGCCTGGTGAAATGCCGAGCGTGTACACCGCGCCCATGTCGCTCAGCACGCCCCAGCCGAGGTGGTGGATGTGGTTCAGGTCGATCGTGTTCCGCTGCGCGAGGCTGGCGCCATAGCCCCACGTCCAGCCCACCGAGACGCCCGTGTAACAAAAGTCGCCGATGTCGTTGTGCGTGACGCGGTTGTCGCCGCTCTGGCCGATCCAGACGCCCACCGCCCCCGCAAAGATGTGGCCTCCGGACTGGATGATGTTGTTGTCCACGACGATGCCGCCGGTCCGCTGCGGCCCGTCCGGGCGAATGGCCATCTCGCCGATCCGGACCCCGCCGGCCCCAAGGTCGTAGATGTGGTTGTGCAGGATCCGGCAGTCGCAGCAGCCCTCACGAAACCAGACGCCGTACGTGCCGACGTGCGCAATCTCGCAGTTGTCGATGTCGATATGTCGCGCGCCGTCGGCCAGGATCACGGCCGGTATGTTGCACGCCGCCTGCGGCCCACTGTCGCCGGCCTTCGGCAAAACGTAGCCGCTGCAGCGAAATGACAGACCGCGCAGCGTAATGTTCTCGACAAACCGCCCCTTCGCGGGCTCGCCGCGAAAGCGGACGAACTCGCCTGCCACGGGCGCGATCACCTCGGCCCGGTTCATGTCCTCGCCGGGCAGCGGGATGTAGCTCAGGGTGCCGTCCCGATCGAGATACCACTCCCCGGGAGCATCGAGGGCCTCCTTGACGTTCTCGATGTGATACCGCTGGGAGCCGCCCCAGTTGAAGAAGGGCCAGTGTGCCTTCCCCGTCAGGATGACAGTATCCGTCTTCGGGTCGAATGAAACGATGTGGTGCTGCGAGGTCTCCCAGGAGTGGTACGCGACGACCACCGCCTGATCGAGGTCGGGCCAGGCCTTGATATCGCCGGGGCGCGCCACGAACGCGCGAGCGGACAAGTCGGCCTCCTTGCCCGTCGCGGGGTCGATCCCGCGTCCGACCTTCCGCGCCATGTAGTGATAGAACCTGTTCGGGCTCCGCGCCCGCACGGCCCGTCGCCCGTTCACGAAGAGCTGCTCAAAGTGCCACGTCCCCGCCTTGACCTCGGGGACCTGCGTCGTCCACACGCCCTTCGCGCCGGGCTGAAAGCCCCGAATCACCCGCCCGCCGTTGAAGACGGGCCTGGCCCCTTCCACCGCCTCGTAGATCACCGGGCACATGTCCGTGCCGCCGTCCTGCGGCTCGAACACCACCGGCCCGGTCACGTAATAGGTCCCGCCGGCGATCCGGACCCACACGGGCTCGCTCAGCGGCCCGTTCGCCTTGATCTTGCGAACGGCGTCCCGTGCCCCCGCCAGCGTGGCCAGCGGCCCGTCGGTCTTCGCGTCGTTCGGCCGCGCCAGCGACCCCGACCACGCATCGTTGCCCTCGGGCGAAACGTATACCGTTCCGGCCCGGGCGACCGCGCCGTGCAGAATCGGCGAGGTGAGAGCGAAGACTACGATGACGACGTTTCCACGGGAGTGCTGCATGTCGATCTCCTCCTGAAGGCCCGGTGTCGCGGATGGCGAGACCCGCGCTGCGCCGCGCGCACCGCTTACTCTTCCTGCGGTTCCACCTCGTGCTCGAACTTCTCCAGCGGGCAGCCGGCGCACCGCGCCCTCGGCCGGCAGTGGTCCTTGCCGACGGCCACCAGCAGCGCATGGTATTCGTTGTACAGCTTCGTGTCCGCCGGAAGATTCGACTCGAACAGCTCCTTGATCTGCTCGTAGTCCGCATCGTCGTCGATCAGCCGGTGGCGGCGGAGGATGCGATACGTATACGCGTCCACGACGAACGTCGGCTTGTTACCTGCGTACAGCAGGATCGAGTCCGCCGTTTCGCGTCCGATACCCGAGACGCTCAGCAGCTCCTCGCGGAGCGTCTCCGTCCGCGTTGCAAACATGCGGTCCAGATCGCCGCCGTACCGCTCCCACAGCCATGCGACGAACGCCTTGAGCCGCTTCGTCTTGACGTTGAAGTAGCCCGCGGGCCGGATCAGCCCGGCCAGGTCGGCCGGGACGATGTCCCGTAGCTTCGCCCAGTCGAGGTACCCCGCCCGGCGAAGGTTGGCGATCGCACGCTCGACGTTCTTCCACGACGTGTTCTGCGTCAGGATCGCCCCAATGACGACCTCGGTTGGTGTTTCGCCCGGCCACCAGTGCTGCGGCCCGAGCCGCTTGTGCATCGCATCGAAGAACTTCCTGAGCGTTTCACCCGTTCGAGTCCCCACAACGCGGCACCTCGCACATGCCGAAGACGAAACGAGGAGTGCCGAAGGGGCGCGCCGTGCCTGCCGACGGGCGCCGCCGGCAGCGGCTCATTCCTCATTCCGTGGTCGTCGTTCCTCCCGGCAGCCGCCCGGCGATCCGCGGCCCGGCGCGATTGAAACTGCCGGAGCGGCGTGGATAATCGTGGACCGATGGCGTCTCGTCAATCGTCATGGAAGTTCGCGGAGATGCTCAGCCCTCAGGGACGAGGCTATTTCCACCGTACCCAGCGTCCGCTGCACTGCCTCGTATTCGTGCTGCCCTGGCTGATCGTCTTCGAGGCGGGCATGGTCTGGCGTCAGCACGCGGAGCCCGGCCGTCTGCTGCCGTCGCTCGTCGCCTCGAAGGTCATTGAGCGCTTCGTGGAGCTACTCGGCGCCAGCGGTATCTTCTTCCCCGGGCTTCTGTTGGTGGCAATCCTGCTCGGCTGGCACCTCGTCGCGCGGCACCCGTGGACGATCGACAAGCCCACCCTCGCCGGCATGCTCGGCGAGAGCGTGATCTGGGCCGTGCCCCTCTACGTCTTCAACTCCGTCCTTCAGCAAGCCCGCCAGGGCACGCTCGAAGCCCGATGGATCGACGACGTGATCCTCAGCATCGGCGCCGGCATCTACGAGGAGCTGGTCTTCCGACTCATCGCGATCACGCTGCTGAGCCTCATCCTGATCGACGTGTTCTCGCTGAACAAGAACGCGACGATCGTCTTCATCTTCTTCGCCTCCGCCGCCCTCTTCGCCGCGCACCATCACGAGCCGTTCGGGAGCGAACCCTTCGACACCGTGAAGTTCCTCTTCCGCACCGGGGCGGGGCTGTACCTCACCGGCATCTTCGTCTTCCGCGGTTTCGGCATCGCCGCCGGCGCGCACGCCGTCTATGACATCCTCGTCGTCACGGTCGCCGCGATGCGGTCCGCCGGCCCGCCGGCGGGTTGAGTACGCGCTGCAGCCCCGCTTCTCGACGACGCCGGCCCCTGCAAAAAGGGCGAGTGCGGCCCTTGCCCCGTGTACGGAGGCGGGGTATCATCCAGCGGCGCGGTCCCCGAACCCGTCGTGGGCGGGAACGCTTCCTGAATTGCGTTTAGAAAGGATAGCCCTTTGCCAGACAACTTTGCCGACCGACTCCTGGCCGCGGTCCGAGCCAAGCGAACGCCCGCATGTGTCGGAATCGACCCGGTCTACGCCCGCCTGCCTGCCGCCATCGCCGAGCAGCGCGACATGAACGACGAGATGGACGCGGAGGCCGCCCTGGACGCGACGCTTGAGTTCTGCCGCCAGATCATCCGCATCGTGGCGCCGTATGTGCCCGTGGTGAAGATCAACTCCGCCTACTTCGAGCGGTATTACTGGGAGGGCGTCGAAGGCTACTACGAACTCGTGCAGGAGGCTGCCGAGCGCGACCTTATCGTGATCGGCGACTGCAAACGTGCGGACATCGGCCACTCCGCCGAAATGTACGCGCGGGCGCACCTGGCCGACCCGGACTTCAGCAACCTCGACGACTTCGTCGGCCCGGACGCCGTGACCGTCAACCCGTACTTCGGCCTCGACGGGGTGAAGCCCTTTATCGACGTCGCCCGCGAGGAAGGCAAAGGCGTGTTCGTCCTGGTGCGAACGAGCAATGAGTCCGGCGCCGCCATCCAGGACCTCGTCGGTCCCGACGGAATGCGATTCTGCGAGGCCGTCGCCAGGCAGGTGGCCGAGTGGGCCCGCGGGGAGGGGCTCGTGGGCACGGGCGGGTACAGTTGCGTCGGTGCGGTTGTCGGCGCCCGGGATCGCGAATCGGCTATCAAGCTTCGCGCCCTGCTGCCGCAGTCGATTTTTGTCGAGCCGGGCGACGGGGCCCAGGGCGCGGTGGCGGCAGACGGCGGCGCGTGCTTCCGGTCCGACGGCACCGGGGCGATCGTCACGGCATCCCGCTCGATCATCTACGCGTACGAAGACACGAAGTACCTCGAGATGTACGCGTCCGAGTGGGAGAAGTGCGTCGAACATGCCTGCAAGGACTTCGTCGCCGAGCTGGCCAAGGTCGTCCCGGTGACATAGCCTTTGCCCGCCACGGGCCGCAAGCGAAGGGACGGCGCTGGAGCGCGGGCACCCGGCACGCTTCAGTCCGCCCGCAGGTCCGCCACCCTGTCCGCCCAAACATGCGCAGGGAGTCC
>CAZMVY010000195.1:5970-9280 GCA_964569765.1 uncultured Planctomycetales bacterium
GCCGGCACGCTGCGCGCGGCAGAGGCGCGCGGGGGGCCGCCCCGGTGGCCGCTCAAACATCGGCAAGCCGCCCGGCGCACCCGGGTGCGCCCCGCGACCGGGTTCCTCACCCGTTGAAGTACAGATAGGCGATGAGGATTACGGTCAGCACGACGGCCGAGCCGGCAATGTCCCGCCAGTCGTAGCTTCGCCGTGATTCCGCGCGGTGCTCCGCCGTAATCGTACCGTAGGTGAGCCCCTCGATCTTCCTGTAGTCGGGCGCAGGACCCAGGCAGCTCACGGCGACCATCACGAGGGAGCTGACCAGGAAGATGACCACGCTGTAGTACTGGAAGTACATCCGGTTGACCGCCCACAGGAAAGAGCCTTCCGCATACCCGGCAAAGCCGTTCAGCCTGAGGGCCAAAGGAGTATCAACCACGAGCCGGAAGACGCCGAGGGCAAATCCGACGAGCAGGGCTGAAAGGCAGCCCGCCGCGTTCATCCGCTTGAAGAACACGCCGAAGAAGAATACGGCGAAGATCGGCGGGGCGAGGTAGCCCTGAACGCTCTGCAGATAGTAGTACAGGCCCTGCTGTCCCCGCACGACGGGGATCCAGATCAGGGCGATCAGGGTCATGGCCGTGGTGGCGATCCGGCCGGTCCACACAAGCTCCGGCTGAGAGGCGTTGGGGCGGATCTTGCCGTAGAAGTCGATCGTGAACAGGGTGGAAGAGGCGTTGAAGGCCCCGGCAAGCGAGCTCATAAGGGCGGCCAGCAGCCCGGCGACCACGATCCCGCGCACGCCGGGCGGAAGAACGGCCTGAACGATCAACGGGAACGCCGCCTGCGCCTTCGCCTCGCTCAGCCGGCCGTTCTCGAACAGCGCCTGCTGGAGAACCGGGATCTTGCCGCCGGCGGCCAGAGCGAAGCAGATCATGCCGGGAACGATGAAAAGGAACACGGGCAGGAGCTTCAGGATGCCCGCGAAGATCGCGCCGCGTCGTGCCTCGGTGGCGTTCGGCGCCGCCAGGGCGCGCTGCACGATATACTGATCGGTACACCAGTACCACAATCCGATGATCGGCGCGCAGAACAGCATGCCCAGCCAGGGGAAGTTGCCGTTGAAGTACCAGGCCTGCCGGACGATCTGACCGGCGGCGTTCTTCACTTCGACCGGCGACCAGGTTCCCTCGACGCCGGCGGGCACGAGCGGCTTCCAGAGATTGAACATGTCCGAGCCGCAGATCGCACGCAGTTCCCGCCACCCCCCGACCGCCTTCAGCCCGAAGAGGGTCACAAGGGCCGAGCCGAAGATGAAGATAAAGGTCTGGAGCGCCTCGGTGTAGGCCACGGCCCGCATGCCGCCCAGGACGGTGTAGAGACCGGTCAGTGCCACCACCAGGAAGGAGCCGATCCAGAAGCTGTCCAACTCCGTCGCCCCGAGACGGATCCGCAAGCCGGGCATGAGCGTTCCGAAGACGATGCCGCCGGCATAGATACCTACGGCGATCTTGGTCAGGATGTAGGCAAACAACGAGATGAGCGACAGCAACCAGCGGGCCTTGGGCGAGAACCGCCGTTCGAGAAACTCCGGCGTGGTGAACACCTTCGACCGCGCGTAGAACGGGACGAAGACCCATCCCAGGACCAGCAGGCACCAGGCGTGCAACTCGTAATGAGCGAGGGCCACGCCGCTGGTCGCGCCGGCACCCGCCAGGCCGACCAGGTGTTCCGAGCCGATGTTCGAGGCGAAGATCGACGCCCCAATCACGAACCAGCCGAGATGCCGGCCGGCCAGGAAATAATCGTCGGCCGTGTTCTTGCGGCGGAGGATGACCCACCACGCCACGCCCAGCAGGATGCCGAAGTACAGACCGATGACGATCCAGTCGATTGCTGCCATGCCAATCACCTTCCGACCGCGCCGTGACAGGTCAAACCCCGAAGAGTAAAGCGGCCCACGTACCCGTTTGCAAGGTGCCCGACCGCGCTTGGCCGGCGCGGACAGTTCGCGGATAATGCCCGCTGCATGACGAAGATCGGCGACTACTATGCAGCCCGGAACGCGGTCGTCACCGGCGATGTCCGCATCGGGGCCGGGTCGAGCATCTGGTACAACGCCGTCGTTCGCGGCGACGTGGCCCCCATCCGCATCGGCACACGCGTGAACGTGCAGGATGGCGCGGTGATCCACGGCAAGACCGCCGTACCCGTCGAGATCGCCGACGACGTGGTCATCGCGCACCAGGCGATCGTTCACTGCCACCGCGTCGGCCCCCGATGCCTGATCGGCATCCGCTCGACTCTTCTCGACGATGTCGAGATCGGTGAGGAATGCGTGATTGCCGCAGGTGCGGTCGTCGTCCCCGGAACCATCGTTCCGCCACGTTCCGTGCTCATGGGCATCCCGGCGAGGATCGTCCGCGCGGTGAGCGAGGACGACCTGGCCTATATCGATCTGGCCGTGCAGACCTATGTGCGCCTGGCGAGCCGTTACGCCGCCAGCGAGATTCCCGGCCACACCCGACCCGACCCCGACCGGCCATGACCCTCGCCGCCGCCGCAACCTCCCGCCGACTCACGCGATCCGTCGCGGGGATCGTACTCTTCGCAATCGCCTTTGCGTATGTGGAATCCGCCGTCGTGGTGTACCTGCGGATGATCTACGAGCCGCTGCGCGCGAAGTATCATCCCGGCCGGCCCGCGGGCGAGCTGTTCCCGCTGATCACGATCGAGCAACTCCGCGCCGAGGGCGGCGCTCACGAGCGCGGGCTGCTGGTCGAGCTCGGCCGCGAACTGGCCACGCTGATCATGCTGGCCGCGATCGCGGCGGCCTGTGCCCGGACGCGTGGTCAGTGGTTCGCTTTCTTCATGATCGCCTTCGGGGTCTGGGACATCTTCTTCTACGTCTGGCTGAAGGTGTGCATCGGCTGGCCCGCATCGATCCGGCAATGGGACATCCTCTTCCTGCTGCCGGTGGTGTGGGCGGGGCCGGTCATCTCTCCGGTGCTGGTGTCGCTCTCGATGATCCTCGCCGGCGCGATCATCCTGGGGCGGGAAGCCCGCGGGCACCGGTATCGGCCCAAGGTCGGCCCATCCGTGGGCATTGTGCTCGGCGCGCTCCTCATAATCTGCGCCTTCTGTTGGGATTACCGCGCGCTCTCCCGCGGCGAACTGCCGCGAGGGTTTCCGTGGGGGCTCTTCGGCCTCGGCGAAGCCGTGGGACTGCTCTCCTTCGCCTGGAGCCTGTACACACCACGGACCCGCTAATGAACTGAAACTGAGCGGTTGTGGGGCGAAGGCCACACATAACCAATGTAACGCCAAG
>CAZMVY010000196.1:0-9162 GCA_964569765.1 uncultured Planctomycetales bacterium
TGAGACGATGCGGGCGGATGTCCCGCCCGCCCCGGCGGGCAAAATGCCCCCCCCACAAGAAGACCCCAGCCCGCAGGGTCCGCTCCGCGGAGCGCGCTTGAGGTCCGCCCAGCGGACCCTACATGTCTATGTCTTTGTTTCCCCGAAGCATCGCCGGATCCGCGCGAGGGTCTTCGCTTTGCCCAGCAATACCAGCGTCTCGCCGATCATCGGGCTGATCGGGCCTCCGCTGACGGCCACGCGGATCGGCTGAGCCACCTTGCCCATGCCGGTATTCTGCTCCTCGCATACGGCCTTGCGCAGGGCGTCGATCGACTCGACCGTCCACGGCTCCAACGCCTCCAACCGGGGCAGGAGGAGTTGCAGCATCTTCACGCCGGCGTTGTCGCCCTTGTGCAGCACCTTCTTGACCGCTTCGGGGTCGTACCGGATCTGCTCGTCCGGCTTGTAGATGAAGCCGCTCTTCGTCTCGATGTCCGCGAACGTGCGGAAGCCCTTGTTTACGCGGAGAAGCTCGGCGAGCTGCGCGTCGTTCAGGCCCGCAAACGGGGTCTCGTTCAGCGCGATGTAGTCCTTGAACGCCGTCATCAGCCGCTCGTGCGAAGCCGCCGCGATCGCGTCCGTGTTGAATGCCAACAGCTTCTCGCGGTCAAATCTCGCATTCGTCCGGCTGATCCGCTCGAGCGAGAAAAGCTTGACCATCTCGTCAAGCGTGAATTTCTCGCGGTCCTCACCGGGCGACCAGCCGAGCAAAGCGATGAAGTTCACGAGGGCCTCGGGCAGGTAGCCGTGCCGGCGGAACGAGTGGACCTCGACGTCGCCGTCGCGCTTGCTGAGCTTGCGCCCCTTCATGTCCATGATGAGCGGCAGGTGGGCGTAGGCCGGCGTCGGGTAGCCGAACGCCCGCTGCAACGCGATGTGCCGCGGCGTCTGCGCGAGGAACTCCTGGCCGCGGAGGATGTGCGTCACCTTCATCAGCGAGTCGTCCACGACGTTCGCCAGGTGGTACGTCGGCATGCCGTCGGCCTTGAGGATGATGAAGTCGTCCAGCTCGTCCGCGCCGATCGTCACATCACCCATGATGATGTCGTGTACGGTGATCGCCTCGGCGGGCATCTTGAACCGCACCACGACCGGCCGGCCCTCCGCGCGGGCGCGATCGGCGTCCGCCGCGGTCGGCAACCGCGTCGGGCGCGGGTAGTGAAAGGCCCGCCCGGCGGCGACGGCCCGTTGGCGCATCGCCTCGAGTTCCGCCGGCGTCTCAAACGCGTAATAGGCCATCCCCGCGTCGAGCAGCCGCTGGATGTGCTCGCGGTAGATCTCGATCCGCTGCGTCTGGTAGTACGGCCCGTACGGCCCGCCGACCTCGGCGCCCTCGTCCCATTGCAGGCCCAGCCAGCGCAGGTCATCCATCAGCTTCCGGTCGGCGCCGGGAACATTGCGATCGGTGTCGGTGTCCTCGATCCGCAGGATGAACGTTCCGCCCGACTGGCGTGCCAGGAGGAAGTTGAACAGCGCCGTCCTGGCGCCGCCAACGTGCAGATAGCCGGTAGGGGAGGGTGCGAAACGAACACGCATCGTTGTGGTCATGGATGGTCAGTAGTCCGTTGTTCGTTGTCCATCGTCCGTGGTCGCCGCAAACGAGAATGGCGAATGTCGAAGCCCGAATGCCGAATGGATGACGAAGCCCGAATGTCGAACGGGTACCGGCGCGGCGGTCAGCTCGGCGGTTCGGGTTTCGTCACCTGAGCTGCCTTCGCCATTCGGATTTCGTCATTCGAGCTTCCCTCGTCATGCGGATTTCGTCATTCGGGTTCGGAGCCCCTTCTCCGAATGCAGCGTGACGATAGCCCAACTCAGCCACTCCGCACTTAGCGCTCAGCACTCTTCTCACCCCGTCTTTCCGATTCGTGTATCATCGCGCCGCACATCCGTGTCGGGGCACCGGGTCGGGGCCGGCGCGGGCCTTCGCCACAAGTGCGTAAGCCGCCTGGCGGGACCGCTCATCGCGTACAGGCACATCCCTACGGCGATCGTGAGCTGCGCCTGAAGCACGAGCACGATCAGCAGCGCCAGCGCGGCCATCACATAACCCACCGGCCGTCGGCCGAGAAGGTATACATTGATCACGTGCCTGTAATCGAACCGGCTGACCATCAGCAACGCGACCAGCAGGGCTACAAAGGGCATGGTCGTCACGATTCCATCGGCCAGCCAGGGACCGATCGGCAGCCCGAACAGCGTGCGGCTGAATACGAGATGTTCGTGCAGGATCACGAGCGAGGCGATGACGCCCGCCGCCGCCGGGCTGGGCAGCCCCTTGAAGCCCCGATGGGCCGCCTCTTCCATGCTGGTCTCCACGTTGAACCGCGCCAGCCGGATGGCTGCACAGGCCACATAGACGGCCAGCAGCATCCACCGGCCGCGACCGAGCCGGTCTTCGGTAAGCGGTGCAAGCTGCCAGTCGTGTTTGGCCTGCGTCAGCACCGCGATGATGAGGATGGCCGGCGCCACGCCGAACGTGACCACGTCGGCGAGGGAGTCGAGCTCGATGCCGAAGCGGCTGGCCTTGTGGCTGATCCGCGCAACGAACCCGTCAAACGCGTCGAAGACCATGCCGAGGAAGACGCACCAGGCGCTCATGGCGAGGAAGGTCGGCAGCATCCGGTCGATGTGCTGGTTCCGCAGCGTCACGGCATCCACCGGATCGACGCCCGCCCCGACGCCGTACACCGTTCGCATGCAGAAATAGATCGCCGAAAAGCCGCAAAGCAGGTTTCCCAGCGTCAGCAGCGTGGGCAATACAGGGACGTTCTTGAGACGCCGCCGTTTCGGGCGAGACGCTTCGGGGCCTTCCGCAACCGGCTTGAGCATCGCCGACATCTTATGCACCCCCTCGGCGGCGCGCCATGATCGTCACGCCCGCCTTCACGGCGTCGCCGACCCGTACGCAGATTTCCAGCTCCGCAGGCCGCGCGAGTACGAGTTCCGTTCGCGAGCCGAACTTGATCATGCCGAACCGCTGTCCCGCGGCGAGCCGGTCGCCTACGGCCGCGGTACACACGATCCGCCGGGCGATCCGCCCCGCGATCTGCCTGACCACAACCGGTCCCAGGTCCGGCCCGGCGTCCAGAACGAGTGTGTTCGACTCGTTCTCCGGAGAAGCCAGCGGGCTTCGTGCGTCGTGAAAGCCGCCGCGCCGGTATTCGACGCACCGGACGATGCCTGCACACGGGCTGCGGTTCAGGTGCACGTTGAAGATACTCAGGAAGATACCCAGCCGCACGGCCGGCCCGCCAAGGCGATCATCCCGCTCGATGGACGTGATCTCCGTCACCGTTCCGTCCGCCGGCGCCAGCCAGGCCCGGTCGGCCCGGGGAATCTCGCGGGGCGGATCGCGGAAGAACAGAAGCAGCGCCAGCCACACCACGCCGACGGGAATCAGCCCCGGCCACCACCACTTCGCCGCGAGGATGGCCAGCACCGCGGCGGCGAACGTGATCCATACGATCTCGCGCAGGCCGTACCGCGCCAGCGGCAGCCACCACGACCCCGCCTCGGCCGCGCCGGCCTCATCCCGTGCGGGAGCAACCTGTGAATCCAGTCCGGCCATGGAACCCTCTATTGTACCACATCCGCAGCCTTCAGGCATCATCACGGGATGCGGATCATTCAGAGCAGTTTTCCCACACCTCTGCGGCGCGGCGGATGTCGGGATCGCGCAGATCGACTCCGGCGACGAGGTTCCGCATCGCTTTGAAGAGACTGAAACGCGCGAGGCAGTTGAGGAAGGCGTATCCGTCGTCAAGACGGCAGGGGTCTTCCAGGTCCCGCGCGATCGTCATCGCAACGCGGACGTGAAAGAACTCGCGATCCGAGGATTCATCCCGGCCGGAGGAGCGGATGGCCTGTTCCCGCCAGAGGGCGGCCATCCACTGGAGCATGCGACGGTAGCACGCCAGCTTCGGTCGGATCAGGGCGGAGATGATCTCGCGGCACGCCGGATGATCGGGGCGGAGGCCGTCGAACGGGATCTGGTGCTCCAGCAGGGCTTCCGCGTGGTCGTAGACGAGGTCCGCCTCCTCGAACCAGCACCCCACGCGCCAGAGGATCTCCCACACGCCGTTCTCGCATTCCGCGGCAGGCACCTCCGCGAGCGACCATTCCTGCAACGTCGGCTCGAACGCCCTCGGGAGAAGCTCCAGTCCGATCGTCTGATCCAGCCAGTACGACAGTTCGAGCGGCGTCCGGGGACCGCATCGGGTCAGCGCGTCGGCAAGCAGTTCCTCCGCCATCGCCGTCGCACCCCCGACCACATCGAGCCCCTCCGCGAGACCGAGCGTCTCCCGGAGCACGGCGTCGCGGTCGCGTGCCGTCAGACCCACGTGGCCGACGAGGTCCTTCACCCCGGATTCCGCGTTGCACAGGAACCAGGCCACGGCGTGCCGTCGGTTTCGCTTCGCCGTCAGCACGATGCCGCCGCTGCCGCGCCCGTCGACCATCGTGACGAAACCGTCGAGCGACTCCGGGCCGGGCGGCGCCTCGCCGGGCGCCCCGATCATCTGCCGCGCCCGCATCCGCAGCACGGGCAGCGGGTGCGCCCGGGCAACCTGCCGGATGGCGCAACGCGCCCGTTCCGAGTCGATGTCCCCGAGGATTTTCAGCGCCCCCGCGGCGAAGACGGGGTCGTAAGACATTGCGAGGTACTTCGCCAGGTCGGTCATCGCCGGGTGTTGTGTGAAGGCCGTGAACTCCTCACTGAGTTCCGCTCGCCTGTCCGGACCGATCTGCGAGAGACCTTCCAGGAGCGAGGGCATCATCGCCGGCTCCGACGCGAGGGCACCCAGCAGGTCCTCGACCACCGTCTCACGATGCGCAGCGATGGCTTCCGACTCCTCCGCGCCGATGAGATCCGTGGTGTCCTCTCCCGATCTCTGCAGAACCGTGATGACCTGGAGGCGCAATTCGATCGGCAGGTCCGCTTCCGACAGCGCCCAATTGTGCAACGCCCGCGCGAGCGAAGGCACCCGAAGCTGATCGATGAGCACGAGGAGCTGCGCCCCGTAGGGACCGCCCAGGTCGTCGAGACACTCGGCGAGGGCCTCGGCGATGACGCCGGGGCTAAAGCCGTTCATGAGCTTTACTATGACGCGGGAGAACTCCTTATCGCTCAGGTCCGGGTGAACCCGCAGATAGCTGAACACATCGCGGGCACGGCGGAAATGCAACGGGCGTAAGTGTTTGGCCACGGCGGTCCTCCGGAACCGTGCCGGTCCGGCCCTGACGCCTGCCGGACAACCGAAGAAGCGATGGACTGACGGGCATCGGCCCGCCGGCCGGGTGACGATCTCCGGGCGACGGCGATCTTCCCCGCACGCATGAGTGTATCGCGGTTCGTCCGGGCCGGGAAGTGCCGCCGCGCCGCCGTCGCGGAACCGGTCTGCCGGAAAAGGAGGAGCCTCAGCCTGTAGGAGGCAACCAGGCTGAGGCCCCGATTCCGAGCAATCCGCGAAAGCGTCCCGACGATCCGTCGCCGTCATCCTCATCCGTCCGTCAGCAGCCGCATCCGCGGAAGCCCGCGGGATGGCGGCCGATGTCTGCCGGACGCGATCTTTCCCCTCCGGTGTATGACGCATCCTGCGGGCACCACGGCCAGGCCAACCGGTTCCCGCACGCCATTCCTCGGTCTGTGGTGGCGTGAGCCGGCCTGGCGTTGTGCCGGCGGGAGGCCACGGCACCGCTCCGCGCATTGCCACGAAACAGTCCTGCACCCTGTGGGCAGTCAGGGAAACCGTAAGATACGAACCCTACATCGTCAAAAGAAAAGTCCCAGACGCCGCTCCGCGGGCCATTATCAGACCGGCGTGGAAACGACGAACCCCACAGGCACCCCCCCCGGCATCGCGGCCCGGTACAAACCGGGTTCGCTGCGTCCGCCGGGCCATCAGAGCGCCGGCGGGGGCGTCGCGGCCTCGCGCAGGGTGCGGCAGGCCGCCTGGGCAACCGTATCCGGATCGGGAGTGTAGTCGAACGGCTCGACGGAGACCCAGCCGTTGTAACCCGTCTCAAAGAGCGCCGCCAGCACGGTGTAGAAATCCAGACTGGGCGAGGCCATCCCGGGACCCTTGCCGTTCGGCTCGTTCGCGTGGAAGTGCCTGGCCCGGGCGCCGTACTTGCGGACGGTCGCCTCAACGCCATCCGGCATCGATGCCATCGCCTTGACGTCCAGCATGATCTGGATATGCGGATGCCCGATCCCGTCTACCAGGGCGGCGGCCTGTTCGATCGTGTTGATGAAGTTCGTTTCCTTCGGGCTCAGGGCCTCGAAGCAGACCGTCACGTTGCGGGCGGCGGCCGTATCGGCGACAGAGGCAAGGACCTCGCGGGCCCGCTTCAACGCATCGGCGCGGGTGCTCGGCGGCACGATGCTTCGCTGCTGCGGTGAACCGAGGGTCATTACGCCCCCGCCGAGGTCGGCACAGAAGTCGATGAGGGCCCTGAGGTACTCCGCCGTCCGGGCCCGGACGGCATCGTCCGGCGTCGTGAGATGAAGCCCCTTCGGGGAAACGAAGAGCCAATGCAGCCCCACGATCTGCACGCCGGCATCCGCGGCGGCCCGCGCCATTCCCTTTCGCCGCTCGGCGGAGATCATTTCCACGCTCTCGGCGAGCGTGAACGGGGCAATCTCCACGCCATCGTAGCCGATCTTCGCGGCTTTCTGGAAAACTGTCTCGATTGCTTCGTTGCGCCAGACCTCGTTACAGATCGCGAGTTTCATGGAGGGACCGTTTACACCAGAATATCACCATCCGGCCCCCTTACCCAAGGGGGGGACTCCGGCAGCATCGCTTTCCATGGCCCGCGGCTCGCCCCCGGCCTGCAGAAACGGATTCAGGGGGCAAGCGGGCGCGTGGCCGGCGGATTCTCCGCGGCGGATGGCGGTTCGGGCTCGACGCCGGGGGCCTTGACCACCGCCGCGGGTTCGCCCGGCGTCGTCTCGTGCTTCTCCTTGAGCAACTGACGAATCCGCGCGTGAGCGAAGTCGACGTTGCTCTTGATGAAGTTCTCCTTGTCGATGACCTCCTGGTATAGCCGCAGGGCCCGCTCCCGATCGTGCAGGCGGAAGTCCCACACGGTGGCCGCCTCGAACCGCGCCTGGAGCTGGATGTCCGGCTTCCAGGTGTATGCCCGCTCGAAATACTCCAGCGCGATCTCGTTGTCGTCAACCCTCGCCGCCGGGTCGTAGAAGTATTCCTTGTGGATGTAGCCGGCGTAATACGCGGCCTCGGCGATCTTGTCGCTCGTGGGATACTCCACGATAAGTGTGTGGAACTTGTTGAGCGCCTGCTTCATGACCCGGCGGTTGTACATCCCGGGCCGCCACCGGTAACCGCCCTTGCGCATGAGCTTCAGCCCTTCGTCGAACAGCACGTCCGCCTCGGCAATCGACTGCTGCGGCCGGAGACCCTTGATCGGAATCGTCGCCGACATCAGGTACTGGTAGGGCTTGACGAAGGAAAGCTCCTCCCGCTCCCGTTCCGCGCAGGCAAGCTTCTCGCGGTCCTCTTTCGCGGCGTAGTGACGCACGAGGACGTTGAGCAGACGGTTGTACATCTTGCGGTGCATCGAGAGCTGCTCGACGAGATCGACCTCCTGCTGGCCCGCCACCTGGATGTCGCGGACCTTGAGCTGTCCCACATCGGCGCCGTAGCTGTATGTCGGCACCGCCCGCAGGTCCTGGAGCTCCGTCTCCGCCCACCGCTGCTTGTTCAGATAGCCGTGGTCGTAGTAGTACTGCGCGAGCACCTTCAGATACCTCGCATACATCACGCGGTGTTCCAGCAGGGGCTCGACGAGATCCAGCTCGGTGCGATCGCTGATCGGCACGCCCGGCCCGCCCTGGATGTCGCGCGGGTATTCCAGGTCAACCCGCGGCCCGCGGGGCAGCGGCTTGGGCCGGTTCTCCAGCGGGTCGATCGCGCACCCTGCCGCCGCAACGATCAGAGCCGAAAGCCCCGTCCTGAGTATCCTTGCTCGCAACATAGGCTCGCCTCCTGCGAATACTCTCCGTCTGGGATGTGCCGCCCATAACGCGGCAGGCAGATTCAACCCTAACGACGGCTTTACGTCAAGGGCCGGATCAGCGACAGATTTCGCGCGCCGGTGGCGGCATGTCGTCTGGCCCGACGCCGAGGGCCGCTCCCGCGCGGAGGTCTGAAATCCTACACCCCCCAACCGGCGGACCGTGAAACGCGCTGCACGTACGGAATCCTCGGGCGCCTTTCACGAAGATGCCGTTCTGTTAGAATTCGCTCTCGTGTCCGACAGGCTTTACCTCATCGACGGCCACGCCCAGATGTACCGGTGCTACTACGCCCCGTTCCGCGAGCTGACTTCGCCCAGCGGCGAGCCGACGAAGGCGACGTACGTCTTTTCGCAGATGCTCCTGTCGCTGGTCCGCGACAAGAGGCCGACGCACCTGGCGATGGTCATCGACCGGGCGGGCGAGAAGACGTTCCGCGACGAGGTTTTCCCGTCGTACAAGGCGAATCGCGAGCCGCCGCCGGAGGACTTCCCGCCCCAGGAAAAGCGGATCCTGCAGATCGTCGAGGCCGCCGGCGTGCCGGTGCTTTCGCTGCCGGGGTACGAGGCCGACGACATCATCGCGACGCTGGTGGAGCAGGCACGCGGGCGCGACATGGATGTGTACCTCGTCAGCAAGGACAAGGACCTCGAACAGCTTCTGTCCGACCGCGTTCGCATGTACGACCCGAACAAGGATGAGGTCATCGACGTCGCTCGGATGATGCAGGAGAAGGGCTACGGGCCGCCGCAGGCCGTCGAGGTCCAGACGCTCACCGGCGACACCGTGGACAACCTGCCGGGCGTCAAGGGCATCGGGCCGAAGACGGCCGCCCGGCTCATCGCCAGGTACGGCACGGCCGACGAGGTGCTCAGACACGCGGACGAACTGACGCCCGCCCAGCGGGTCAATGTCCGGGCGTTCGCCGAACAGATGCCGATCGCACGGAAGCTGGTCACACTCCGCCGGGATGTGCCGCTGGACAGGCGGATCGAGGACTTGCGATTCGGTGGGCTGCGCGTCGGGGCCCTCCGCCCGATCTTCGAGGAACTCGGCTTCGCGCGAATCCTCCCGCAGCT
>CAZMVY010000197.1:0-9142 GCA_964569765.1 uncultured Planctomycetales bacterium
CCCTCCGCGCCCGCCTCGCGTTTTGTGGCCCGCGGGCCGAGAACCCGACCCGCCCCCCTCCGTCTGCTCGAACTGCCCGGATTCAGGCCAAGAAATGCGAAAGCCCCGCCGGGCAACCCGACGAGGCCTTCCTGTTCACCAACGAGGGCCACCGACTCGCAGTGGCTCCATCTGGCTCCCCGTTCGTCGCCCCGAACCAACCTGTTCGCGGTCGCTCTCGGTGAGCGTACAACCGCCTTTCCGCCATCGGAGCCAGGCGGGGAGCGGGAGTGCGATGGAAAGCGCGGAGAGCGCTGCAGTTCGGGCACCCAAGCGCTACCGGGTGCGTACTCCTGGTTGACTGCCCTCGCCGATGTTCGGATTGTGAGAGCCCCGATCGAGAGCCTGTCCAAGCAGCTTGCGGCATCCACGCCAAGGCGTTATACTTCTGTTAGAACGAAGTTGCCGGGAGGGCGACGACCAGGATCAAGAAGCTCACTGCGATCGGCAACAGCCTCGGGCTGATCATCGAGCGGCCCATCCTCGAGTTGCTCGACATCGACCGGGAGACGCCTCTGGAGGTCCGGACGGACGGTGAGGCGCTCATCATCCGGCCGCAGCGCAAGAATCGCTCGGCGCGGCTGAAGGCCTCGGCCGAACGGATGATGGACACCCACGACGAGACGCTGCGGAAGCTCGCTCGTTGACGGCTGTCGAGCCGGAGTTCCTCGATATCGAGGACGTGGTTGAGCTGCATGCACTCCAGCTCGCGCGCTTCGGTGGTGCTGACGGTCTGCGGGACCAAGGCCTGCTCGAGTCGGCGCTGGCGCAGCCGCGCGCGACCTTTGGGGGCGTGTTCGTCCACGACGACCTGTTCGCGATGGCTGCAGCGTACCTCTTCCACATCGTACAGAATCACCCCTTCGTGGACGGCAACAAGCGCACCGGCCTGCTCGCGGCCCTTGTCTTCCTCGACCTGAACGGGATCTGCCTCGATCGCGCCTCGCCCGACCTCTACGACCTGACCCTGGGGGTCGCCGAGGGTCGGGTGGCGAAGTCCGCCGCGGCCGATGTACTCCTTCGTCTCGCGCAGGATCGATGATCACGTGGAGAGCGAGTGGCGGTCAGGTCGGTGCAACACCCCAGGGATCATGGTGCAGGCTGAGGTCGAAGATGGGTAGACAAAGCCAGCGTGAGGTCAACGAGGCGCTCGATGCTCTCGGTGCGGAACAGCTGCGTGACCTCCTGCGTGAGCTGCTTGACGCGGTCGCTCCCCGGGAGCGGGATGCGCTGGTCACGACCCTCCTGGAGTCAGCGGCGCGGCCGAGCACGGGCAAAAGGCGGCCAGCATCACCAGGTGAGAGGGCAGCAGTGGCTGCCGAATGCTTCGCCGAGGCGGCTTGCCAGGTGGGGCAGGCCGATCCGTCCTCGGTCGATGAGCACCTGGAAGCTGGTACGGTGGCCTGCCATGCGGGTGATTACGCCATCGCCCGCCGGATCTTCGACGCGCTGCTCCCCCCGGTGGCCGACGGCGAGATCGACCTGGGGCAGGAGGAGCTCGTGGAGGAGGTGCTGACCGTCGACCTGCAAGAGTGCGCGTCTTGCTATCTCACGTCCGCCTACCACACCACGCCTCCGGACGAGCGGCCGGACGCGGTCTTCCGGGCATTCGGGATCGTGGAGAGCCTGGCCTGGCTGTCCGATCCGGTGGCCGCGATGGAGCAAGTCTCGCCCGAGCCGCTCCCCGACCTGGCCGCGTTCCTCCCCCGCTGGACCGAGCGGCTCCAGCGGGAGGCCAGAGGCTCCTGGTTCGGCGGCGCGCTGCGGGAGGCCATCGCCCGGACCGAAGGAACCGCCGGCCTGGCGCGCCGCGCCCGGACCTCCCGGCAGCCCGAAGATTTGCGAGCCTGGGGCGAGGCACTGGCGCGCCAAGGGGATCGGGAGGCTGCCCTGGAGGCGTATGCCGAGGCCGCGATGCTCGTGGAGGAGTGGACAAGGGGCGAGTTCCTGGACCGGGCCGCCGCGCTCGCCCACGCACTCGGCCGGGACGACTTCCTGGCCCGGATCGAGAAGGCCTGGCGCGAGGCGCCCAGTCTGCTGCGGCTGCTGCGCTGGCTCACCATGCAGGAGCCGGACCCGGCGGAGATCGTCCGGCGGGCGCAAGCGGCTCAGCAGGTGTGTCCGCCTGGCGCCGACCATCTCCTGGGTCTGCTGGCCGTGCTCCAGCAGGAACCGGTCACAGCGGCGACCCTGCTCGGTCGGGCGCCTGGCCTCGGATGGTCACGCGACGGGCACCCCGGGCACGTGCTCTTCGCGACGTTGACCTGGCTGCTGGGCGGGTCGCCTCCTGGGTCGCTGCGTGAAAGGGTCACCGAGTGCCTGCGGAGAAGGCCGACCGCCTGGCTCCTGGCGGACGAGGAGCTGGACGATGAGGAGGATGGTCGCGGCGAAGCAGGCGATGCCCGGCTTCCGACCCCGGACATCCTGTCCGCCCTCCAGGCTGTCGGGCTGCCCAGGACGCTCTCCCGGTCGGTGCAGCTGAGCCTGCTGGGCGAGCTGCGTCGGACCGCGGAGGCCCGCGTGGCCGGTGTCGTGGAGGCCAAGCGCAGGAACCACTACGGCCACGCCGCGCTGCTCGCCGGGGCCTGCAGCGAGCTGGCACAACATCTCGGAGACGACCAGGCCGGGGCAACCTGGATCGAAGCGCTGCGCCAGCGGATCCATCGCTATCCCGCCATGAAGCAGGAGCTGGCGGCGAGCCTGGCCCGGACCAGGAGCTGACCTCCTCGTCCGACACTCCCTGCGGCCGACGGTCGCGGGGGGTGCCCGATGCGAAGATCCGTGGGGCCAGGAGCCGACCGCCGCGCGTCAAGCAAGGCAGCTGTCCTGTACGCCCGTGTGTCCTCGAAGGACCAGGAGCGTGGTGGCTTCTCGATCCCGGCGCAGCAGCAGCTCGTGCGGGCCTATTCCGTTGCCCGGGGCTTTGAGGTGCTCGCCGAGTTCGTCGACGTCGAGACCGCCGGACGGGCAGGTCGCACGGGCTTCGGCGAGATGATCCGGTTCCTGGCGCGCAACCCGGCCTGCAAGGCGGTCCTCGTCGAGAAGACCGACCGGCTGTACCGCAACCTCAAGGACTGGGTCACCATCGACGAGCTCGGCTTGCAGGTGCACCTGGTCAAGGAGGGGGTGGTCCTCTCGGAGGACTCCGTCTCCTCGGAGAAGTTCGTCCACGGGATCAAGGTGCTGATGGCCAAGAACTACGTGGACAACCTGTCCGAGGAGGCGCGCAAGGGGTTGCAGGAGAAGGCCCGCCAGGGCTTCTGGCCGCCCCGGGCCCCGCTGGGCTACCGCAACGGCCTGCGGCCCGACGGCAAGCGGGGGATCGAGCCCGACCCCGTGCTCGGTCCGCTGGTGACCGACCTCTTCCGGTGGTGCGCGGTCGATGGGTGCGCGCTGACGGAGCTGACCGCGAGGCTGCGCCAGGCCATCGCGCCGCTCGCCAGCGGGTGGGCGCGGCCGCCGAAGATCCAGCGCTCCCAGGTCCACGCGATCCTGCGCAATCCCCTGTACATGGGCGAGTTCGACTGGCACGGCCAGCGCTTCCGGGGCGTGCACGTGCCCCTGGTCTCCCGGGCAACCTGGGACACCGTCCAGGATCGCCTGAGCGGCCGCGCCCCGCGACACCGCACTCGCCAGCACCACGAGTTCCTCTTCTGCGGGCTGGTGCGCTGCGGCAGCTGCGCGGCCGAGGGACGGCGGTTCCTGCTGGTGGCCGAGATCAAGAAGGCGCAGTACGTCTACTACCGCTGCGAGGAGTGCAAGCGCCGCAGGCGCGCCGAGTACGTCCGGGAGGAGCGCCTGGTCGAGGCGTTCGTGCGCGCGCTCGACCGCATGACGGACGCGGGCGAGCGCGGCCGGCTGGCCGCCGCGATGGCACGAGCAGTGACAGAGAGCCCCAGCACCCGCGAGTCCGCTGCTGGAGCAGCGCGAGACGTACCCGGCCAGGCCGTGGGATGTGTCGAGCGAATCCAGCGGGAGCTGGCCGATCTCCAGGCCAGGCTCGAGCTGGCCTACGAGGACCGCCTCGTCGGCCGGATCGACACGGCCTTCTTCGACCGGCTCGCCGCCGGCTGGCGTGAGCGCGTCGCGGCCCTGCAGCAGGAGCTGGCGCAAAGGACCGACCGTCGAGCAGAGAACCTGGAGACCGGGACCTCGGGATCAAGACTCGCTCGAACCGACGAGGCCCTCGCACTCGAACTCCGGCAACCATCCGTCATCTTTCAGGAAACTGTGGAATTCGCCTACCGGCGCCGGATGCTGGCCGCGGTCTGCTCGAACTCGACCTGGACCTCGGGAGCGCTCGTGGTGGAGTGGCGACAACTACTTGATAAAGCTGGGGATTGATGTAGGTTCAAGAAACGAAACAGGGGCCCATGTAGGGCCCCTGTCCACATGAGCTCCCCGTTCGTCGCCCCCGACCAACATGTTCGCGGCCGAGAGGCGGAGCCGGCCAACGCCGAGAACGCCGCAGAGGCAAGCGCAGAGCGGTACTCCGGGTGATGTCGCTGAGCGATGTCTACAACGGACTGGGACTCACGTTACGGGTGGTGTTCGTGGTGAACAGGATGGAGTGAAGCGAGCGCTTCGCTCGCCCGGTCAGCAAGAAGCGATCGCTTCGCTTCTCCGGAGGGTGTGGCGGCCGAGCCCCTCGGCCCGGGTTGATGTTGCCCCCATTATTGCCCTCATTTGAGGGTAGTACCCTTTCTCCGCCAGCGAGCGCCGGGCCCCTTGCCCAGGCACTCCACCTCGTCCGCTGCCTTCAGGTCCCGGAGCACGCGGCGCACCATGTCCCGGCTGACCTCCGGGCAGGCCCGCTCCAGGTCGCCGAGCGTGAAGTCGCCGGGGAAGGCCCGGACGGCCTCGTGGACCCGCTCGGTCTTGGCGCCCCTCGGGGTCGCGACGTCGCCGACCCGGCGCTCGAACTCCCGGTAGCCGGTCTTCAGCACGTACAGCAGGAAGTGGATGTAGGGCCACGGGTCGTGGCCTCCCTCGTGCCAACCCTGCGAGCTCTGCTCGAGGGTCTCGTAGTACCGCTCCTTGTTCTCCTCGATCAGCCGCTCCAGGCTGATGTACCGCCCGACCTCGAACCCGAGGTGGTAGCACTGCAGGAGCAGCAGCAGGCGGGAGACCCGGCCGTTGCCGTCGCGGAACGGGTGGATGCAGAGGAAGTCCAGGTTGAAAGCGGCCAGTGCCACGAGGGGATGCACCCAGCGCTCGCGCAGGCACGCAGGCACGCAGGCACTCTTCCCAGGAGGCGACCAGGTCAGCCATCGCCGAGGGAGTGGCCGCGGCCGGGACCGTCCGGAAGCGGAGGCGTTCCCGCCCGTCCGGGTGCTTCTCGATGATGTCGCCGTCGCGCTCCTTGTACCGTCCTGCGTCCCAGATCTCGCCGCGAGCCATGCGGTGCAGTTGCAGCACCGTCTCCTCGGTGAGCGGGAGCGCGGCGCTGCGCTCGTGGATCAGCGCCAGCGCGTCCCGGTAACCGCGAACCTCCTCCTCGTCGCGGTCACGCAGTGCCGGCTGGCCGAAGACCACCGTGGCCACCCGGGACGCGTCGATCTGGACGCCCTCGATCCGGTTCGACGACACCGCGCTCTCGACCAGGGCGTGCTCCCGCAGGGCCTTGAGCCGCTGCGGGGCCTGCCGGGTGAAGAGCTCCTGTCGCCCCCTGGATTCGGCGAGATCGGTCAGATACCAGACCGCGGTGGCGGGCACGGCCTGCGTGCCGATGCTGAACTTCCGAAGCGTGTTCGTTCCCTTGCTCATGCCGCAGGCCAGGTTACCATCTCGGCGCCTCCCGGTCCAAGGTGGCCCGCCTCTCGAATCGGGCCGGATGCCGGTCCGCGCCGAAGCCGACCGGAGGAGCGGACCCGGTCGCGCAGGTAGAGGTCGAACACCGCGCCGGTCAGGATCTCCACCAACTCTTCGTGCCGCAGGCGCGCTGCGGCGGTCCTCTCGGCCTTCGTCATCGTCGTCCTCCTGTCACCCGGCGATGCGCCGGCCTTGCCGGGACCCCGGGCGACGGAGGAAGGCTCGGGTGGCTGGAGAAGGCAAGGGAAGCTCGCCGACCGTGCAGAGGCAATCGGTCGGCCGGCCGATTGCGCGCGGCCGGCGACATCGACGGCGACATCGACGGCGCCGTGGACAGGATCTACGCCGACCTGCTGGCGTTCGCTGCGGCGGTCGGCCTCGGGTTCGACCCCGTCCTGCACGTCCGGCGAATTCGGCATTGGCTGGACGCCGAGCGCTTCGACACGGCCGGCCGCAGCTAGAGAAGCGTGGGCATCCGCCATCCACCATCGCCGCGCCTTGACCCCTACCTCGATGCCGGGTACGCTTTCCACCATGGCTCTTGTCGCACAAGAATTGCACCGTCTTCAGGCGCTTCGCGGCGAACTCGTCAACAAGGCGGACGCCCTCGACCTCGTCGGCGTCAACCCGTTCGACTCCGAGTTGGAGGGGAGGCTGCTAGCCTTCGCAATGCAACGCCGAAGCAGGACCCCTGCGTTGCAGGGGGGACAAGTTTCTCGGCACCTGCTCGAGAGCTTCCTGCAGGAGCACGGCCTGCTCTCCGCGCGGAGCGCAGCACTCCGACTAGGAATGACTGCGACCTCCTTTGAAGCGACGCTGGCTGCCCTTGAGGATCGCGGCCTGCTCCTTCCCGGAGATGTGTGGCCGAACGGCTTGGTCCGGGTCGAACTCGTAGACCGACTCCCCCTACGCATCCCCGACGTGGCTCAGGCCCCCGTATTCTCAAGCCAAACGTCGTACTCCAACTGGGTACACGAGCAGCTTCGAGACCGGCTCGGAGTCCAAATCGAGCGATGCCCTTGCGCCACGTCGGTTCGCCTGGGCGAGACACCGCCCGATCTTGCCTTCGATCTGTGCTGCATCTCCCACGAGCCGGTGAGCCTGAAGTATCGGGTGTACATGAACTTCGGCAAGCCGCTGCGGTTGCCGCCTGACGTGTGCGCACTACACATACTCGCCCGCAACCTGGATGCGCTCAGGCCGTTCGTGCTGGGAAGCATGCCCGACCTCTTGGGGCTGGACGCTGCATGAGTCCGCTGGTCAGCGAGCTGTGGCTCCCTGGCGCAGACGCCTTCTTGCATGCTCTCTCTGGAGGGACGACCAGTGGCAGTCGGCGTGCCCATCCGGCGGAGGATGCGGCAATGCACCGGGCTTCGAGCAGCCAGACCCCTGCCGAGTTGCTGTGCGACATCGTTAGTTGCCACCTCAACGATAGCTTGGAGAGCGCGCTGCTAGATAAGCAAGTACTTGTCACAGGGTGGGTGGACTGGTTTGGCAAGGACCAGATTGCCTCCTTCTCGGTCCAAGCACTAGTCTGCACCAACATGACCATCGAAGATGCCTTCTACAAAGAGCAGGAGGGCTCGGTGGCAGAAAAGGCCAAGAAGCCTGACGTCCGCTACTATCGTTGCGAATACGATGTGCGGAAGCCGGGGGCGCCCTTTGCCGAGCCTTGCCCGCACATCCATGTGCTCCCAGAAGGTGAACCTCGTTTCCCTCTTGGGGGGCCGGAACCCGCGAATCCCATCCTCGACTTCCTGGAGTTCCTGGCGCTCAACCACTCTTACGAGGTGTGGTTCCGGTGGGCCTTGTCGGTCTGCGATCGGCGTAGACTGCGAGGAGATCTCCAGGAGTTGCGGAATCTCTTTGATGCTGGCTTCGATTACAGGTCGGCGCAGAGGGAACTGGTGGACCGGCTCCCACGCATGAAGGAGGTCCGCGACGTGTTGCGTCAGGCTGCCTACGAACTCCACCCATGGGGGTTGGCCTCGTACGTTCGCTTGCCTGGCCTCTGGACCTAAGCCACCGCGTCGTCTCCCCGCCCCCAGCATGAGCCGCCCAGCGCAAGTCGCTGCTGAAGCCGAAGCCGCACCATCCGGCGCTGCGGACGAAGCGCTCTGCGTTCTTTGGCTACCGCTGTTGACAGACAGGATCCCCCGCCCGCTATGACCGCGCCTCAGCCCGATGTGGACCGCGCGGCGGGCTCGCGGAGCCTGGCCACCAGGGCTCTTCCATCCAGCCGCAGTTTGCGCTTGGTGACGACGTCGAGGGCTTGTCGCAATAGTGCGGTGGTCTCGGGGTCCCGCGGGTTGGGCGCGACCTCGTAGACGACCTGGTGCCTGGACCGGCGGATCGTGACCGGGAGCTGAACGAAGGACTCGATGAAGAGGCGGGGCGTGATCCGTCGCCCCCCGAGGTACTCCTGGCAGACGAACTCCAGCAGGGCGAGCAGCAGGAGCTTGATGCAGGTGGACACCGACTCGAGCGCGGTATCCCGGACGAAGATCTCCGACGGTGTGGCTTCGAGCCGCGCGAGTTCTTGCTGGGCCTGCTCCTGCTGGCGACGCGCAGCCTGGGCTTCCCGACGACGCTCGGTCAGCCGCTGCTCGGCCAAGCGAACGCCCAACTGGTGGCGACCGTCGAGCGTCTCACCCTGGGCTCGTCGCTGGGCCACGCGCTCCTCGGCCGCGGCTTGTTGCAGCACGGCGTCGGCCTCGGCTCCGCGGGCCTCAGCGCTCGCCAGCGCGGCCGCGCGGAGGCGTCGCTGCGCCTTCTCCCGCTTCTCGATCACCGCCACGTGCGTGACCGCGTGGGCGCCGAAGCCACCGCTGCGCTCCAGCCCCGCGCCGTCCCGACCTCGCCGGAACAGGTCTTCCTGGTACGGCCAGCGGTGGAGGTAGGCCTCGGCCACGTCGCGGGTGCTCAGCGTCTCGACCGCGGCGGTGGTCACGAACCGCGTCGGCTGGGGGCGCCGGCTGTCTGGCCGCGCCATCTCGACGACCCGTAGCGTCAGCTTCTGCTGCCCGGGCCCCGTGCCCAGCACGACCTGACCCTCCCGCAGTTGGTCCCGCTCCCGGAAGGGCTGCCAGCGTCCGGGCGACAGCAGCTCCTTGCCCTGGCCGAGCGCCCCCTTCAGCACGGTGACGATGTCCCGGGCGGGATGCCCGGCGAAGCCGTGCAATAGCTCCAGGTAGCAGCACTCCGCGTCGACCACCGTGATCCGCCGGACCTGGCCCGGGCCCGCCGACCGGTCGACCTGGTCCAGCAACTGCGTCAGCTCCTGGCCGAGGTG
>CAZMVY010000198.1:0-8899 GCA_964569765.1 uncultured Planctomycetales bacterium
TCCTCGCTATCCACGTTACCGCCTCGCCTTCAGGCAACCGCACTATTGTGCGCGAGGACGGAGCGAAACACAAGCGGCCAATCCCACTTGCGCCACCAATGCCACCCGTTCACTGAGCGCGACCGCCGGTACGCACCCGCTGGCAGCGGCGAAGCAAGCGCAGTACCATCGCCTCGCAAGCTCTGGCGCCGTCGGTTGTTTCGTTTCCCGGGAAGCGCCAGCCGACCGATCCTGATACGGAGGCCGATATGCTGTCGTCGCGTCTTGCCGTCGTCATCCAAGTGGCCGGCACGCTGGTCGTGGCCGTTTGCCCCGTCGCCGTCGGCGTGCCCGCCAGCCCGTTCGAAGGTCGCTACTTTCGCGGCGCCGGAGACGTGGAGTATCTGGAGCTCCTTGACATCTCCCGGCGCATGTTCGAGCCGGACCCTGAGTTCCAGAACATGCCGATGCTCTACACCCCGGCCTGGAACGGGCTGGTCGAGGGGCCCACCTGGGATGCGTGGTGGATTCAGAACAGCTACGGCACGACGTACGCCGCGCTGCCGTTCTACCAGGAGCCATTCATCACGTTCCTGCAGAACTCCCAGGATCTGTGGTTTGACCAGATGGGTGACGGGAAACGCAAGGGGGCCGGCCCGCCGTTCGACTGGACTGCCCCGGACGGCTGCCTGTGCGATGCGGCGCGGCCGGGCTGGATCGTCTACAAGCAGGGCGACGGGCGCACAGCGATCCACGACTGGGGCATGGAGTTCACCGCCGCAGGCGTGCTGATGCAGGCCGAGCTGCTGCTGATCGGCCGCGATGCCCGGGCTATCGCACGGTATCTTCCGAAGCTCGAACGATCAGCCGACTTCATCGAAACACGGCGCGATCCGAAGAACCATCTCTTCCTCGCGGGACCGGCCGGCAACCTGCTGGCGCCGAGCTACGCCGGGTGGAAGAAGCCCGACGGCACATACGACAAGGCTTATCTCACCGGCCTGTCGATCACCTATATCGCGGCGCTCGACCGGTTGATCGAGCTGGAAAGACTCGCGGGCCGCACGGGCACGGCCGCCCGGTATGCGGAACGACGCGATCTGGCGAGGAAGGGGCTGGCCCTCCTGACGACGGAGGAGGGGTACTTCATCCGGTCGCTCGATCCGGACGGTACGCGCCACGGCTTGTACGGCGCCGCGAAACACGGCTACTTCGAGGCCTCGCCGAACCACGATGCCATCGCCTTTCGGGTGGCGGATGACGCGCAGGCTGCTGCCATCTACGCGAAGATCGCGTCCATTCCAGGGCTGCGCCCTCATGACTTCATCATCGCGAACTACCCGTCGCTCGATGATATGTACGAGGAGCCCAAGGGGCTCTGGGGTTTCGGCACATGGGTTAACGGCGGGCACTGGTCCACATGCGAGGGGCGGATGATCCTCGCCTATTATCGGCTCGGTCGGTACGAGGATGTTCGGCGGTCGATGCGCCGGTTGATGAAGTTCGCCCGGCAGTTTCGCATGGACAATCCGCTTACGGAGTTCGGCAACAACGTCTATCAGCCTCACGAGCCGATCAACCTCTGCTACGACACGTTTGCGCCGGCGGCGGCGATGATCCGCGGGCTGTTCGAGTACCTCTACCGGGCGGAAGGCCTGACGATCCTGCCGCATATTCCGCCGGGCATAACCGAGCTCGAACAGCGGTTTCCGATCCGGTTCGGCGCGAAGAGGCTCTATCTTCGAACCGTCGGCGCCGGTCCGGTCACGGCCGTGTATGTGAACGGCAAGCGATGGCCGGCGCACGACGCGGCCTCGATCTCGCTTCCGTACGAACAAACGCCCGAGGCTGCGATGATCGAGATTGTTCTCGGCGAAGCGAAGCCGGCGCTTCGTGCCGCTCCTGTCATCGAACCCGCCCCCGTCGAACCGCTGCCACCGGCAGACGACGACGTGTGGAAGGGACCCGTGGCTTCGGAAAGCACTCCGTCGCACGGCGGGGAAACACGACCATCACCACCCGGGTCTTCGCTGCGCGGGCTCGCGGAGAGAATCCACAGGTTCCACGAGGCCATGGTCGCCGCCGGGCTGGCCGAGGCGTACGAGGCGGCCCATGCCCGAGTTGCGATCGTGTTCATCGGTACGATGCGGGATCGACAGCGGATGCTGGGCGACGGTCGTCTGAAGCCGCTGCCTGACCCGCGCAGAGCTGCCGCCGCGGAAAAATCCTACTACGACACGGCGGTCAGACTCTGCGAGGGACTCCGCAAGACGCTTGCGTCCTATGAGAACTCCGACGACCCGCACAAGAACCGGGTGTACGAAATCTGGCGCGGCATGCAGAGGTGAGCTGCGGCGGGTACCGGCAGGCTGCCGGGGCAGCCCTGGGCCCTGCGCCCAGTGATCGGAGACGGGAAAAACTGCGACCACGGCCTGCTCGCGGAAAAATGCGGTTGACAATTCGGCGGAGCCGCCTTCAATCGGTCAGCGGAGCCGGCAGCCGTCAACGCCCGCCCGTAGTACGGGCGGGCGTGCAGGAGAGGTCAGGCGTGAAGATCCACGAATACCAGGCGAAGCACATCCTCAGGGAATACGGTATTCCGGTACCCGAAGGCGTGATGGTCACAAGCGCGGAGGACGCCGTGCGTGCGGCGAAAAGCATGCACTTCCCTGTTGTGGTCAAGGCACAGGTGCATGTGGGCGGACGCGGGAAGGCCGGCGGGGTGAAACTCGCCCACGACGCAGATGATCTGAAGCAGCACGCCTCCGCAATCCTCGGCATGGAGATCAAAGGCAGCACGGTCCGCCGCCTGCTTGTCGAACCCGGCATCGCAATCCGCACGGAAATCTACGTGGGCATGGTCATGGACCGGGCCCGGCGGTACCCGTGCCTGATGGCCAGCGCCGCTGGCGGCGTGGACATCGAGCAGGTCGCCGCCGAGACGCCGGAGAAGATACTCCGGATTCACATCAAGCCGGCACTGGGACTGCGGGCCTACCAGGTGCGGCGGGCGGCCGGTTTTCTCGGCATCCCGGCCGGTGCGACAAAGGCGTTTGCCGCAATCCTGAGCGGCCTCTACCGCGTGTTCATGGATATGGACTGTTCGCTGGCAGAGATCAATCCGCTCGTCATCACGGTCGACGGCGAGCTGATCGCGTGCGATGCAAAGATCAACTTCGACGACAACGCACTGTACCGGCATCCCGAGTACGAGGAACTTCGCGACGATGCGGAGGACGAGCCGCTCGAGGTGGAAGCCCGCCGGGCACGCGTCAGCTACGTGAAGCTGAATGGCCGGATCGGCTGCATTGTCAACGGGGCGGGCCTGGCGATGGCTACGATGGACATCGTCAAGCACTTCGGCGGCGAGCCGGCGAACTTCCTTGATATCGGCGGGGGGGCCAGGGCCGAGCAGGTGACAGAGGCCCTTCGGATCGTCACGGCCGACCCCGCCGTCAACACGGTATTCTTCAACATTTTCGGCGGTATCGTGCGGTGTGATCGGGTGGCCGAGGGCATTCTGGAGGCCTTCAGGCAGCTTCACCTGAAGATCCCCATCGTGATCCGTCTGGTCGGCACAAACGAAGACAAGGCGCGGGAGTTACTGAGGGGCACGAACCTCATCGCCTGCACGACGATGAGCGAGGCGGCGAAGAAGGCGGTGGAACTGAGTGCGAACGGACCGAGGTAACGACGTGGCAAGGCAGGTAGAGGCAGGCAAAGGGCGGCGCGTCACGGGCAGGATTCAGAAACACTGTATCGGAACATATGCCTGAATCCGCCGGCGGCATGTTGCGGCCCGATGCTCTACGTCGCTTCGCGGCGCCGTCGCCTGGCAGGAAGCGAGTCACGGAAGAACGGATCACTGTCTCATGGGCATTCTCGTCGACACGCAGACGCGGCTGTGTATTCAGGGCATCACGGGCAACGAGGGCCAGTTTCACGGCCGGCAGATGATCGAATACGGAACGCACGTCGTCGGCGGAGTCACACCCGGCAAGGGCGGACAGAAAAGCCTCGACCGGCCCGTGTTCAACACCGTGCATGAGTGCGTCGCCGCGACCGGTGCTAACGCGAGCGTCATCTATGTGCCCGCGGCATTCGCCCCGGATGCCGTCTTCGAGGCGATCGACGCCGGCCTCAAGCTCATCGTCTGCATCACCGAGGGGATCCCGACGCGCGACATGGTGGACGTTTTCTGGGAGGCGCGGGCCAACGGCGTGACGCTGATCGGGCCAAACTGTCCGGGCGTGATCACGCCGGGCCAGTGCAAGGTGGGCATCATGCCCGGACACATTCACAAGCCGGGGCGGGTGGGGGTAATCTCGCGATCCGGAACGCTGACGTACGAGGTGGTGAACGAGCTGACGACGAACGGCCTGGGCCAGTCCACCTGCATCGGCATCGGCGGTGACCCGATCGTCGGCACCACGTTCGTCGATCTGCTCGCCCTGTTCGAGGCCGACCCCGGCACCGACGCTGTGGTGCTGATCGGCGAGATCGGCGGCACGGACGAGGAGGCCGCAGCCGAGTTCGTCCGCGGAAAGATGCGCAAACCGGTCGTCGGGTTCGTCGCCGGCAAGACCGCGCCGCCGGGTAAGCGAATGGGGCACGCGGGTGCGATCATCACGGGCGGAACGGGTACGGCGGCCGATAAGATCAGGGCCCTGACGGCTGCTGGCATTCGCGTGGCCGAACGGCCGGACCAGATCGCCGGACTGGTAAAGGAGTCTCTTTCCGCCAGGTAACCCCGGCGTTCCGCTTGACCGATACCCACCTCGGGGGTTGAATAGGCTATCGAGGCGCCGAGGTGCTGCTTGGCCGACGATCCGCAAGTCTCTGGCGTGTCGTTTTCGTCCCCGCGCGCGTACGCCATCAGCGAGGACGAGCAGATGCTCTTGCTTGTCCGGGACGAGCTCTACGAGGGCAACTGGGACGACTTCGTACAGGATCTGCAGGATCGGCTCAGCGGTCGCCCGCACCTTTTCGACATCCAGCCTGCCTCTGCCCGGCTCCAGGATACCATCCGCCAACACCTCCGGATGATCGAGCGTTTGCGGGAACTCGAACGCCGAGAGCGGATTGACCTGGCCGCATACGTCAAGGCCGGCAGCGGATCGCCGCCGACACGTCCCGGTTGATCGGCGCGGCAATCCACGTTCTAATGCCACCCATGCGACACACGTTTCCTTTGCTGCTGTGGTGGGTGGCTGCCGGGATGGCCGCGGCAGCCGAAGTCCCGGTACCGGCCACGGTCCGCGAGTCACTGGTCGTCGACGAGGCCGCACTGACCCGCGCCGGGCTGGAGGTCTACTGGCGGCTCGCCCTGCCGATGCGACTGGCGGAGCAGGTAACAAGAGTCACCCTCCTTGATGAGCACCTTTATGCCCTGACCGACCGCGGTGAACTGTTCACGATTCGCGCCGAGTCGGGGCTTGTGCGCTGGCAACGACCGATCGTCAGGCCGGGCGAGGTGTTGTTCCCGTTGACGCATGCGTCAGTCGAGCAGGGCCTCGGACCCGTCGTTGCGACCACGCCGGCCTGGGTGGCGTTTCTCGATCGGGAGACGGGTCGCGAGATCCCCTTCGTGGACCCCCGAACCGGGCAGAAGCGCGAAAGCCTCTCGCTCGATATGGCCCCGAACACATCCATGGTGGCGGATGCGAATTACCTTTACGGGGCGATGGTCAACATGCAGTTCGCGGCCTACCAGCGCAAGGACGGCTTCGTTCGATGGGTCATCGGGGCCGGCGCGCCGGCCTCGATCTCGCCGCGTCTGTTGCCGGGGCGCGTTCTCTTCGCCAGTGATAAAGGCCGGTTCGTCATGGTCTCGACCGAGAGAACGGACTTCGGGATGGTCGTCTGGAAAGCTCAGGTGGCAACAGCGCCGCTGGAGCGTGTGATCGGTCTGACCAGTCAGCAGCGCGAGATGTTGTGGCCCAGGGAGGCCACCACCACGCCGCTCGAACCTGTGTTTCTGAGCCCCACGGACCTGATCTTTACGGCGACGGATCGCGTCGTCTACTCGATCGATCCCAGGACCGGCCCCGCAAACGGTCAGGTTCGCTGGCGACACGGCTTGACCCGGCGCCCCGGCGAGGGCCCTGCGGTTGTGGGAGACCTGGTGTTTCAGGAGGATCCGGGCCGGGGTCTGCTGGCCATCGACCGGCAGAGCGGACGGCTCCGCTGGCTGCTGCCGCGTGGACGGCGGCTTCTTTCTCGTGCGGCCGGCGCTGTGTGTGTGCTGGGCAGGGACGGCCTGCTGTTCGTGGTAGACGAAACGACGGGCGCCATTCGGGACCGCATTCCCAGCAGCGGGGCAACGTTTGCCCCGACGGATCCGGCGGCCGACGCCGTGTTTCTTGCCGACACGGGCGGTCGCCTGCTCTGCATGCGCCCGAGCGGCTCGAACCCGCTGAAGAGCAACGACTTCCTGCCGCCTCCGCCGGTGCCGGCAAGCGCGCGGGCCACGGGCGGGCCTGGCGCTTCGTCTGCTCCGGCGGAAACCGAGGCGGCTGCCGCAACAACCGGGCCGAGCGAACCGCGGGCGACAGGCGAAAGCGATGTGCTCCGATCGCCCCGGGAGTAACCGCGCAACTCGGGATCGCCGTTCTTATGGAGGCGTTCCAGGGGATCAGCCTGTTGGGAAAAAGAAAACGAGATTTCCGAAGAAAATGTCTACGACTGCCGCCGAAGTCATAACTCGCATGATTTCATGGGTTGCGTCGTAGAGCTCGCTCGCAACTCGCAATTCGGGGGCTGTGAGTTGTTGTCTCCGGCAAAAAACGTCTTGCCGTCTGAGAAACTTGGGGTATATTAGAGGTGCGGCTGAAAGGAAGCTTTCGCCTGGCACCCAACGCTGATCCGGGTGGCTCCGGCAGGGCCGCGGCGATCCAAAGATCCGGGTGCGGCGCCAGTAATGGCGAGGTCCCGGTGAGGTGAACACATATCCCGGACCGCCGAAGGCTTGAACATCCGGAGGAGCAGTGGTGCAAGAACCCTATAAGGGGTCTCGCTCGGCAACGAGATGAGACAGCCGTCCGGCGATTGAAACTCTAAGGTGCATGCGAATCGGGTGGCCACCGTCAGCCGGATCGCTAAGCACGAAAGAGGAGCTGCGGCGAAGGTCGCGGCAAGCCGGGCGGAGGAAATCCCCTAGAAGGGTGAATCCCAAAGGAGCCTCCGGCGGCGGTCGGGCCTAATCGCCCGGCCCAACCGCGAGGGACTTGAGGCGGGAGTACAGCCCAGAAGCCGAGGCGCTGCCCAAGAACGCCGGCCTTACGGCGGGCGAGGGAGGGCGGTTGCTAACGGCATGTGGGTCAGCGCGGCAGGAATGCCGTGGCGTCCGCTTCGAGGAGAAAGCTCCAAAGGGCGAATCCCAGGAGCGCTGCCGATCTGAAACAAGGTCGGCAAGGTTCGCGGAGGAGGAAGCCGTCAAGAGGGTAGCCAAACCCTGAAGGCGGAACCGGCGGGCAGGCAAAACCCGTCGTAGTGGACTCGGCGAGCCGCAAGTGCTGAAGGGCGCGAAAGCTCATGAGAGGTGCTGTCCCGCTGCGGCGGGGCGGCTAGTGTCGGACGGTCAATACTCTGGAGGAAGGTGAAACTCGCTGAGAGGCTCGATTCGGGAGACGTAAAACCTCCCCCGACGGTGCTCGTGACGGAAACCCACAAGACCGACGCTGCTGCTAACGGTGTAGTGGGCTCGCAGAACCAATGTGGGCGATACGTTGCGGGTGCAGTACTCTGGACGAGCGACCGATTCCATGAGAGGACGGCAACGGGCGGAAACGCCCGGAGCCGAGCCGCCGACGCGAAAACTCTGAAGGGCAAAACAGGCGGAACTTTCAGCCGCCTTTTTTGTTGCGCTGTGCCCGCCGTTGTACCGACGTTTCTTCGGTCCGTCATTCTCAAGGGCGGGGTTTATCCCTTGCGTTCGACCTCTTCGCCCTTCGGCAGCGGGCCGGCTCCGTGCGATTCGTGCAACTGCGCGTACCGCCGCCGGACGGCCTGAATCCTTCGCCAGTGCGTACCGTCCCAGAAGACCTGTCGGCATCCGCTGCAGCGATAGAATTCACGCGCCCATACGAGACTGCGAGCGGGAACGTCGGCCGAGACCTCTTCCCGCGTCGCCGGAACCAGTCGGCCGTTGCATTGGGTACACCGGGCCTGCAACACCGGCAGCCTCAGTCTGCGCATCACGTATTCCACCTGGTCGAGAAGCCTTAGCCCACGGGGAAGCATCAGCCCGGCGACCTGCCCGGAAGTAATGAGCTTTCGCTCGAACAGCTTACCGTCCGACGAGATCACGAGGCGTTCCTCGCGCTGCGCCAGTTCGACCAGCTCTGCATCGTCGATGCCCTCCCGGTAGAAAGTATCGTGACCGAGCGCACGCAACCATCGCGCGAGTCCGCCGCACATGGCGTCGCAGGCGATCCGGGCCGGTGCGTTCTCAGGCATGATGGCCTGGTATACGCGCCCGGCCCACGTTTGGGCAAGCCCGCGCCCGTGCCGAAGCGCGGAGGCGACGGGCCGAGCCGGAGCCGCACGTTTCTGGCCGCCACGGTTGGCGGGGGCTAGAATGCGCACAGCAGGATATGGAGGCGAGGCTATGTCCACGCTGGTTGAATTCTCGATGTCACCGATGGGCAAGGGCGAGTCCGTGAGTGAGTACGTGGCGCACAGTCTTGAGATTATCGAGGCGAGCGGGTTGCCCTATCGCATGGGTCCGATGGGAACGGTACTCGAGGGCGAGTGGCCCGAGGTATTCGGAGTCATCCAGAAGTGCTATGAGCGGATGATGCGCGACTGCAACCGCATCACGTGCACGATACACGTGGATTGGCGGCGCGGTCACGAGAACCGGCTCGATGCCAAGATCGCCAGCGTGGAGAAGAAGGTAGGGCACAAGCTCAGGACCTGA
>CAZMVY010000198.1:8909-9127 GCA_964569765.1 uncultured Planctomycetales bacterium
GCCAGCCGGGGCGGAACCACCGGGCCGGAGGTGATGCATCGGCTGACCTGGCTGAAACGCGAGGCTCGTGTCATTCGGCAGATCTCCGCAATTTTCGATACAGGGGCGCTGGGCTACCGTAGCGCACTGGTAGCCGCAAAGTACAGCCCCGATGCCGTGGACCAGGCCGCTTCCGTCGTCGGCGGACATCCGGGGGTCTCTCACAATTACCGCCGGGC
>CAZMVY010000199.1:0-9123 GCA_964569765.1 uncultured Planctomycetales bacterium
GCGACGGTGGGCTCGGCGGGCGTCCCGGCCAGCATCGGCCGGCGCATCGGCGGCGAGAGCGCGCGTCAGGTCAATCGTCTGCCGCTTCTCTGGACGCTGTTCGGCCTGGTCGTCTTCGTGATCGTCGCCGGGGCGTGGCCGCTGTATGTCTATCGGCACGTGCCCAATGCCCTCTCGCTCTGGCGCGCCGAGTACCTTGATCGCGCCACGGGCGACCTGAGCGAGCAGAAGGAGCCGTTCTTTTATTACGTCCCGATCATCCTCGGCTTCGCCGCCCCCTACACGCTCTCGGTGTTCGAGGCTGTTGCCGCTCCGTTCCTTCCGCGCTACCGGCAGCATCGCCGCCCCCTGGCCTTCGCCTTTACGTGGGCGATCGTCGGCACCCTCGTTTTGAGCATCCCGTCGTTCAAACGCCCGCACTACGTCCTCTCGGTCATGCCGGGATACTGTCTGTTACTGGCGCCAGTGATCGAGCGGCTCTTCTTCGGCGAGTTACTGGCCCCCGCCCGTGTGATACGGGTCACGTGCGCCGTCCTTCCGGTGACGCTGGCCGGCGGGTTCGCGGCCGGCGGCGTCTTCGTGCGGCGCGAGTTCCCGACCCTGCTCCATGCGTACGTCCCGGCGGCGGTCGTCGCCTTCGTGATCTGGGGCCTCGCGTGCTGGACCTTCGCAACCGGTCGGCGGCGGCGATCCTTCGTCCTCGTCAACCTCGGCGTCGTCGCCCTCCTCACATTGATCTGGCCCGCCGTCGGCCGCCACGTGCAGATGAACGCCGGCGCCGATGCTCTCGCCGATGCCCTCCGCCGCCACGGCATCACCCCCGACGACGACATCGTCCTGGTCGAAGGGCGCCCCGACGCCTCCATCGAGTTCTATCACGGCTTTCGCGTGAAACGTCTCATTGATGAACTCGAGATGACCAGGATTCGCCGCAATCGCATCGACAGGTCCATGAATGTGTATCTTGAGATCGGCGATCGAATCGCGAAACGCCTTGCCGCAGCGCGCCCCGTCTACCTGATCCTCTCCGCTGCGAACTATGCCCTGCTCGAAGCGAACCTCCCTGTCCATCCGCGAGTCGTCTTTCGGTTGCGCGGGACGATCAAGGATCGCGCCGGCGGCGTCGTGGTAATCACCCAGCCGTCCCCGGCCACACGAGCCGCCGCCGCGAGCGTTGCCGGCACCCGTCCGTAGCCGCGCTGTCCCAAGTTGTCGTGCCTGGCGGCGCGCCCCGCGGTCGTTATACGCGTGGCAGTCGCAGCGGGCCGGCCCCGCGAGTTGTCCCAGCGACTGCCGATGCCTCGTTCCCGGCCGCCGCGACTGATGCTCCGTCACTCTCGCCAGGGGCCCCCATTGGCAGCCTGATCCGTGAATTGATCGCATAAACATAATGATCGCAAAATGTTGTACAATAATGACTTATAAGAATTCTCCGCGTGCAACAAACAACCTGCAACCGGCCGGGGCGACCTCGGTACAAAGGGGTGTACGAAAGGAGATCGAACGTGCCGGTTTACGCGACTTGTCCCCATTGCCACCATCCGATGGTCGTGCCTGGAAGGGCTCGCGGCAAAGGTCGGCTTTGCCGGCAGTGCGGCCAGGGTTACCGGGTTTCGAGGTTCTCCGCCGCAGTCTTGCCGCTGCCCGCCCAATCAACGGGCGAGATGCTGGCCCTGACGCGGCGGCCGATGCGGCCGGCGGTGTTCGTGATCAGTTAGATTTCCAGGATGCAAGACCCTGCGACGTCGGGGCTTGGAAAGCCTCAGCCCTGACAATCGTGTGACCTCCCGGCAAGACCCACGCCTCGGCGTGGGTTTTGCATGCGCGCCGGCAATCGCCGCAGTGGCAAAAACCGTCGGAGCCCTGGTGTCATTAGCAGGGGATCACCGACGGTTCGGGGTCTGGGAGCTTAACTCGGCGCTGGGCGAGGCCATGTCGTACCCTGCTCAGGCACTGGGAGAGGCTGACCCTCCCCCTGCGTCAGCCCGGCAACTGCCGAGGGAAGGCCCGCCACGAGGCCCACGCCCGCCGAAACCGCCCGCTAACGAATCTTGACTCGCCGCCGGAAACCACGCGGTCGGGGTTATGCACGCCTACGGAAGGACACGAAGCGGCCGGTGCCCCGCCACAATTCTCCCGCAAGCTGAGCCTCCCGGCTTTCATGGCCCATCAGCCCTGACAAAGGCGATTGTCCTATCGTGCGACGCAAGCAGGGCTTACGGTGAGCGCCAGCACGATTGCGTGACCGTCCGAGTCACAAGCCAGTCGGCCGACTGGGCGAGAAAAAAAATCTGAGAAAAGGGCTTGACATTGTGAAACGATTCACATAGTGTGGGGATGAACAGGCAGCGTGTCACTTGCGTGTTCGCTCCGCGTCATTTCGAGCGAAGCGTTATCTTGAAAATGGCGCCCCCGCACTTCTGACGGTGGCAACGAACGGTGCGGGGCGCGAATGAGTGTCGGTGATCTGTCGTCAGGCTTGGGGCTTTTGACCGGGGCCCTGCGCGGTCGAAGCTATGGGAGGCCGCCCCATGGCTACGCTGACGGTGTGCGAAGGCCGGATTTCGCTGTCTTCGGAGCGCATCCGCCTCAACTGCGGCGGGTTCTGCCGTGAGATCCCGCCATCTGCCCTTTCCCTTGCACTTTCGTGCCGTCCATTGCTGTTCGCAGGCGTCCCTGTTTCCTCGACAGACCAGCCGGTATGTGAACGGTATCAACTTGCGATCAAGAACCCGTCTGAATCCTGCATTCTGTTTAATCCCGGGTGCGTCAGCCGGATTCCGGCCGTCGCGTTGACGCTGGCTGGAGCGAAACGAGCGATGCGAATCGTATCCGCGGTCGCCGTGTTCCAGCATGTTGCAACCGACAGCGGGGTTGACCCGAAGCGCGTCAATCGGGCGGCCAATCAGTTCCGGTCGGCGCGGCGCCCCGCTGTCGTTATGCGCAAGGGAAACTGCCGCGGACGAATGAGCGGTTCGGGTGCCGGCTTCGCGCCCGCCCCCGGGGGCGCGACCAGAGCGGCGCGAGGTGATCCGATGCGAGGTGTCCAGCCATGTCGACCGCAAGCTCGTACGAGTTTCTTGACAAGGTGATCAAGGCGACGCCGGATGGCGCGTACATCCGAAAGTGTCTGCAATGCGGGACGTGCAGCGGTATCTGCCCGTACGGGTTTGCGATGGACCACCCGCCGCGCTCGCTGATCGCCGCCCTGCGCGCCGACGACTGGCACGGGGTCCTGGAAAGCGACACGATCTGGCTGTGCGTCTCCTGCTTCGCCTGCGCGAGCGTCTGCCCGGTGAGGATCCCGTTGACGCGGGGGCTGCTGGCGACGCTCAAGACGGAGATGCTCGTCGGGGGCAGCATTCCGCAGGAGTTGCAGACCGCGCTGGGCAATTCGCGCCGATACGGCAACGCCCTCGGCGAGTCGCCCCGCAAACGTGCCGACTGGACGAAGGACTGCCCCGTGCCCGTCCCCGTATTGGCGAGTCACAAGGAACCCGTGGACGTGCTGTGGTTCGTCGGCGATTACGGCTCGTACCATCCGCGTGTTCAACTGGTCAGCCGGGCAATGGCCAGGGTTCTGCATGCGCTCGGTGTGTCGTTCGGCATCCTCGGCCCCGAGGAGAACAGCGACGGCGACACGCAGGCGTTTGCCGGGGAATGGGGCCTGTTCGAGCTCCTGGCCCGGAAAAACATCAAGGCCATGACGAAGTACGCCTTCGGTGAGATCATCACGACCGACCCACACGCGTACAATGCGATGAAGCACGAATATCCTCGCCTGGGTTTCGATCGCCCGGTGAGGCACCACACGCAGTTTCTTCTCGAGCGCATTGAGCTGCTGAAGGGCCTTTGCCGGAACCCGTTGCCGATGCGGGTGACCTATCATGACCCCTGTTACCTCGGCCGTGCCAACGAGAACAACATCTACGAGGAACCGCGCCGGCTTCTCCAGGCCATCCCGGGCGTCGAGCTGGTGGAAATGTCACACAACCGGGCGCTGAGCATCTGTTGCGGCGGGGGCGGCGGCGGGATGTGGCTTGACGGGTTTTCCTGGGAGAAGGCCCACGCCCGCACGACCGAGTGGCGCGTCAAGGAGGCCATTGCCTCCGGGGCGCAGGTCCTGGCCGTGGCATGTTCATACGAAACACCCCGTTTTGAGGACGCGGTCAAGAGTACCGGCAACGAAGGCAAGCTCGTGGTGAAGGATGTCGTCGAGCTGCTTGCAGAAGCCATATTCGAGTAGGAGGCGCCGCCATGGATAGCGTGGTTCTGATCAAGTTCGTGCCCGACCTCGTGGAAGACCTGGAGATCGATCCGCAGTCCGGGCTGCTGGACCGGAGTTTCCTGCGTTTGATGCCGAACGAGCTGGATGACCACGCGCTGGAAGAGGCCTTGTTGTTGAAGGAGCGGTACGGCGGGACCGTTACAGTGGTCACGGCGGACACGGGCGACGTGGATGAGGCGTTGTACACGGCAGTAGCGAAGGGCGCCGACCGCGTCGTAAAGGTCACGGGCGAGGGATTCGATCAGGGTGTGACGGACCGGCAGCTTGCGTCGATCTTCCATGAGGTGTTGCGCGGGATGCCGTGCGAACTGATCCTGACGGGGACGCAGGCCGTCGACGATCTGGATGGTTTCGTGGGGGCGATGCTCGCGGAGCAGATGGGCCTTCCGTACGTGGGGTATGTGACGAAGGTCGAGTCGCAGGACGGGACGGTGGTCGCCCGCAAGGAATACCCCGGCGGGCTGACGGCGGAGATCGAGGTAGCGACACCCGCCGTGCTCGGGATCCAGGCGGCGGAGAAGCCGCCGCGCTACGTTGTGACCAGCAAGGTGATGGAGGCGATGAAGTCGGCTTCCATCGATGAAGTCGAGGCGCCGGACGTGTCCGTCAAGGGCGGCGTGACCGTCTCGCGGATGTCCGTCCCGGAAACCGGCGCCCGTGCAGAGATGATCCAGGGATCCGTTCAGGACGTCGCGGCGACACTGGCGAAGCTGTTGCGCGACCGCGGCGTGATCGCGTAGACAGGAGAGCTTGTGATGACCGGGCAGATTTGTGTTGTCGCCGAAACGCTTCGCGGCGAGGTGACGGAACTGACGTACACGATGCTTGCCGCCGGGCGGCGTCTGGCGGACGCCCTCCACACGAAGCTGGCCGCCCTGCTGATCGGTCACCCGTGTGCGAGACTCGCGGAGACGCTCGGCGCCGCAGACCGGGTCTATGGCGTGGACCATGCGGATCTGGCGGAGTTCAACCCGGAAGCATACCTGCGCGTGGTTGCGGCCGTCTTCGAGAAACAGACGCCGCGGCTGGCGATGTTCGGACATACTGCGATGGGTACGGACATCGCCTGCGGCGTCGCGCAGCGGCTGAAGCTGCCGATTGCCGTCTCCTGTCGCACGTTTTCCGCGGACGGCGCGGAGCCGCACTACTCCGCCCTGATCTGCGGGGGCAAGATCATTGCGGAAGGCCCGCTTCCCGCGCCCCATTGTCTCGTGACGGTCATGTCCGGCGGCTACAAGGCCGACGAAGGCAGGGTTCGCAAGACGCCGCCGCTGGAAATGCTGCCGGTGCCGGTCGGGCTGGACACGGTCCGCACGCGTTTCAGGCAGTATATCGAGCCGCCGGCCGGGGATGTGGACATCGGCAAGCAGCCGGTCCTCGTTTCCGTGGGACGCGGGATCCAGAACAAGGACAACATTGCGATGGCGGAGGCGCTGGCCAGAGCGATGGGAGGCGTCGTCTCCGGGTCGCGGCCGGTGATTGACCAGGGCTGGCTTCCCACGACCCGGCTGGTCGGAAAGTCCGGCAAGCAGGTCAAGCCGAAGCTCTACCTGGCGCTGGGCATCAGCGGCGCGCCCGAGCACGCGGAAGGCATGCGCGACGCAGAGTTCATTGTGGCGATCAATCGGGATGAGAAAGCGCCGATCTATGGCTTTGCGCACGTCGGCGCTGCGGTAGACGTGCTGGAGCTTGTGCCGGCACTGACGGAGAAGGTGAAGGCGCGGTAGCGGCTCAGCCGGTCGGCGGGCGCCATCGCGGGTGCTCCGGGCGATCGAGTCACCCGATGGCGAGGGGCCGGACAACCGCGCGACGGATTTGACGGGCGGCAGCGATGATCGAGCGGATCAACTTCTTCGGCATTCCGCACGGCGTGCACTATCTCGGCTACGCGGTTCCGCTGACGTGCGCGGCCATCCTGCTCTGGCGGCTGTACGTCCGCGCGAGCCTGTGGTGGAAGGTGGGGCGGGCCGAACGGCGCTGGGATCAGCCGGCAGCGCGGCTCCGGCGGCTGGTGCGGTACGGCGTGGCGCAGGTGAAGGTCCTTCGTCAGCCGTATGCGGGGTTCATGCACGTGGCGATCGCGTGGGGGTTCTTCGTGTTCTTCCTCGGCACGGCGTTCGCCACGATCGACGCCGATTTCGTGCGGTTTCTGCGGGGACCGGCGTATCTCGGGTTCAAGATCGTGCTGGATCTCTTCACGGCGCTGGCGCTGGTCGGGATCGTGCTGGCGGCGTATCGCCGGTTCGTGCAGAGGCCGGAGCGCCTCACGCGGAACGCGGCGTTCGGTTTCATGCTGGCGACGGTGTTCCTGGTCGTGCTGACCGGGGTGTTGACGGAGTCCTTGCGATTGGCGGCGGTGGCTCGCGAGCCCGGGTTGCAGCCCGGATGGCACCCCGCGCTGGGCTGGTGGACGCCCGTGGGCTGGGGTACGGCACAGCTTTGGTTGAAGGCGGGCCTCGGGCCGGAAGTGATAGACCGGCTTCATCTCGGCATGTGGCTTGCGCACGTGGGCCTTGTGGGGCTGTTCTTTGTGACACTGCCGATCACGCCGTTGCTGCATATCGTGACGGGGCCGCTCCATATCTTCTTCTCCGCGATCGACCGGCCGCGCGGGCGTCTGGCGCCAGCCGTCCCGACGGAGGGCAACGGAGGCGGAGGGCTGGCGGGGACGCTCAGGGATTTCACCTGGGCGCAGTTGATGCAGGGGGATGCCTGTACGGAATGCGGGCGCTGCCAGGACGTCTGCCCGGCGCACGGGGCCGGGCTGGCCCTGTCGCCGAAGAAGACCATCCTTGCGATGCGGGACTCACTGGCGGCGGCCGGAAAGGCGATCCGTGCGAACCGCGGGAGCGGCGGGCATCCGGTACCGGCCTTCGTGGGCGATGTCGTGGAGGACAAGGCGGCGTGGGCATGTACGACGTGCCGCGCCTGCGCGACGGAGTGCCCTGTGCTGATCGAGCATGTGGACGCAATCGTGGACATGCGCCGGTATCTCCTCGCGCAGCAGCGGGCCGACAACCAGTTGACCACAGCGCTCAGCCACCTTCGGCGCTACGGCAATTCATTCGGCAAGTCGGATAAGCAGCGCGCGAAGTGGACCGCGTCGCTGGACTTCCGAATCAAGGACCTGCGGAAGGAGCCCGCGCAGACGCTATGGTTCGTGGGGGATTATGCCTCGTACAGCGCCACGCTGGCTGACGTCACGCTCGCCACGGCGCGTGTGTTCCGGCAGGCGGGGATGGACTTCGGCCTGCTCTACGACGCCGAGCGGAACGCCGGCAACGACGTACGTCGCACGGGCGAGGAGGGGCTGTTCGAGTTGCTCGCGCAGAAGAACGTTTCCGGGATGGCCCGGTGCCAATTCCAGGAGATCGTCACGACCGACCCGCATACGTACAACACACTGAAGAATGAGTACTCCTGGGACGGTCGGCGGGTTCCGGTGTATCACTACTCGGAAGTGCTCGACCGCGCACTGCGGGACGGGAGCCTCTCGCCCAGGCGTCGGCTGGGCTATGCCGTCACGTATCACGATCCGTGCTACCTGGGGCGGTACAACGATGTCTACGACGCGCCGCGGCGCGTCCTCGAAGCGCTCGGTTGCCGCCTGATCGAAATGCCGCGGAACCGCGACCGGGCGCTGTGCTGCGGAGCCGGTGGCGGGCGGATCTGGATGGAAGAAAGTGGTATCCGGGAGCGTCCGAGCGAGAGCCGCATCCGGGAAGCGGCCGCCCTGGACGGCGTGCAGTGTTTCGTGGTGGCGTGTCCGAAGGATCTGACCATGTACCGCGATGCCGTGAAGACCGCGGGCATGGAGGGCAGGATCGTCGTCAAGGATCTCATCGAGCTGGTGGAGGAGGCCGTGCGGGCCGAAAGGGCCGGGCAACAGAGCGGCGAAGCGGCGTAGGGCTCGCCGTCCGTCGTATGTTCCGGAGATGGGGGTCGACGGGGCGCCCGGGGATTCCGACGGCGGACGGCGGGCGGCAGACGGGAAATGATGATGCGGGAGGTCAGGCCGATGGCGGCAAAAGCATGTGCGGACAACAGGGAACGGGTGGGCGTGTACGTGTGCCACTGCGGGAGCAACATCGCTGCGACGGTGGACGTCGAGGAGGTCGCCCGCTGGGCGGGTGAGAACCTGGACGATGTGGTCGTGTCGCGCGACTACAAGTTTCTCTGTTCGTCACTCGGCCAGGCGATGATCCGTGACGACATCAGGGAGCACGGCCTGACGCGTGTGGTGGTGGCGGCGTGCTCGCCCCATCTGCATGAGAAGACGTTTCGCCGTGCCTGCGCGAACGCGGGGCTGAACCCGTTCCTCTTGCAGATGACGAACATCCGCGAGCACGTCTCCTGGGTGACGAAGCAGAAGGAGCCCGCGACCGAAAAGGTCAAGGTGCTCATAGCCGCCGCCGTCAACCGGGTCAAATATCATCAGCCCCTGGAGCCGATGCGTGTTCCGGTCAACAGGCACACACTCGTTCTCGGCGGAGGAATCGCCGGCATCCAGGCGGCGCTGGAACTCGGAGACGCCGGCTACCCGGTGTATCTCGTCGAGCGCGAGCCGAGCATCGGTGGGCACATGGCGCAGTACGACAAGACGTTTCCGACGCTCGATTGTGCCGCCTGCATTCTGACGCCGAAGATGTCCGAGGTGGGCCAGCACGACAACATTCGGTTGCTGACCTACTCCGAACTGGAAGAGTTGTCGGGCTCCATCGGCAACTTCCGCGCCCGGATCCGCCGCAAAGCCCGTTACGTGAAGGAGACAACCTGCAACGGATGCGGTCTTTGCATGGAGAAGTGTCCGCGTAAGGTCGTCGATGACGTGTTCG
>CAZMVY010000200.1:0-9037 GCA_964569765.1 uncultured Planctomycetales bacterium
TCGGTCGTCGTGGTTGGAATCCGCCTTTGTAATGGCGCCGGCGCGGGCAGCGGCCTGCGGTGGGCCGCGGAAAAGGTTCCTTCGGGTTGCTACGTCGAATCTCCGGAATGCGTGGCGCGCGCTCCATGCGCTCGCGCGGGCATAGTGGTTACCGGTTGTCGGGTGCGTCCGCCGGCGGCAGCCGGTCCCTTCGCCCGGATGGCGCCGCGAACGGCCCGACGGCCTCGGGTGGGGCGAGTATGGCGTCGGCGTAGAAAGTCCGGCCCGCTCGCCGGATGGTCAGGGCCACCGCCTCTCCCTCCGCTCGAAGAGCAAGGCGGCGATGCATCTCCGGCCACGTCGTGACCGGCCGGTCATCGATCGCCAGCAGTTCATCGCCGGCGGCAAGCCCGGCGGTTCTTGCCGGAGACGGGTCCGCCACGGCGGTGATTCGTAAACGCTTTCCGTCCGCTAACGCCATCCGGATACCCAGAACGCCCCGCCGGATGTTCATGCCCCGAGCCATCGTCGCCGCTGCCGGTTCGGCTTGCCAAGCCGGGATGGCGAAGCCGATGCCGGAATCGTACAGCTCGACGCCGGCGAGATCCCCCGCCGCATAGCTCATGGGCACAATCAGCCCGAGCACCCGCCCATTCAGATCCACGAGCGGCCCGCCGTAGTTCGCTGGCGAGAGCTTAGCATCGGTCTGGATCGCGTTGCCGGACATGCGCTCCGTGCCGCTGATGATGCCGACGCTGATGCTTGGCTCGTTGCCGCCAAGCCCGCGGCCGAGTGCGATGGCCGTCCGGCCTACGCGTATGTGGTCCTCGTCGGCCCACGCGGGCACGGGCAGACCGGTGGTGGTGATCTTGAGCATGGCGAGACGGCGAATCTCGTCGCGTGCGAGGAGTTTCGCGGAATGGCGGCTGCCGTCGGCCAGCCTCACGGCGATCACGGCCGGATCGCGTGCGAAGTGGAAGGAACTGGTCAGGATGTGGCCGTCGGACGAGAAAACGACTCCGGTCGTCGGGCCATCGGCGACGGGGAATGCGGAGCCGCGGTCGGACAGCGGCCCCCGGCCCGGCCAAGGCAGGCGGCCTTCGCGGCCGGGTTGTGTGGTCGGCGGACCGATGCCGTCCGATCCTTGCGGAGCCGTTCCGCCCACGGTCTCGATTGCCACGACGCTCGGGGCAATCCGCGCCACCGCGCGGCGCACGAGATCCTGCTGAGCGAGCGCCACTCCGAGCGGGCTGGGCTGCGTCGCGGGCGATTGTGCCGCAGCGCTCGCAGCGCCGGCCGACAGAACCATCGCGACGACCGTCAGGCGCCGGGTGGCTCGCCCCTTTCCGCCACGGCGGAGCGCCCGCGCGGTCCGGCGGCGGTTATCCGGCACGCCCCCTTCGCCGTCCGCAGGTGGCCTTTCGTCACACCGTCGCTGGCTCGCTTCCAGGCTCATTCCGGCGCCTTCTCCAGCTTTATCGTTATGGTCACGAGTGTTTCACCCCGCTTAATCACCAGGGCAAGATCGTCGCCGGCCCCGAGCGCGTCACAGGCCCGCTGAAACGCCCGCGCATTCGGAACCGGGGCGCCGTTGACGCTGAGGATCAGGTCTTCTTTTCGCACGCCGGCCCGCTCGGCCGGCGAGCCGAGATCGACGCCGTCTACGAACGGCAGTCCCTGCCGATAGGCGAGTGGGAAGAGGCGGATCCCGTGGTAGCCCTTCGACCGGGGCGCGGTCGCCGTGGCCGGTTCGGTGGACCTGCCCGCGGCCGCGTCGCTCAGGAAGGCGGCCACCTCCTCGACGGGAATGGCATAGTTCAAACGTGTGTTAGTGAGGTTCGACCACAGCGCCTTGCCGATCAGGCCGACCCAGTTGCCGTCCAGATCGACCAGTGCCCCGCCGGATGAGCCTGGATTGCCCGTGACGGCATCAACGATGAGTACCTCGCCGCGATACGGAAAGTCCTGCACGCGATGGCGGGCGTCGAGCGGGGTGCGGACCGAGAAGACGCCCCGCAGGGCTGAGACGGGCTCTTCGCCTTCGGCGACCTTGAAGGGGTTGCCCAGGGCCAACACCCAGTCGCCGGGCCGGAGCGCCTTGGACGAGCCAGGGCGCAGCGGCGTGAACCGCGGGGGAGCGGCTTGTTCATCCGTCGGCGCAGATCGCTCGCCGCCCTGCGGAGTTGTCTGAAGACGCAGGAGGGCCAGTTGCCGCGTCGGATCGCGGTAGCGGACTTCCGCGCGGTACAGACGGCCGTTGGACGTGACGACTCGGATGTTCGGCGACTCGAGCAGCAACGAGAGGGTGGTCACGACCTCGCCGTCCTGCGATACGACGACGCCACTGCCGTAGCCGTGTTCCGCGGCGACGCCGGCGCCGTAGAGCTTCACGACGGCGGACGAGGCGACGGCGATCGCCTTGGCGAACGCGTTCGGCGGCGACGGCAGCTCGGCCGAGGGGGCGTCGGGGGTCGGTGCCGAAGCGGCCGTTTCCGGAGGGGCGGCCGCATCGCCGGCGCCGTCCGCGGCGGCAAACGCCCGCAGCGGCTTGACGGGCAGACGCCCGAGCTCTACCCGGACGCGGGCCCGATCCGTCGCCGGTGGGCGCGAGGTCTCGATGTCCACGTTCCAGCCGGCCGGAAACGTGCCGAGGAGGTTGGCGAACTGGTTGGCGTCGTGGATGGGACGGCCTGCAAAGGCGTGGAGGCGATCTCCCGCGCGAATGCCGGCACGGGCCGCGGGGGAGTCCTCCAGCACGCGGTCGAAGACCACGTTGTGATAGCCGGCGTCGGCGACGGTGGCTCCGAGCGAGGCATGCTCAACCAGACGGCCCGCCTGCAGGGCCGGGAGGAACCGCTTGATCTGGTTGATCGAGATCGCGAAAGCCAGGCCGACGTTGACCCGGCCGCGTTCCTCGAAGGCGGCCCGTCCGTTGATGCCCACGAGCCGGCCGCGCAGATCGAACAGCGGACCGCCGGAGTTGCCGGGGTTGATGGAGGCATCGACCTGGATGCAGTCGGTGTAGACGAGCTGGTTGCCGTCGGCGCCCCACTCCTAACGATGCAGGCCGCTGATGATGCCGAGCGTAACGCTGGGCCGGTAGTCCTCCGCAAGGAGGAACGGGTTGCCCATCGCCAGGACCCAGTCTCCGGTGCGCAGTGTATCGGAGTCGCCGAGTTCGGCGAACTCAAAGCGGTCCTTTCCCGACAGGCGGAACATAGCCACGTCGCCGGTCGGATCAACCCCGAGCACCTGGAGGCCGTACGTCTTGCCGTCGGGCAGGCCGCCGAGACCACGGCGAGTCTTGAGCATCCCCGCAACAACGTGAAAGTTCGTCAGGCCGTAACCCGCCGGGGAAATCACCACCCCGGAGCCGCCGCCGGAGCGGTCTTCATCGAGGAGGCAGACTACCGCCGGGGCGAGGCGGGCGATGATGTCCATGCGCGCCTGTTCGTCGGCGAGGACGGCTGCTTGCAGATCGGGGCGTTTTTCGAGTGAGGCGTCCGTGGAGGCCGCGGATGCAGAGGCGCACAAAGTCAGCGCCGTCGCGAAGAGGAACGTCAAGCGGATCGTCAAGAATGCGGATACCCTCATCCCGTGCCTTACTCTCGACGGGGGCGGCGGGTTATCGAATGAAACGCGCATCGGCCCAGTCCGCATGGTCCGCGAGATCGAGTTCCTCGCCGTACTCCACGATCAGCCACACCCGCCTGGCCTTTGCCACATCCGCGAGGATCGGCCTCGGCTCATCCCTGCCGGTGACGGGGCCGCTATGGAACACCTCGCGATCGTCGGCCAGGATTCGGAAGATGACGTTGCCGCGCGGGCGAACCGCGTCGTCGATGCCGATGGTTGCGGCGAATTGACGGTAGCGTCCGTCCACGTCGAAGGCGATTTCGCTTCGGGAGTGGACGCCGAGCCCCTTTGCATATTCGATGCCGCCGAGCCGCAGCGGGCGGTTTGCGACCGAACGATCGCGGCGGTGCGGCCAGGGGGTGTCGAGAAAAGGCTCGAATCGGACGTCGGAGGGCGTCAGGTCGCTCGCGTAGGCAATACGCCCGCTTCGGACGATCATCTGGCGGATCTGCGCGATCAAAACGGACGTCGTCGTCCCCCCGGGCAGGCGAAGCGAGATGCGCTCCGCGTCGGCTCGTTCGAGCGAGGCGGCGACTTCCGAGCCGTCTCGAAGTTGAACTGTCAATGCCGGCGGTGGCGCCGCGGCCAGCCCGCCGCCGAACACGATGGCGTACGAGACCTCCACGCGCAGCGGCAGCGTACGGCCGCCGACGGCAAACCGGCCGCCGTCCGGTCCGATTCCGATCAACGCGCCGCGGACGACGGTTACGTTTCCGTCGGGAACGGCGATGAGGATGTCGTTGCCGGGGGAGCGCGCGGCCAGCCATTTACCCAGTTCGGCGTCGGCCCGGGGGTTCTCCGCGGCCGAGCCGAGGCGGATGGCGGCGAGATCGGCGAATCGCAGCGACAACTCGCCCAGCGCCGCGGTCCTGAGCCGCACCGATCCGTCGGCGTCGGCGAGCAGCTTGCCACGCACGCGGCCGCCGGCGGCGAGGGTACAAAGCGCCTCGCCGGAGGTCAGGGCGGCCGGGCGGCTCTCGGCGGGTTCGAGGCCGAACGAAAGCCGCATCAGGTCGTCGCAGGCGATCCGCGTCAGCGAGCCGTTGAGACGCAGCTCGATGTTCTCGGCATCGGCTCCGAGCCAGACGCCCTCTTGCGGCGTGCCGTCGATGCGCACGATGCGCACGCCGTGGTCCTGCGCAGGCTGCGATTGCCCGAAGCACAGGCGCGGCAGGACGCCGATCAACAGGATGGCGCAGAGGCATGGGACACGCCTCCGATCGTCGTTGCGACAAGGGATCCGCTGCGTCGCATGGTCGTTCCGTTGCCGCGTCACTTTGTCGTTTCGTCGTTCCAATGCAACCCTCGCACGATACGGCAGGTCACGGTCGCTCACCTTCCGAAGCCCCCCAATCTCGCCTTTGCCCTGCCGGGTCAGTCCTGCTTGCCCAACTGCCTGTAGTATTGCTCCACCAGCTCGCGGTATCGTTCGGGAAAGTTCTTACGCAGCGTCTGCAGGATCTTCTCGCGTTGCTGAGCGGGCATCCGGCCCCACATTTCGCCCGGTCTGGCCACCGGAGAGCGGCGGGTGGGGCCGTTCTCCAGTCGCCCTTCGGGCAAACTCGATCGCTGCGCCGGTGCGCCGGGCCGACCGCGAGCCGGTCCGGGTCGGCCTGCGTTGTTTTCCTTGCCGCCGGCCTGTGCCTGCTGCTCCTGCTCCTCGGATTGCCGGATCAGGCGGTCGAGGAGCTGCACGGCCTGCGTCTGGGCTTCGATGACCGGACGGTCGGACAGGCCCAGGCGAAGTTGCCGGCCCGCGTAGTCCATCAGGTCGGCTACATCCCCGAGTTGCTCCGGCCGGCGCTGCGCGAGCTCCTGCAGGATTTGTCGAGCCGTGAGTTTCAGCCGGTCGGGGGCGTCGGGATGGTCCCGCAGGAAGCGGGCAAAGGCGGCCGTGGCTCGATCGTACTTGAGATTCCGGAGGAGGGCATACGCCCGCATGAAGTCCATCTCGGGCTGCTCGAAGCTGTAGCGGATCACGTCCTGGTCGCGGTCGCGCCAGGCGTCCAGCAGCCGGATCGCCTCGTCCGTCCTGTCCTGCTCGATGAGCGCCCGTGCGAGCACGGAGGCGGCGTGCACAGCCAGGTACGGGTCGGCCGAGGACGTGAGCGGCCCGAGATGGTGCCGGGCCTCGTCAAATCGCTGCTCCTGCATTGCGTCGAGGGCCGTCTTGAACGGCGGGGAAAGCACCGCAAGCGCCTCCTGAAGGAAAGGGCGGGGATCATCATCGTTGCGGCGACGCTGCCAGGCGTCGGCAATGACCGTCCGCGCAGTCTCTTTGACCGAAGGATCCCCGGCCACGCGCTCTACGAAGGCGTCGATCTTTTCACGGGCGGCGGCGATGACGGTCGGGTCGGGCGGCGACGGTGCGGAGGCCGGCCGTGTCGCCGGACCGGCGGCAGCCGCCCAGGAGGCGATCGCCGGAATCACGATCCATCCGAAGGCGCTGGAGGCTTTCCTGAACATGGCCATCGAACGATTCTATATCCGGTTGTGCCAATCTGCGATACGCGCGGAACGCGAAGCGTGTGCGGGCGCTCCGGCCGGGTGAAGTGGGCCGCCGCTCGCGTTTCGGGTCCCGTGAAGAACCGGAAGACGGGAAGGTTGCTGCAAAGCCCGACTTGCCGCCGGTCAGCCTTCGGCCGGGCGGTGCACGAGCAGGACCGTCATGTCGTCCGGGTGGGAGCCGCCCTCATGAAAGGCGGTGATGTCCACCTTCAGGTCGTTGATCGTGGCCAGCGCGGGCTGGCCGAAGCTGTCGCAGAGGGTGTCGATGAAACGCTTCTCGCGGAAACGCTCGCCCTGTGCATTCGTGGCCGTGGTGACCCCGCCGGTGTAGAGGGCGAGGGTCTCGCCCGGGGCGAGAACGTCCTCGCCGGAGGTGTATTCGAAGCCCTTTTCGACGCCGAGGGCGGGCATTCCAATCCCGCCGAACGGGCGGGGTTGGCCGTGCGCATCCACCACGATCGCGCCGATCCGCCCGGCCCGGCAGTGTCGAAGGACGCCGGCGGCCGGGTCCACGGTGAGGACGAAACAGTGGACATAGCGGGATGGGGCATCGCCGTACAGAAGGTAGTTCAACTGTCGCAGAAACGCGTGGGGCGAGTCCCCGTGGAGCATCGCCACGCGGAAGGCCGACTGGACCTGCGCCATGAGCAGGGCGAGCATGGCCCCCTCGGCACGGACGTTAGCCAGCAGGAGGCCGCCGAAGTCCTTGCCGGGGACCTTCATCACGTCGTACACGTCGCCGGAGTTCTGCTGGCCGGTGAGGCTGTAGGCGCCGACCTGGAATTCCTTCCACGCCGGCATGCTGTGGGGATCGAGCTGTTCCTGGATGGCGCGGACGACGCTGAGTTCGGTGCTGTTCACGCGGACGTCCTGGACGAGCTGTCCGCGCAGCAGTGTCTCGAGTTGCTCGCTGATGCACGCGGAGAGCACGACGAGGGCGTTGAGGTCGGCCGTGCCGAGGCGTTTGGCGGACTTGCGGGCGTCGACGTAGATCATGCCGAGGACGCCGAGCGGCGTCAGCAGCGGCGCGGCCACCGCGGAGCCGATGATCGGATCCTCCGCCCGCCGGACCAGGATAATCTGCCTTCGTTCGAGGCAACGGTAGCGCAGGCCCCGCGCGAGCTCGGGCGACTCGCACGGCTCGCCGGAGGTGTAGCGGCCGCCGATCACCTCGAGGTCGCCGGCGGCCTGTCGGCGGAGACCGACCCACGCGCAGCGCCCGCGGAAGCCCTGGAGCAGGTGCGTGAGCGAGACATCGACCAGTTGGGCCAGGTCGCGGCAGCGCCCGATTTCGATCGCGGCGCGGGCCAGCGAGGCGATCTGCCCGGGCAGGAGCTTCTCCACCGGTTCGCCCGTGCGCTTCGTGAGCGAGCCGGGCGGCAGCGGATACTTCTTGATTTCGGCCAGGTCGGTAGGGCTGAGGCGATCGTCCTCGGCGGCCGGCGCCGCCTTGTCCGGGTTGAGGTAGACCTTCAGGATGTAGGGGCCGAGTTCGACTTCGTTTTCGTCGAGCACGCTCTGGCGGACGGCGAGCCTCTGGCCGTTGACGACGGCGGGCTTCTGCACGTCCAGCGGCTCGATCGACCATGTGCCGTCCTCCTCCGGAGTGAAGAGCAGATGATGGGGGCTCACGTACAGATCGGGCAGGTGGATCCCGCATCCGGGTTGCGACCCCACGTATACCGCTTCGTCCTCGAAACAGCGGTCGGCGACGATGACATCGTTTGCCTTTTCCTTGACCACTACGCGCATGCGAGCCTCGGCTTTCGTTGGATTGGAGAGAGTATAACATCGGCTCGCAACCATGCCACTGGCTGGTACAATGACAGGCAGGGATCGCGGACGGCGGGGTACGGATCGCGCGGCCGCGCACGGGCCGGCCGGCGGGGCGGCATCGCGTTTGCGGCCTCGATGGGCGGAATGACGTCCGGATGGCATCCACGGCCTGTATCGCGCTCGGGTCGAACCTCGGCGACCGTCGGGCCGCGCTCGATGGGGCGATTGCGGCGCTGCGACGCCACCCGGCGATTGCCGTGCGGCGGGTCTCGTTCTGGATCGAGACGGACCCGGTCGGCGGCCCGCCGGGGCAGGGCAAGTACCTCAACGGAGCGGCCGTGATCGAAACGACCCTTTCTCCGCGGGCTTTGCTGGAGGCGATGCTGGCCGTCGAGCGCGAGTTCGGCCGCACCCGCCAGGTGCCGGGAGGGCCTCGCACGCTGGACCTGGACCTGCTGCTGTATGAGGATCGGGTGATCGACGAGCCGGGCCTTGTGGTGCCCCACCCGCGCATGGCGGCGCGGCGATTCGTACTGGAGCCGCTGGCGCAGATCGCGCCGGAGGCGCGGCACCCGCGCGCGAATGCGACGGTTGCCGACCTGTTGGCTCGCCTGGAGCGTCAGGGGTCGCCGTCGAGATAGATCCGCGCCCAGTGTTCCAGAAAGAGCAACGCCCACAGACAGCTTGCGAGGTTCACCTATGGCCGGCGCTGCTGTCTCAGGACCCAACGAACCCCGGCCGCATCGAGGATGCCGCGCGAGACCAGCTCGCCGTCTTGAAGCAGTTCGGCGGTTCGGTCGAGCAGGTCGCGCTTGAACCATCGGCGGATCGCGCGGAACCCCCTCTTCTTGCGATCGAGCAGTTCCGGCGGGACGTAGCGCTCGGCAAGACATTCGCGGATGTACTTGCCGGCGCCGCCGCTGAGCAGTGGCCCCACCTCGACGTCGGCTTCCAGGTGGCTTTCGACGGCGGTGCGGAGCGGGGCCTCGAACTGCTCGATTGCCTCGCGCTCATATGGAGTGCGGTCTCTCTGAGACCGCTGTGCTGAGCCTGTTGTGCTGAGGCAGTTGTGCTGAGACTGTTGTGCTCGGACCTCTGTGCTGGGATTGTTGTGCGCGGCGGCCTCGGAGAGGCCGCA
>CAZMVY010000201.1:0-8858 GCA_964569765.1 uncultured Planctomycetales bacterium
AGCAGAAGGGTGTCGAGATCAAGCTGTATCGGGTGATCTACAATCTTACCGACGACATCCGCAAGGCGCTCGAGGGGCTCCTGGAGCCGGAGCGCAAGGAGGAGTTTCAGGGTCGGGCCGAAGTGCGGCAGGTCTTCAGCGTTTCGCGCATCGGGAAGGTGGCCGGCTGTTACGTCACCGAGGGAACGATCTACCGGTCGAGCTACGCGCGGGTGCTGCGCGACGGTCGGATCATTCTCCCGACGGCGGAGGATGCGGAGCGCGGCCGCCACCGCTCGCTCGTATCGCTGCGGCGATTCAAGGACGACGCCCACGAAGTCCGGGCAGGCCTGGAGTGCGGCCTGAAGATCGAGGATTACGACGACATCCAGGTGGGCGATGTGGTCGAGGCTTACAAGGTTGTGGAGGTGGCCAGGAAGTTGTGAGCCCCCGGGTGCGGAACCATGAACCGTTGATCCGCCGTTGCGTCATTCCGTGATCTCCGGGGACGGTGCGACGGAACGAGCGGGGCAACGGGTCCGCGGGCGGACGGATTCACGGAACGGTGGATTGGCGGATCGATGGTAGTGGGCGTCCTGACGGTGCGGCTGGCGATTTACGAGGCAGAGTCCCTCAAGGACAAGCGTCGGGTCATCAAGAGCGTGAAGGACCGCCTCACCCACCGGTTCAACGTCTCGGTCGCCGAGGTGGACGAGCTGGATTCGTGGCAGCGGGCGGAGCTTGGCGTGGCCATGGTGGCCAATGACGGGCGTTTCGTGGAGAGCTGCCTGCACAAGATCGTCGACGTGCTCCGCGGGGAGCGGTCGGCGAGCCTCGTGGACTATCACGTGGAACTGTTGTGAGAACGGGTTGAGCCGATGAAACCGTACCGGGCCGAAAAGGTGGCCAGCGAGATTCGCGAGGTGGTCGGGGGCGCGATCATCACGCGCCTCTCGGACCCGCGGATTTCTCGATTCACGAGCGTGACGCGCGTGACCGTCAGTGCGGATCTTGCGTTCGCCGATGTCTACGTCAGCGTGATGGGTACCCCGGTCGAGGAACGCAAGACGCTCGCGGGGCTCCTGCACGCGCGGGGGCATCTGCAGGGAATGGTCGCCCGGCGGCTGCGGATCCGGCAGTGCCCGGAGATCCGCCTGCATCTCGATGAATCCATCAAGCGCGGGGCCGAAACGATCCGGATCATTGACGAAACCATGGGCCGGAAGCCCGGATCGGAAGGGCCGGCTCCCGCGGACAGCGGAGACGACGCATGAGGCACGGCGCGGAGTATGCCAAACGGATCCGGCACCTCTACCACCAGCTGCGCCGACAGTACGGCAAGCCGCCGCCGCCCGACCACACCGAACCGATCGAACAGTTGATTCTCGGAATCCTGGCGCGCGATACGACGGAGGCGAAGGCCCAGGCCGCCTTTCGACGTCTCCGCGAGAGCCTTGTCGATCACAACGAGCTGCGCGTTACTCCCGCCGTCGAGCTGGCCGAAACGCTCGGGCCCGATCTGCCCGCCGCCGCAACGCGGGCCCAGAACCTGGTTGACGCCCTGAACGCCATCTACGACCGCCACAACGTCGTCGATCTGTCGTTCCTGCGGGACAAGCCGGTTCGCGACGCACGCGAGTACCTCCGGGCATTGCCCGGGGTCGACGAGTTTACGGCCGCGCGCGTCGTTCTGTACAGCCTCGGCGGGCATGCGATTCCGGTCGATCAGAGCGTGGTGTGGGTGCTTCGCAAGGAGAACCTGGTGCCGCCGGAGGCTACCCTGTCGGAGGTGCAGGCGTTTCTGGAACGTCACATCTCCGCGCAGGAGGCGGCCGAGTTTGCGGCGCTGATGCACCGGTATGCGGCCGGCCGGCTCCCGAAGACGGTGCCGGTCGTCGCCGGGGCCGGGGGGGCGGCCGCCGGCTCCGGCGGGAAGAAGGCGGCGTCGCAGGCGCGGCCCGGGACGGACAGCCGGGCGTCCGTCTTGGGCGACGGGGGCGGAAAGAAGACAGCCCCTCGCAGCGGGCCGGCCGGCAAGACGGGGTCGTCATCCGCCGCCGCCGGCAAGTCCGCGCGGAGCAAGGCCCGGCCGAACGCCTCCGCCACGCGGAAAAAGACCCGTGGGGCGCGACAAGGCCGGAGGCCGTAAGCCCCGGCCGGCAAGGCGGTCGCCGTCGCCGACAGCCGTCCGGCAAGACGTGCACGAAGGAGTCCAACGATTGACAGCGAATGAGGAACGCATACTGACGGTCGGCATTCCGAAGGGCAGCCTCGCCGATTCCACGAGGGATCTTTTCCAGCGGGCCGGTTTCGAGCTGAACATTTCGAATCGCGGTTACTATCCGACGATCGATGACCCGGAGATGCGCTGCGTCATGTTCCGGGCGCAGGAGATGAGCCGGTATGTGGAAGACGGCGTTGTGGACGTCGGTCTGACCGGTCACGACTGGATTCTTGAGAACGCCAGCGACGTCGTGGAGGTGTGCGAGCTGGTGTACTCGAAGGCGACGTCGCGGCCGGTCCGCTGGGTGCTGGCCGTCCCGAACGAATCGAAGGTGCAGAAGCCGGAGGACCTCGAGGGAGGCATTGTCGCCACCGAGCTTGTGAATGCCACGCGGCGGTTCTTCGAGTCGCGCGGCATCCACGTCCGCGTCGAGTTCAGTTGGGGCGCGACGGAGGTGAAGGCCCGTCTCCTGAACGGTATCGTGGACGCGACCGAGACGGGTTCGTCGCTGGCGGCCAACAATCTCCGCGTTATCGCCGAGATCCTTTCGAGCACGCCGCGGCTGATTGCCAACAAGCAGGCATTTGCCGACCCCTGGAAACGCGAGAAGATCGAATCCCTTGCGATCCTTCTGCGAGGGGCGATCGAGGCGCGGGCGAAGGTCGGCATGAAGCTCAACGTGGCCAAGGCCGATCTGCCGAAGATTCTCGAGATCCTGCCTGCCGAGAAATCCCCGACCGTCTCGCCGCTGGCGGACGGCAAGTTCGTGGCCGTCGAGGTCATTATCGAGGAACGCGTCGAGCGGGCCCTTCTGCCGAAGTTGCAGCGGGCCGGTGCCTCCGGCATCATCGTCTACCCGCTGAACAAGGTCATACCGTGAGGAAAGGCGACACGGGAAAGTGGAAGGCGGCCGCAATGCCAAAGCGAAAGCGTGGAACGATGGCAATGAAACCCCTGTGCGCGGGTACGCCCTGCGCTTCGCTGTTTCGCGTTCTTGCGTTCTCGCTCCTGCCGTTTCTCCCGATGTCGGGATGCCATCGCCCGGGCGCGACGGGGGCCTTGCCGCCGCCGCAGGTTCCCGCGGGCGTCGATGTCCGCAAGCTCCACCTCACGCTCGAGCAGATTCCGGACGATCCGAAAACCCCGGTCGCGGTGGACCTGAGCACCCGACCGGCGATCCCGCAGCCGGCGCTGCGGCGGCTGACCGACGCGCAGGCGCTCTTTGCGGATCACCGATACGCGGAGGCGGCCCTCGAACTGGAAAGGGCTCTCCGTTACGACCAGAAGCAATACGAGGTGCAGCGGTTGCTGTGCCTGGCGTGCTACCTGTCGGGCAACGAGGCGAAGGCGCGGCTGCGGGCCGGCGAGACCGTGCGTCTCAACCCGCAGGATGAGGCGGCGTGGTTCGTGCTTGGGCGTACTGCGTTCAAGAGCGGCGAACGCGACGAGGCCCTGCGGTGTTTTCGCACCGCGCTGAAGTGCCCGCCGGATCCGTCGGGGCCGGAGTATCGGGCGCTGGTGCATCTGCACCTCGGCCTGCTGCTCGATGACATGGGCTATGCGCGGGCTGCGGTGGACGAGTTCGCCGCGTTCGACAAAGCTTTCGCGGCGCTGAGCGAAAAGCAGCGGGCACACCCCGAGCTTGCCGCATTCGAAAAGGCCGGCCGCAGGGCGCTGGCGCTGCGCCGGGGGCGGACGCTCGCCCGCCTGGGAGATTACAAGGCCGCGGCGCTCGTCCTGGCGGCCCCGGCTGCCGAGGCCCCGGCGGACGCGGCCTTGCAGGCGGAGTACGCGGAAATCCTTGTGCGCGCCGGCCGGGCCAGGGACGCCATCGAAGCGGTCCGCGCACACGTGCGGCGACAGGCGGCCTCCAAACCGAGCGTCGAGCTGCTGATGTCCGTGCGCCGCTGGGCTGGCGAGGCGAATCGGATCCCGGACGATCTCCAGGGGCTTGTCAAGGCCTATCCGGACCGGATCGATCTGGCGCTGCTACTGGCCCATGAGCTGATGAACGCCGGGCGGCTTGATGCGGCCGCCGCCGTGCTCCGATCGGTTCAGCAGCGGCATCCCGCCGAGGAGGAGCCGGCATGGCTGCTCGCCGACATCCTCCACCGGGAGCAGCGATGGTCGGATTGGATCGTCGCGATGGCCGATCTTGTGGCGGCTCGCCAAGAGCAGTACGTGAAGGTTCAGCAGAGCGTCCAGGACCTTGCGATCCCCGCGACGGCCGCTCGGGCGGTGTTCACGAGGACGGCCGAGACGGCTGCGGGTAAGCCGAATGAGTGGGCGGTTCTCTACGTATTGGGGGTGGTCGCGGGGAAGGTTGGCGACGAGGGGGCGGCGGAGCGGTTTCTGCGCCGGTCGGTCGAGCTCGAACCGGCCCGCATGCCCGCCGCCATGGCGCTCGGCGAGCTGCTGGCGCGGCAGTTCCGCTGGCAGGATGTGATTGCCGTGGGCGAGGGGTCCGTCCGGGCGGGCGCGAAGGCGGCGCCGCTCGAATGGCTCATCGGGCACGGCTACGACGGGCTTGACGACTGGGATCAGGCCCTCCAGCACTATCAGGCCGCCCGCGATCTGAATCCCAAGGACCGGCAGACGCTCCGATCGCTCGCGATGCTGTACGAGCGGATGGGCGATGCCCGGAAGTCGCAGGCGGCCTGGAGGGACCTGCTGGCCGTCGATCCCCGGAACGCGGAGGCCCGCGAGCGGCTGCTGCGCGGCTACGTTGCGAGGAATGAGGCGGCGGCGGCTGCCTCGCAGTTGGTGGAGCTGAAGGATCAGCAGGGCGCCTCTTCGGCCGTGTATCGGCGGTGCGAGGCCCTCCTGCGAATGTTGCGGACCCGCAACGAAGGCGGCATGCGCGAATACCGGGAACAACTGGGCGAGATCGTCAAGTCCGACCCGGCGGACCTCCGGACGCGCGAGGAGTATGCGGGCCTCCTGTTCAATGCCGGGAAGTATCGCGAGGCCGCGGAGCAGGCCGAGGAGATTCTCAAGCGGAACCGGGATTCATCGGCGGCGTGGGAACTGCGGGCGCTGCTCGCCGTCCGTGCCCTGCAATATGAGGAGGCCGAGGCGGCGTTCGGGGAACTGCTGCGACGATACCCGAATCGTGAGGCTTGGCACCGCGGTCTGGCCGAGGTCTACCTGATCCAACTGAAGTACGACTCGGCGGCCAACGAGTTGCGAAAGCTCGCGAACCTGCCGGCCGCCCGGGGGCGTCAGTCCGCCTACCGGGCGAATCTGCTCGGCGTGTACGAGGCCGCCGGGCGGATCGATGAGATGACCCGGCTGGCGGAACAGTGGCTGGCGGATGCCCCGGACGATGCGAGCACGCGGGCACTCGTTCTGGCCGCGGACGAGGCGGCGAAGAACTACGCGCGGATGGCTGTACGCTGCCGCGCCTGGCTGCAGGATGACGCGCAGAACCGGCGTCAGTGGCGCAAGCGCCTCATCGACGCCCTGAACGGCCTGAAGCGGTACGCGGAGTCCGAGGCTCTGGTGACCGAGTGGCTTGCCGAGGATCCGAATGACGGGCTGACGATCGGCTGGCTGGCCGAGGTGCTTGCGGCTTCCGGGCGCCACCGGGACGCGATCGAATGGCTCCGCAGCGCGGCCGTCGCCGACCCCTCCCAGAGCCTCACGTATCAGAGTCTTCTGTACAGGATTCAGGTCGAGGCGGATGATTACGAGGGTGCCATTGCCTCGCTCCGGCAGCTCGGATCGCAGAATCCCAACCCGGCTCTCGAGGGCGAGATCGCGCGCATTCTGATCCAGGCGAAGCGCTACGGCGAGGCAGAGGATCTGCTCAACAAGCTGATCGATCGTACGGAGGACGACGTGGCCAGGGCGGGCTTCCTTCGGACGCTGGCGTTCTGCTATCAGAAGCAGAAACGCTTCGATCTCGCCGAGCAGCGGATGCTGGAGGCGCTCAAGCTCGCCCCGAACGACGTCGGGATCAATAACGATCTGGGCTATACCTGGGCAGATGCCGGCCGCAACCTCGACGAGGCGGAGAAGATGCTCCGGTATGTGGTCGGCGAGAGTCCGCGGGAAGCGGCCTACCTGGACAGCCTCGGCTGGGTATACTACAAGAAAGGCGACTTCCGCATCGCCCTGACATGGCTTTCGCGGGCCGCCGCGCAGTCTGAGGGACAGGATCCCTTGATCTACGATCACCTTGCCGATACGCACTGGCGGCTCGGTCAGAAGGAGGACGCCCGCCGGTGCTGGGAGAAGGCGATTCAGATCGCCGCAGAGCGGGCGAAGCGCGGCAGGGACGATCAGGACGCGGAGGCCGTGGCGAAGGCTCGGCAGAAGTTGTCGGCGCTGTCACGCGGCGATGCGCCCGAGGTGGCGCGGACGGCCGGCGAGGAACCGGCGGCCGAAAAGCCGGCGCCCCGCAGGAGTATGAACAAACCCGCCGCCGCGGGTTCGGCGCGGTAGAGGAGTGGCGTCAAGATGGCCGGTCATTCACATTGGGCGCGGATCAAGCACAAGAAGGGCGTGTTGGATGCGCGTCGGGGACGCCTGTGGAGCAAGCTGGCACGCAACGTGATCGTGGCGGCCCGCGTAGGGGGGGGCGACCCGGCGGACAACCTGGCGCTCCGCTACGCCATCGACAAGGCCAAGGCCGCCAACATGCCCAAAGACACCATCGAGAACGCCATCAGGAAGGGCACGGGGCAGATCGAGGGTGTCGTGTACGAGCCGGTCACCTACGAAGGGTTCGGACCGGGTGGCGTGGCGATCCTGTGCGAGTGCCTCACGGACAACCGCAATCGGACCGCGCCGGAACTCAAGAAGCTCTTCGAGCGGCACGGCGGGAACCTCGGCAAGACGGGCAGCGTCTCGCGGATATTCGTGCTGACTGGTGTCATCACGGTTTCTGCGGAGAAGGTCAGCGAGGATCAGATCGTGGCGGTGGCCTTGGAGAGCGGCGCCACGGACTACCAGCGGGTAGGCGACCTGTGGGAGATCACCTGCGAGCCGTCCGCATTCGAGCCGTTGCGAAAGGCCTTAGCCGACGCCGGGATCCCTGTGGAATCGGCCGAGTTGTCGAGGGTGCCCACCAGCACCGTAACTCTTGATGCTGAAACGGGTAAGAAAGTTCTGGCCCTTATGGAAAGCCTTGAGGACCATGATGATGTCCAGAACGCCTACGCCAACTTCGAGTTGCCCGAGGAGCTGATGAGCGGCGCAAGCCAGGGCAACCCGTCTTGACAGGGTGTGCCGCCGCGGTCGGGAGGCGCGCGGTTCCCGCCGGGCGGATGCGACAGGGATTTTTCCCGGAAAGGCCATTGAAGCATCCGTGCGGTGCGCCCATAATGGGGTGCTCGAACAGATCGGAAGGCGTCGGCGGACACGTCCAGACGACAGTCGTTGGAGGCGGGATGGCAGTCCACGTGTCGAATCACTTGGCCGCTTGGGGCGAGCCGACGATTGCCACCAAGGCGATCTGGAAGCAGGCCGAGTCCGACCTCCAGATACCCTTGGGGCCGGGCAAGTCCGACCCTGTCGTGTGGGAGCATGCTGTGCGCGTGGTCGGCTTGGCCCTTCAGATGCTCACCCTGCCCGATCTGGTCGGCCAGCGGATCGACCGCAACGCGCTCGTGGCGGCGGCGCTCTATCATGACGCCGCCTGGGCCTTTCAGGCCCGCAAGCAGCAGATTCCCCGGGCCGAAGTCCTTACCCGTCCCACAAGCGATTCGCAGCGCGAGCTTTCCGCTACGCTCCTGGAACAGGCCGCGCCCCGGTTGCTGCCCGAGACGACCCTTCGTATGGCGGTTCGCGCTGTCCGCGAGGCCGGGCGTCGCACCACGCAACTGGCCGAGGCGTGCGTCCTGGCGGAGGCGGACAACCTCGACCAGATCGGGCCCCAGGCCGTCTGGCTTACGATGCGGCGATACACCAGTGACGCACGCGGAATCGACGCCGTTCTGGATGCCTGGCGACGTCAGCGAGAGTATCGCTACTGGGAAGCGCGGCTGCGGGAGTGTTTCCGTTACGACGTTACCCGCCGGCTTGCCTGGCAGCGGTTGGAGGCGGTCGAGCGGTTGATGTCCGACCTCGCCCGGGCGCACCGCCTTGAGGATGTCGCCGAGGCTCTGGCCGGCACCGATACGAACCGCCGCCCCGCGAAGCAGCCATCGGCCTGATTTCATGCCACTGCGATTCCTTGCGGGTCCCGCGACGTTGATCCACGAACGCGATACCCGCGTCGTCAGCGCCCGCGGATAGCTGCCTGCGGATCCCAGGCGGGACCTCGGGGTCGCCGGCTCATACCGCTTGTGCGTGCGGCGCGCTCGTACGCGGAGGACCCGGCCGGTTGCTTGACTGTCACGTCCCCGTCCAATATCCTGACGTTCCGGTTGGCAGCTTGTCGGCGACGGCTGGCCGGCGGCGAGGGCGACCACACGGCGCAAGTTTGTGCGCAAGGGATTCGCCCGCATGCAGCCGGCAGGAATGCGGCGTGAAGGCGATGGATGGCTGACACGATGCGATGCAGCGTCTCGGGATGATTTGCGCGGCGCGTGCGTTGACAGGGCACAGCCGCAGCGTCGGTGACGCGACGGCGGCCGGTCCCTGAAAACCTTGGCGGCGTACCCAAGTGGACCAAGGGGACGGATTGCAAATCCGTTATTCATGGGTTCGA
>CAZMVY010000202.1:0-8806 GCA_964569765.1 uncultured Planctomycetales bacterium
GGCCCGAGGCGCCCGCGAGCCGGGGTCCCGCCGGACCCGCGCCATCCGCAGCCGCCTGCCAACTGCGGGAAGTATCCGCGACGGCCGGTGCGGGGCAGGTTTTCGCCTCCACCTCCAGCACAAGCGTCCCGCCCGGACCGACCGTGACGTGCAGTTCATCGCCCCGAAGCCGGGCGCCCGACGCCTGGGGCCACGCGTGTATCACCCTCGCCGACTTCACGCGAAAGTTCGCGCGCAGCACGTCGCGCATCGTGCAGCCCTCGTCGAGGATGCTGCCCACGCCGTACACGTCGCCCCGCTTCGCCCCCCAGGGATTGTACAAGCCGACCACCCAGGCCCCATCGGCCCGGCGATAGTTGATCTGCATCGGCATATGCGTCAAACGCGAAAACGGCGATAGTTCCCTCGCCGCCGCCAGCACGCGGTCGGGCTGCTCGGCCGCCGGGTAGAGCTGTGCCCCGCGCGGCAGGAATGCACGACCGTCGCCCATTGCAATCACCTGCCTGTACGCCCCCCAGACTTCCGCCGGGGCGTCCGCGGGCACGACGTCAAATACCTCCGGCACCGCGCAGGGTGGATAACAGGCCGTCTCCTCACGCCCCGCCGCCGGCCGCGACGCAATCGCCCTCTCCGCATCTCCGCTGCAGAACATCCTCTCCTTGAGCCGTGCCCACGGCTGCGGATCGGGCGGCGGGACGGTCGGATCCAGCACCAGCGCGATCAGCGTGTACGGCTCGCCGACGTCGGGGTGAGCATCCTGGAAATCCAGCAGATCTCGCGTGACGCGCCCATACGAGGAAAGCGTGCCCTGGTCCCAGTCCGTAAGGTTTCCCTCCGCTCCCCACTCCTCGTGAAGCGTGTGGGCCCCGGACAGGTACGCATGGAAGAAGATCCTCCGCTGCAACGCACTGGACGGACCGACCTCCGGGCCGACGGGCCATTTGCTGTCGTCGAGCCACTTCTTCGGGCAATTCCACGACCAATCCTTCTCCGGTATGAACGATGTGCAGCCGCCCGGCCCCCACGGAGCAAAGAAGACACCCCACGGGCGCCCCGCGGCCTTCGCGGCACCCCGGAGACTTGCGATGGCGAACTGCGTCTGGGCTGAGGCCCACGGCCCCACCTCCGCCAGGGCGTACGCCGCCCCCCACTTGTAGAAGATATGCCACGCGAGTTCCCCGCGGGCGCTGCCTTCGCAGTAGCTCCAGTGCCCGCCGCAGCGGGCCGCCTGCCGCCCGGCAGCCCACTCGATCTCCTTCCACAGCGCCTCCGTCGTCTGCGGCTTCACGCGGCCGGCGTAGTCGTCAAGCGTCCCGTACTCGATCCAGCGATCCGCGCTGTCCCAGGTGAAATATGACCGCAGTTCATCGGGCCTCACCGGCTCGCGTTCGAACGCCCCGTTCGCCTTGACGATCCGGGACCAGTCGTTGTTCACGTTGCTGAGAACCTCGTGCACTTGGCCGCCGAGAAACCTCCCGCGCAGCAGGGACGCGTATGCCTCAATCAGCTTGCGGTCGAATTCATACGCGTGATACGGCGATCCGCCTGCAACCCGATCGACGATGAAATGGCACCCGGCCTTTCGGATGATGCGGTGCAACTCGCCGCCGATCCGCGCGACGGCGTTGAACCGCCGAGAGTCGTCGTCGCCGAACGGAGAATGGACGAGCCGTATACCCGTGGTCGGCCGCACGAGCCCGGCCTTCTCAATGCCGCGCCAGTAACGCCCCGTCGCCTCATACGTATGCAGGAAAGAGAACGACCGTCCCGGCGTGTGCGGCAGGGCGGCGACCAGCCCAGCCGGGCGAGCCGGAGCGGGGCCCTCCGCGCAAGCGAACGAATCGCCGATGCCGATGCCGATCGCGCTGCCCGAAGCCTGTCGAAGAAACTCGCGCCGCGTAATGCCGGCCATGCGAAGATCTCCTGAGACCGCTGCCCGTACGCCACGCATCCTGCCCTCGCGCGAGGCCCGCCGCAAGTCTGCCATCCGGCGCAGATCGCGGGTATGATGACGAGGCGGTATGCGGCGCGGGGGAGGCAATCGCGTCGGGAGCACGTGAACGCCCGTTTCCGATTCGCGCCGCTCGAGCGCCAGGGCCAGGCATATGAGCGCCCCGCTGCCTTTTGTCATCCTGCCCCAGCCTGACGAGACCACGTGCGGACCGACATGCCTGCACGCGGTATACCACCATTACGGCGATCCGATCCCCCTCGACCAGGTCATCACGGAGACGTCCGCGCTGCCGGGGGGCGGGACCCTGGCGGTGTTCCTCGGCTGCCACGCTCTCCAACGGGGCTATCGGGCGACGCTTTACACCTACAATCTTCAGGTCTTCGACCCGACATGGTTCGGATCCGGCCGCATCGACCTCCGCCGCAAGCTTATCGATCAGGCGGCGCACAAGGACGACGCCAAGCTCCGGCTGGCGACCTCCGGCTACCTGGAGTACCTCGAACGCGGCGGCGTCATCCGCTTCGAGGACCTCACCACGAAGCTGCTTCGCCGCCACCTGACACACAATATCCCTGTGATCACCGGGCTGAGCGCCACGTTTCTGTACCGAGCCATGCGGGAGGTCGGCCCAAAGGGCGAGCCGGACGACATCCGGGGATACCCCGTCGGACACTTTGTCGTACTCTGCGACTACAACAAACGGGAGCGTCAGGTACTCGTAGCGGACCCGCTTGATCCGAACCCGCTCGGCAAGAGCCACATCTACTCGATCGAGATTCATCGCGTTCTGGGCGCGCTCCTGCTTGGCAGCCTGACCTACGACGCCAACCTGCTTCTCGTCGAGCCGCCGCAGCTACGCGGAGGACGCCGCCGGCCGTAGGCGAGCCGGCACCCACCCACATCAGGGCGAAGGCAGCTCAATCATGCGCTGGTCGGACAGGGTGAGACGTACGGCGCCCGTCAGGCCCGGCATAACCCCGCCGAACCGCGCGAGGCTGTCAACCGCAACGTCCCCGACCCCGACGATCCGCTGACCCGGCCGGATCCCGGCGCGCTCGGCGGGCGAGTTCGCCGCTACCTGCACAACCACAAGCCCGTCGGCCCCGGCCGGAATCGCGAACCGCCGGCGAAGGTCGCGGGTGAGTTCGCTCACCATCATGCCGCGCCAGGAAAGCCGGCTCGCCGCGCCGCCGCGCGATCCGCTGCGACAGCCGACGACGACGTACGTGCGGTCCCGCCGTCCCCCGCGGCAATATCCGATCCCGGCGGGACGGTTGATCGCCGCGGCTCCCACGAGCCGGACGAAGTGGTCCGCATCCTCTACGGTGTGGCCGTCGAACTCGAGGATCACGTCGCCGACGGCCAGCTTCGCGCGATCCGCGGGCGAGCCGGGTTCGATGACTGTGATCACCGCCCCGCCGCCGGCCGACGACGCGCACGGCCCCTCTCGCGGAGCCGTCCGCACACCCACGCCGATGTACCCGTACTCCACGGGCTCGCCGTGGAGCAGCTTCTCGATAATGGCCTTCGTGCGGGCCTCCATCGGCACGGCAAACCCGATGCCCTCGTTGGCGCCCGAGCGGGTCGAGATCGCCGTGGTGATGCCGATCACCTCGGCGTCGATGTTCACCAGCGGCCCGCCGCTGTTGCCGGGATTGATCGCCGCCGACGTCTGAATGAGATTGCCGTAGTATCGCGTTTCCGTCGGATCAAGGTGGAGCTTCTGTCCGACCGCGCTGACGATTCCCTGCGACATCACCATGCCACCGTCGCCGGCAAGCCCGAGCGGATTGCCCATCGCAAAGGCCCAGTGCCCCTGCCGGACCCGGCTTACGTCGCCGAGGCGGGCCGGGCGCAGGCCCTCGACATCGATCTCGACGACGGCCAGATCGCTCCGCGGATCCGCATGCACCGCGACAGCCTCGTGCGACGAACCGTCGTGCAGGACGACGCAGATCTTCTCGGCATCCCGAACGACGTGTTCGTTCGTGAGAATCATGCCATCCTCGCGGATGACTACGCCGCTCCCGACAGAGGGCAGGAGGCGCGTCAGGACAGCCCCACCGCCCGGACCTCCATCGCCGTCGGGAGCTGCCCGCAGGCGTCGCTCCGCGCGGATCGCCACGACGCTCGGGCGCATCGCGTCCGCCACTTCAGCGAACGCGGCCTGAAGGGCTTGCAGGTCCGCTTTCGGATTCACGCGGGTGGCCGTCTGGGCAGGGCTGATTCCGGACGCCGCCCAGAGAACCGATATCGCCGCCCACCACATCGAAGCTCCGCATCTCATGTTCCCGGACCTCAATCCCGCAGAAGACCCGTCCGTGCCGGCACGGTCGCCTTTCTCAGATGGCCTGTCCGGGCTGTCGAACCTCAGCGCCGCGCCGCAGGTCTCCGCCCGTACCGCCGCGCATTATACCGGCGGCCGTCGCGTGTCTCCCAGCCGTGCTTCGCACGCCCGTCTCGCATGCCCGGCATCCGGTTTGCTACAATTCCAATGATGGATTCACACACCCTCGAGCGGCTCGAGTTCGACCGCGTCCGGCAGATGCTTGCCGAGTTCGCCGGCTGCTCACTCGGCCGCAAACTGGCATTGAAGCTCCAGCCCGTTACGCGCCCGGAGCTCGTGCAGCGATGGCTCCGGCAGGTCGCTGAAATGAGCGCGCTCGCCGACGGGCTCGGCCTTCCGCCGACCGGGGGGCTTCGCGACGTGCGCGACATGATCCGCCGCGCTGTGCCCCCCGCCAAGATCGAGCCGGAAGGCCTTTCGGAGCTTGCCTCGTCGCTGGACGCCGCCAACGCCGTCTTCGCGTGGTCACGCTCGCTGCCCGAGGCGGCGGCCGAGCTTCGATCGCTCGCCTCGCGGCTGGGCGATTTCAAGATCATCTCCGACCAGATTCACCGCGTCGTGGATGAGCGCGGCTCGATCCGCGATGATGCCACTGCCCGCCTGGGCCGCATCCGCGCGGCCATCCGGGACGCGCAGGCCCGGATCCAGACCGTCGTCGAACGTCTCCTCCGTTCGCCGCACGTCACGAAATGGCTGCGATACCCGGAGGCCACGTTCCACAACGACCGCCTCGTCCTCCCGCTGGCCGCCGAGCATCGCGGGCGGGTCCGCGGCATCATTCACCGCACCTCCGATACGGGCGCCACGCTCTTCGTCGAGCCGGCCGAGGCCGTCGAACTGAACAACGCCATCGTCCGTCTTCGCCAGGATGAAGCGGAGGAAATCAACCGGATCCTGTGGGAGATCACACATCGGGTCCACCTGAACTCGGCCGAACTGCTCCGCACGTTCGACACGCTGGCCGTCCTCGATCTCATCGCCACAAAGGTCCGCTTCGCCCGGAAACACCACATGACCTGCCCCCTCGTCGGGCGCGACCACATGCTCCGCCTGCGGAACGCACGCCACCCCCTGCTGCTCCGGATCCAGGAGCGCGAGCGCGCGGCCGGCAACCTGACGCGCCCGGTCGTGCCCATCGACGTGAGGCTCGGCGACGATTTCGATCTGCTTGTCGTCACGGGCCCGAACACCGGCGGCAAGACCGTCGCGATCAAGACGGTCGGCCTCCTCGCGGTTATGGCCCAGGCCGGCCTGCCCATCCCGGCGGAGGAAGGCGCCACGCTGCCGATCTACGACGAGATCATGATCGACGTCGGCGACGAGCAGAGCCTTCAGCAGTCGCTCAGCACGTTCAGCGCGCATATGGCCCGGCTCATGCAGATGCTTCAGAAGGCCACGCGCCGCAGCCTCGTCCTGATCGACGAACTCGGCGCGGGCACCGATCCCGACGAAGGGGCTGCGATCGGCCGAGCCATCGTCGAGGACCTGCTGCGCATCGGGTGCCACGGTATGGTGACGACCCATCTCGGCGTCCTCAAGAGCGTCGCCTTCACACACCCCCGCGCCGACAACGCCGCCGTCGAGTTCGATGTCGCCTCCCTCCAGCCCACGTATCGGCTCCTGATCGGGGAACCCGGCAACAGCAACGCGCTCGCGATCGCCGAGCGACTCGGCATGCCCGCGCGGATTCTCGATGCCGCGCGGGCGCATCTCGTCCGGCAGGGACAGGCCCTCCGCGAAGCCATCGACAGCACGCTCGCCACACGCCGCCGCGCTGAGCAGGCCCGAAGCGAGGCCGAAGCCGCGCAGCGGGAAGCCGAACAGGCCCGCGCCGCCATGGAACGGCAGAAAGCCGAGTTCGAACGGCAGCGCGCCGAGTTCGCCAACTGGACGCGCGCGGTCGCGCAGCTCCGGCCCGGTGACACGGTGCACGTGCGTCGCTTCGACCGCCGGGGCACGATCGTCCGTATGCAACTCCACAAACAGACAGCGATCGTCTCGGTGGGATCCGTAGATATGGAAGTCCCGCTGACCGAATTGACCGTACCATCCGCCCGGTAGCCCCGGCACCGCCGGCGGACGGACAAGGCGGCTTCCGGCCGGGAGAGCCGCCGCCGCGGCGCGGCACCGCTCGAACCCGGCCGCCCGTTCCGTTGTCACATCCCTCATGGGCCGCTACAATCCCGCCCTCTGCCGGCGCTCGACCGGAGACCGCGAAACAGGCATGACCGCATTCATCGTCACCATCGTACTCGTCGCCCTTGTCTTCGACTTTCTCAACGGCTTCCACGACGCGGCCAACTCCGTCGCCACGGTCGTCTGCACCCGCGTGCTGTCCCCCATCCAGGCCGTCGCCTGGGCGGCGTTCTTCAACTTTGCCGCCGTCTTCATCTTCGGCACGCCCGTGGCGCACACCGTGGGCAAGGGCCTGATCGACCTCAACGCCATCGACCAGTACGTCGTCTGCGCGGGGCTCCTCGGTGCCATTGCGTGGAACCTCATCACGTGGTGGTTGGCGCTGCCGACAAGCTCGTCGCACGCCCTGATCAGCGGCTACGCCGGCGCCGCGGTCGCCAGGAGCGGCGTCCATTCGCTGCTGCTCTCCGGCTGGGGACCGGTGCTGCTCTTCCTGGTCCTCTCGCCGGTCATCGGGTTCCTGCTCGGGCTGATCAACATGCTCGTAATGGGGCGCATCTTCCGTAACGCCCCCCCCCGTCGGATAGACGCCCTCTTCCGCCGCCTCCAACTGGTTTCTGCGGGTCTCTACAGCCTCGGGCACGGAACAAACGACGCACAGAAGACCATGGGTATCATCGTGGCGCTGCTCGTCAGCGCGGGCAAGGAAGACCTCGCCCTCGACCGGTACGTGTTCCTCGGCCGGCAGCACGAGATCGCATGGTGGATCATCCTCTCCTGCGGCGCGGCGCTTGCCATAGGGACCTTTTTCGGCGGCTGGCGAATCATCAAGACGATGGGCGACCGGATCACCCGCCTTCAACCGATCGGCGGGTTCTGTGCCGAGACGGCCGGCGCCACAACCCTCATTGCGACGGCCCTCGGCGGCATCCCGGTCTCCACGACGCACGCGATCACCGGCGCGATCCTCGGAGTCGGAAGCGCCCGCAACGTGCGATCCGTCCGGTGGGTCTGGGGCCAGCGCATCGTCATGGCGTGGATCCTCACGCTGCCCTGCTCTGCCTTCATTGCCGCGGTGCTCTACCTGGTGATCCGCCACACCATCCAGCCGTTGCTGGGCTGAATCGCTCCACGCGACAGGGAAAGCGACCCGGATACGAAACGCCCGCGAGCCGGGCCGATACCGCCCGCCGGCGTTTTCCGTTCCCCGGGCACCTGTTCCGAGACACGTGGCACCCGGAGAGCCGGGATGCCGCGACGGCCATCCTGCGCATCACCCGGCCCCCGGCGAAGATCCCCGGACCGCGCACATGGGAAACGTCACGGGGATCCTGCGGCGGGGCCCAACCACAGATCAATCGGCTTGTCCACCTTCGGCGGCTGATACGGCCACTCGACGCGGCGGCCCGTGCCGGCGGATTGATACGCCGCGTAGATGATCTTGAGTACCTCGCGGCCATCCGCCCCGGTCTCGATCGGCTGTTCCTCGCCCCGAACGCACCGGCAGAAATGCGCCATTTCCTGCGGGAAGCCGTAGTTCCAGACCTCTTCAAACATGGTAAACGTGTACCCCCGCGTCGTGGCGGCCTTCTCCACTGCGTACCCGTAGCCCGGCTCGCTGTACGTCAGCAACGAACTGCCGCGGAGGAGATCCGCCCGCGTGAACCCGCCGGAGCCGTAAATCTCGACGCGGTCGTCCACGCCGCCCTGCTTGGCCCAACTGTTCTCAGCAAAGCCGACGCGCCCTCCTTCGTATTCCACGATACAGAGGCTGTGGTCCTCTCCGCGGGTCCGGTCTGCGTGCACGTACACACCCAGGTTCGCGACAACGCTCTTGACCGCCGGCTTGCCGAAGACCCAGCGCGCGAACTCGATCGAGTGGCAACCCATGTCCAGCAGTACGCCGCCGCCGGATTTGTCGATGTCCCAGAACCAGGGCATGTGTGGGCCGAAGTGCTCCTCGGACTGCTTCACCAGGAATGCACGGCCCAGCGCCCCCTCCTCGACGAGCGTTTTCGCCCGGACGTACTTCGGCGCGAAGCAAAGCTCCTCCGCGTACATCAGCAGCACGCCGGCCTTCGCACAGGCCTCGATCATGCGGTCGGCCTCCTCCAGCGTGCGGCACAGCGGCTTCTCGCAGACGACGTGCTTGCCGGCCCAGGCCGCGTCGATGGTCACCTGGGCATGCAGATAGTTCGGCACGCACACGTTGACCATCTCGATCTCGGGGACGGCGAGAAGTTCGCGATAGTCCGTGAAGGCCCTCGGAATGCCCCGCTCCTCGGCAAAGCGCTTCGCCTTTCCCGGGGTCGGCGAGGCAACGGCAAGCACCTCCGCCTCGGGCAACATGCGAATCGCCGCCGCGTGAA
>CAZMVY010000203.1:0-6330 GCA_964569765.1 uncultured Planctomycetales bacterium
CTCGGGGTTGATGGGCTCGCCGACGGTGCCGAGCAGCCGCAGGCTGGACAGGTCGTGGCCGTCCACCCACTTCTCGCCCTCGCGCATCAGGGCGCGGATAGCCGTCGGAGCCGTGTAGAACTGGTTGACCTTGTACTTGTCCACGACGTCCCAGAAGCGTCCCGGGTTCGGATACGTCGGCACCCCCTCGAACACCAGCGTCGTCGCGCCGTTGCACAGCGGGCCGTAAACGATATACGTGTGGCCCGTAACCCATCCGATGTCGGCCGTGCACCAGAAGATATCGCCGTCGTGGTAATCGAAGATGTACTTGTGCGTGATGGCGGCGAAGACCATGTAGCCGCCGATCGTGTGCAGGACGCCCTTCGGTTTGCCGGTCGAGCCCGAGGTGTAGAGGATGAACAGCGGATCCTCCGAATCCATCCATTCGACGGGACACTCGGGCGAGGCGTCCTTCATCAGGTCGGCCCACCAGAAGTCGCGACCGGGCTGCATGTTGCACTGGACCTTGTTGCCGACGCGGCTGTCGACGATGCAGGTGGTGACGGTCACGCCCCTCCTGGCGGCAGTGTCCATGGCGACATCGGCGTTCGCCTTGAGCGGCACGGCCTTGTTGCCCCGCATCACGCCGTCGGTCGTGATAAGCACCTTGCAGCCGGAATCCACGATGCGGTCCGCGAGCGAATCGGGGCTGAAGCCTCCGAAGACGATGGAGTGGATCGCGCCGATCCTCGCGCACGCGAGCATGGCGATGGGCAGTTCCTTGACCATGGGCATGTAGATGGAGACGCGATCGCCCTTCTTGACGCCCTTGGCCTTCAGTACATTGGCGAACTTGCACACCTCGGTGTGGAGCTGGCGGTACGTGAGCTTGGCATCCTCGCCGGGCTCGTTGCCCTCCCAGATGATCGCCACCTGGTCGCCGCGCAGCCCGAGATGGCGATCGACGGCGTTGTAGCAGATGTTCGTCTTGGCGCCGATGAAATACTTGATCGAGATCGTGTCCTTGAAGTCGTACTCGCGGAAGCGGGTCCACTTCTGGTGCCAGTGGAACGTATTGGCGATCTCGGTCCAGAAGCCCTCGGGATCCTCAATCGATCGCTTGTACATCGCCTTGTACTGATCGAAGGACTTGATATGGGCGTTCCGGGAAAACTCCGGCGAGGGGTAAAACAACTCCTTCCCGTTCGACTGCATACCGCCAGCCTGAGACATGCAACCTCCTCTCGGTCTGTTGACACGCGCGGTGTCGCGCGCGAGCCATGCCGCCGCGGCCGACCGGGCCGCCGTAAGACCCGCCGCCGACAGCTACTGTTCACGTGCCCCCGCAGGCAATTGCCCGCACAGCACGGGCGCCCCACGAGTAGATCGCTCTTATAGAGGACGACGCCAAGGGCGTCAACATGATTCTGAAAGTGAACGCATCTGTTTCAGTTTGGAATGGCCAACTGGATAAGGCTGTGGGCTATTCTTAGCAGTAACTGCCTGTTAATAATAACGTTATGTCTGTTGTCAGCCACAAAGTCGGCCCGCGAGCACTCAGGCCCGCCCCGACCGCCCTGCCACCTGCCCCGAGAAACGCTGCTGGGGCGGGTATCCCGCGGCCGCCCAGCCATCGGCCTGCCCGCGCCTCAAGTGTTGAGAACGAGCCGCGCGCCTCCTTGTCGCCGCCGCGCGCTTGCCCGCCGAAGCCACGCCGCCGGTCTGATCACGCACTGCCGGACGATCCGCCGGGCGATGAAGTGTCCCACTCGGTACACGCCGAAGGCCACGTAGGGGAACCACCGACGGTCCAGGGCGAATCGCACCGCCGGGGACGTCACGAGGTTCACAAACCCCTCCGCCATACGGGCGGACACGCCCATCCCCTTGAGCGCCAGCACGACCCGAAGCATCACCGCGGTGTACGAGTCCCGGAGGATATACAGCCGGCTCCCGTAGGTATACTCGTACGCGGCTTCGTGCCGGCCGGGGATGATGCCATCGGCTACGGCTCGGTCGTGTAACAGCGTGCCGGGATAGAGCGCCAGCGGAAAGATGCGGACACTCGCCGGCGGACGGTGAGACCTCGCGGCAAACCGCAGGGTCTCAATCGTATTCCCGTCGGGCTCGAAGGGGTTGTTGATGATGTAGTGATACTCCGCCGGCACCCGTGCGTCGGCAAGCAGGTCGATCGCCCGGGCGATGCGGGAGAGCGGCGTCCGCCGATCGTACAGACGGTAGAGTGTATCTTCCGAGCCGCTCTGAATGCCCATACTGACGAGCGCGATGGGCAGGCGCCGCAGGATCTCAACCTTCCGTGGCGTGACGGTCGTGGGGAAAGCGTCCAGCTCAAGGGGAAGGTTGACGCGCTCCGCATACAGGGCGGCGAACTCGGCGATGTCGTCCTCGTCGCGTGCGAAGAACAGGTCGTCCACGATGTTCACCGCTTCGATCATCGGGAAGCGTACGAGCCGATCCTCCAGCTCGGCGATCACGTTTCCGTTGCTTCGCCGGCGCACCCAGGGGCCTTTGCCGTGGTAGAGCCGCTTGAGGGCCGCGTTGTTGCAGAACGCGCAGTGAAAGGGACACCCGCGTGTCGTCTGGATGCGGTATCGCGCCAGCACGCCGCGAAGCCGGCCGGGGGTGGCGGGCTCGAAGGTGTCGCCCACGGCCACATAGTGCCGATCGGCGAGGTCGAAATCAGGAAACGGATAGGTGTCGAGATCGTCGGTGAGCGCCCGAACTGGATTGCGTACCACCTTGTTGTTCCGGCGAAACCAGAACCCCTCGACGGCGGTCGGATCGCGGCCGGCCTCAAAGGTCCCGACCAGCTCGACCATCGCCCGCTCGCCCTCGCCGATACAGACAATGTCTGCCGTCTCCAACGATTCCTCCGGCGCCAGGGTAGGATGCACCCCGCCCCAGACGATCGGCGCCCGCACGCCCGCCGCCCGGACGGCGTCGGTCAGCACTCGGGCCCGGTGAAACGTGTTCGTCATGAGAGACACGCCGATCAGGTCAACATCGCGAACAAGATCGACGAGGGCGCCGATCAGCGGCCGGGGAAACCGGGCGCTTGCGGTGTCGCGACGAGACATCATGAAGATCATGCGGACGGCGTGGCCGCTGCGCTTCAGTGTGGCGGAAACGTACCGCAGGCCCAGGGCCAGCGGGTGACCGTATGTGGCAATGAGGGCGATTTGCATGTGTGTGGCCCTCGCGAAATGTCGTAGCTCGACCTTGACCGCATCCATGACAACAACGGCGGTATCCGACGTCAAGCGCAGCGAATGACATTTGCATTCGGCGGCAGCCGATCCTTTAATCGCGGCTGCGGCAGGGCGGTCGGCGGGTCTGTTGGGGGGTTCGGGCGTGCCCCGGGGGTACACATGATGCCGGCACGATACATACTGGTCTGTTTGAGCGGCGTCGGCCTTATCGGATGCAGCCTGTCTCAGGGAGGCTCGCCCGGCTTCGCCGGTGGACCACGCGCAGCCGCCGCCACCACACCGGCCGTCCGATTCGCCGAGGGAGGGATTCCCCCGGGCCAGACCGGCCCGCCGGCGATCCTGGAACCTTCACAGGGGCGTCCCGTTATCCTGCGCCCGGGCGATCGTTTCTACTTTCTGATGCGTCTGGGCAACAGCTTCGACGCCGAGATGTACGTTTCGCTCGTCCATAGCGAGGTGGGGGAGGTTTACTTCCCGCTGTCCTCCACCGGCGAATTGAAGGTGCAGCCGCAGCGCCACGCTTCCATGGTGCTGCAAGTACCGGCCGAGACGCCGGAAGGGCTCTACGACCTTCGCGTCCGCGGGGCCGGCTGGACACTGACAGCCCGCCACAGCGTCAAGGTCGTCCGCGAGTTCCGCACGCGTTTCCGGTTCGTTCACCTCTCGGACATGCAAATCGGCGATCCCACCGCGCCGGACTTCGATGCGCGGCTGCCGGAGGAAGTCAATCTGCTGTCGCCCGAGTTCATCGTTGCCACCGGCAATTACATCCTGCCACAGGCCGACGATGACGGGCACACGCCCTGGCCGCGCGTGCTCGCGTACTTCGCCCGGTTCCAGGCGCCTGTGTATCTGCTCTGCGGCGAACACGACGACGAGACGGGGTTTGTGCCGATCGTCGGAGCCTCACCCATCGGCTCGTTCGACTACGGTCCGTATCACGGCGTGCTCCTGCGACATACCCTCACGCGGCCGATCGACGCCGCACAGGCTGATTTCGTCCGACGCGACCTCGCCGAACGGCGTGACCGGGTTTTCAACTTCCTTGCGATGAACGACGACGACCCGACGGTACTGGATCAACTGGCGGCGGGCGAGCCGTCGGCGGCGTTTCTCCGGGTCAACCGCGTGGCGATGCTCCTGGCCGGCGGAACGAGCGACTGGGACGGCCGCGAATACGCCTCGACGCTCACCCGACTGCCCGGCCTGCACTACATCCGAACGCACGCGGCAAGCACGTGCCGACGCGGCCGGGCCACCGGCACCAGCCACTACCGGGTAATCGAAGTGGACGGCGCCAACGTTGCATACACCTATCCGGCCGATCCGACCTGCGGGCCGGTGCAACCTTCGATCCCGGTCGGCGGACTCGGCGTGAGCATTGAGACCGACGGCGGCGACCCGCCGGCGCGGGCGACCGCCGTGATCCGCAACGGGCTCAACCAGCCGTTTGCGGATTGCCGCGTCCGCATTCCGGTGGCCAAGCGCGGTGGGGGTGGGCCGAAGGTCGCCGGCGGACGCCTCGTGCAGGTGCTCGACGGTCGGACGCGATGGCTCTGCGAGATCAGCGTCGATCTGCCCGACTGCGGCGGTGTGCGGATCGCGGTGGACGCCGATCGCGAGCCGCCGGCCCCGCTGCCGGTCGCTGTGGAGTTCGCCGGCAACGAGGAGCTCCGGTTCGTACAAGCTCAGACCCGCACGGGTCTTACCTATCTGGCGTCGGACGACCTCCTCGTTGTGCGGCTGCGGAATACATCGGCGCAACCGCTCACGGTCCGCCCGACCATCCGGCTTGCCGGCCAAGTGCTGACTGTGACGGCACCCGAGCAACTGCGCTGGCCGGTGGCGATCGCCGCCGGGCAGACGGTGGAATTGCCGATCAAGCTCCTGTTGCCGGAAGTCACACAAGGGCTCCACTATGTGCAGGTATCTTTTCAGGACGATCCGCTCGAACGGCTGCACCTGCACCGGGTGACGGTGCGCAAGGCAACGCCGCCGGCCACGCGCCCGGTCCGGTGAGCCGCCGGGGGCCGCCGTGCGGACGCAACGGTCCGCGCCGCAGATTGCCGGCGAGCGACCGAGCCGGATTGCGTCTCCCGCGATCGACGGTATCTTGTACATTTTCCGCGCCAGGTCGCCGCGGACCTGCGCCTGGCCGGGCAAGGAGACGATCATGGCGAAAGACGTGAAGAAAGTCGTACTGGCCTATTCCGGCGGGCTCGACACGAGTGTCATCCTGCCGTGGCTCCGCGAGACGTACGGGTGCGAGGTGATCGCGTTCGCCGCCGAACTCGGTCAGGGCGACGAACTGAAGGCCATCCGGAAGAAGGCCCTCCTCAGCGGTGCCAGCGAGTGCGTCGTCCGCGACCTCCGCGAGGAATTTGCACGCGACTTCCTCTGGCCGATGCTCAAGAGCGGCGCCCTGTACGAGCAGCGCTACATGCTCGGCACGTCGATCGCCCGTCCGCTGATCGCCAGGGAACAGGTTCGCGTCGCGCACGAGTTCGGCGCCGACGCCGTCGCCCACGGTGCCACCGGAAAGGGCAACGACCAGGTCCGCTTCGAGCTGACCTACGCCGCCCTGGATCCGACGCTCAAGGTCATCGTGCCGTGGCGCGACCCGCGCTTCCAGTTGCGGAGCCGCGAGGCGGCCGTCGAATATGCCGAGGCCCGCGGCATTCCCATCGAGCAGTCGAAAAAAAGCATCTATTCCCGCGACCGCAACATGTGGCATATCTCGCACGAGGGTCAGGAGCTCGAGAGCACCTGGGCCGAGCCGAAGGACCGCATGCTCGTCATCAGCTCGCCCATTGAAAAGGCGCCGAACAAAGCGGCCTACGTGGACGTCGACTTCGTCCGCGGCGAGCCCGTCGGTCTCAACGGCAGGCGGATGGACCCGGTACAGATCATCCTGACGCTCAACGCGCTGGGCGGCAGGCACGGCGTGGGCCAGGTGGACCTCGTCGAGAACCGCCTCGTCGGCATGAAGTCGCGCGGGGTGTACGAAACCCCCGGCGGCACGATCCTGTACGAGGCGCACCGGGCACTGGAGGCGATCTGCCTGGAGCGCGAGACGCAGCACTACAAGCACCAGGTCGCCCTGCGCTACGCGGAGCTC
>CAZMVY010000203.1:6340-8786 GCA_964569765.1 uncultured Planctomycetales bacterium
CGGTCTCGGGCGGGACCTGGCGGAGACCGTCACGCTCGAGTCCGTCACGCTCGAACGGGAGACGGCACACTACAAGCAGCAGGTATCGCTGCGCTACGCGGAGCTCGTCTACTACGGCCAGTGGTACAGCCCGCTCCGCGAGGCCCTCGACGCCTTCATCGACAAGACGCAGCAATACGTCACCGGCACGGCCCGCCTCAAGCTCTACAAGGGCAACTGCCGCGCCGTCGGCGCCCGGAGCGACAAGTCGCTCTACGTCCCCGCGCTGGCCAGCTTCAAGATGGGCGCCGAGTACGATCCGACCGACGCGACGGGCTTCATCCACCTGTTCGGCCTGCCGATCAAGGTGCAGAACGCCGTCCAGGCCAGGCGCGGCCGGCTGCTCGGCAAGCCCGCGAAGAAGTCGAAACGCCGCCGGTAGGCCCGTCGGGACGCTGCGCAAACGCTACGAGGAGGCCCCACCGCCCGGCAAGCCCCTATGCGGGCACGGGGGAAACATCTATTATGGCCGGACGGGTCGCCGGCCATCCGATGCCGGACCATCCTGCACAAGAGGTGAACGCATGCTCCATTTTCACAGTACCGGTTGGACAAGCGGCGTGCTCCTGACCCTCGCGGCGGCCGCCGCGACGGCGGAGCCGCCGAAGGCGATATGGCAGATCGGCAGGGCGGACCACAACTACCAGGAGTTCGCGCTGGCCGGCGATCATCAGGGATACCTCAAGGCGTTCCCGAAGGATGTGACGTTTCGGATCGGCCGGAGCGACCCAAAGACCGACTGGTCGTGGATCCACCCGGGTCCGCGGGACGAGTGGGCGGGCAGCCGCGAGCACCCGTTCGCGATCGTCTTCGAGATGCCCGAGGCGCCGGCGGGGGGCTGCGTGCTGCGGATCGACGTTCTCGACGCGCAGTCGAGCGCGACGCCGAAGCTTCGCGTGGACGTCAACGGGACGGCGGGGGTGTTCACGGTCAACCGCGGTACCGGCGACCGGGCGCTGATCGACCCGAGCAAGGCGAAGCCGCAGGTGCTGGCCATCCCGATTCATCCGTCGCTGCTTCGCGCGGGCGAGAACCGCATCACGCTGACGAGCGTGGACGGATCGTGGATCCTGTACGACGCCGTGGGGCTGCAGGAGAAGGGCGCGGGGGATTCGGTCGTCGAGATCGCGGCGACGCCGACGATCCTCTTCGTCCGTCGCGACAACCGTACGATGCAGCTTGTCCGCGTGCGGCTGACGGGGCTGGCGCCGAAGGAGCAGGTGCCGCTGACCGTCGAGGCGGGCGAGGAGAGGTACGATGTGCCGGTGGCGGCGCCGACGCTCGGGCCGGTGGAGCTGGATGTGCCCGTCCCGCCGGCGAGCGCGCCGACGAAGGTGACGCTTTCGGTGCCGGACGCGGGAAAGGATTCTCGCACCCGCACGACGATGACGTTCGAACTCAAGCCGCAGAAGCGGTGGCACATCTTCTGCGCCCCGAGCACGCACACCGACATCGGCTACACGGACACGCAGTCGCACGTGATCGGGGTGCATAACCGCAATACGGACCTCGCCATCCGCCTGTGCGAGCAGTTTCCGAGCTACAAGTGGAACCTGGAATCGTCGTGGGCGGCGCAGGTGTTCCGGCGCGACCGCTTCGACGAGCAGTGGGAAAAACTGATGGACTTGGCGCGGCAGCAGCGGATCGGCATCGAGGCCGGATACCTGAACATGCTGACGGGGCTGTGCTCGGCGGAGGAGCTGATCCGCAACATGTATTACACGGCGCGGCTGCACCGGGAGGCGGGCGTGCCGTTCGACAGCCTGACGCTGACGGATGCGCCGTCGCACGTGTGGAGCGTGCCGACGATCCTCGCCTCGGCGGGGATCAAGTACCTCAGCGTCGGAATCAACCAGACGCGGGCGCCGATCCTGCGGAAGAACCTGCATCACAAGAGCCCGTTCTGGTGGGAGGGGCCGGACGGGCAGCGGGTGCTGACGAACTTCAGCGACGGGTACGCGCAGGCGGGCCGGATCGCTCTGGGCGCCCCGATCGACGAGATGCGGCGGGCGGTGGAGAGCTACCTGACGTGGTGGAACAACCGGGACGACTATCCGTTCGACGCGATTCTGCTGCACGGGGCGTACAGCGACAACGTGAAGATCGGGCAGGCGATCGCGGAGGGGCAGGACGCATGGAATGAGAAGTATGAGTACCCGAAGGTCCACCTGTGCCGGCTCGCGGACTACTTCGGGCACATCGAGAAGGGATTCGCGGACAAGATCCCGACGATCCGCGGCTGCGGCGGAAGCTGGTGGGAGGATGGCGCCGGTTCGACGGCGAAGCATACGGCGATCAACCGCGTGACGCACAACCGCATCGTCGCGGCTGAGATGCTCTGGGCGGCCGGGGCGATGGGCGGGGCCGGCGGGGTGTTCCCGCAGGAGGCGTTCGACCGGATCTGGGA
>CAZMVY010000204.1:0-8764 GCA_964569765.1 uncultured Planctomycetales bacterium
GGCCGCGGCGACAAGCGGGCCACGCCGGCGGCCGGCACGCTGCCCCTCAACGCCGGCTTCCTCGACGGCGACAAGCGGTACTTCCGCTGGGCGAAGGGGCAGCCCGCCCCGCCGCCCGCGGGCCAATGGATGCAGCTCAAGCTCGACGCGGAGGTACCCGAGGACGCCGCGTACGTCACCTTTCAGCTCGGACACGCGATGATGACCGGCGCTACCCGCTGGGATGACGCCAGCCTGACAGTCGACTCGCCGGTGGCGCTTCGGTTTGCGATGGAGAGCGGGCAGTGCGGGCCGGGGCGGCAGGAATTGCCGCTGGTGCTGATCAACCGCGAGCCGTCTCGTGCGGGCCGCGCGGTCGAAGTGTGGAGTGCGGTCTCTCCGGGACCGCGCGGCCTCGAAGAGACCGCACTCCAAATGGAGCCGGGCGGAGGGCGGCTCACGCATACGCTCGGCAGGCAGCCGGAGGAAAGGATCACCGTGCCCGTCGATCTGCATCGCCGGGGCAAGCAGAAGCTGGCGATCGTCGTGAGGGCCGGCAGCGAAGTGCTGGCGACCGCCCAACGGCTGGTCACCGTGCCGCCGCTGCTGGTCGCCGAGCCGCTGCTGCCGACACACTGGTGCATCGAGGACGGCGCGCCGAAGATCGAGGGGCGGGTGTGGGTGCACGAGGAGGCCGCCCGCCGCAAGCGAATGCGGCTTACCTGCGTGTTGAGGAACGGCTCGCAGGTGCTCGCCGAAACGAAGCTTGCTCAGCTTCCGGCAAATCCGGTTGCATACACGTTTGCGCTGCGGAGCGCGCCGCTCGGAGACTACGCCGCTCAGATCACGTTGCACGACGGAGATACGGAAGCTGCCAGGGCCGAGCAGGATTGGCAGGTGATTCACCGGGCCGAGGCGGAAGTTGGCGTCGGAGCGGACGGATTCCTGCGGGTGGAGGGCTAGCCGTTCTTCCCGATCGGGATCTTCTACGGCTGGCGCTTCGCGGAGCAGGCGGCGGCCGGGTTCAACGTCACCCACGGATACAACGCGATGGCAATGGGACCGGCCGATGCGCCGAACCATCAACGCGCGAAAGACTTCCTCGACGCCTCGCACCGAGCGGGGATGAAGACGCTGATGCTGGTGAGTCACGGGCTCGGCACGGGCCGCCGCCTGGACGATGAGGTCGTGCGTCGCGTCCGCATGTTCCGCAACCACCCGGGCCTGCTCGCGTGGGATGAGGAGGAGGGCGTGGCCCGCGGCGAGGCGCCGCCGTCGTACGTGAAGGACCTGTACGCCATGCTGCGGCGCGAGGCGCCCGAGCACCCGCTTATGATCGGCGACTCATACGACGTGATTCACAAGGTCGATCGCACGAGGCTTTTCCCGGAACAGTACATGGACCTGGGCATGTGGTGGTGGTATCCGTTCCCGCTGACGCCGCAGCCCGGGGGCCGGGCACCTTACCCGCCTGGCGGGCGGGACGCCCGCCCCCCGTCCCAGCCCGGCGAGGCCCTGCAGGGCGAAGAAATCACCGTGGGCACCGAGCTGGTTGCACCGACGTTCCTGACCATGGCCACAACCAAGAAGCCGATCTGGCTCGGCATCCAGGCCTATCGCAAGCCGGAGCGGCGCGATGGCCGGTTCCCCACGCCGACCGAGTACCGCGCGCAGGCTTACATCGGCATCATCCATGGGGCAAGGGGGCTGATGTACTACGTGGGCTCGGGCTCCGGTGGCAACGGGATCTTCAACAAACCGGAGGAGGGCCACTGGGTGGAACTCAAGAAGCTCGTCACCGAGCTGCGCGAGATGGCGCCGGTGTTCATGTTGCCGGACTCGCCCGCGCAGGTGAAGGCCGCTCCGAGCGCCGCCATCAGCACGCGGCTGAAGGAAACGCCCGCCGGCCTGGTGCTGCTGGCGGCAAACCGGAGCGATCAACCCGCCGAGGTGACGTTCGTGATCGAGGGCGTGCCGGCCGGGGCGCGCGAGGTTGTCGTCCGGTACGAGAACCGAACCGTGAAGGTGGACGACGGGCTCTTTGCAGATCGATTCGGCGGATACGGGGTGCACGTGTACGAACTGCCGCGTGATTGACGGTCGCGGAACCTCGCCGCGGGACCGACGGGGTACGTAACACTCTCGGCAGGTCATCGCAACGGATGATCAAGGGCCGATCCGCGAGGATCGAGCCTCGGCCGTGGGCCTGGCAGCCTTCGCCACGGCCTGTCTTCGAGTACGAAGCCAGACCGTGCCACCCCGCCCGCATCGCCGTAGGATCCGCTCTGCGGACGGAAGGCAAATGGCAGGGTCGCCGACGCACGAATCCCGTCCGCACAGCAGACCCTACGTAACTACGTGACTCACGCGTACGGGCGCCACCGCTCCAACTCGTCGAGCGTCCTCAGGAAACGGGCGGTCGGTTGCCGCTCGGACGAGTCTACCGTGTCGAGCGGTTGACCTGCGCCCGACAGGGCCGCGAGAAGCGAACTTGCGCCGCAATCGTGTACTACCTCCATGCGGCCCGCCCGGGACGGGCGCGCCTCGGAGAATGTCGATCGCCGCATGCCGACAATAATCGAACCGCATCCGCCCGAGCGTCTTCTCGAACTCGATGCTGATCATGCCGGCGGATCCCCCGGCCGGCGGGTGCCGTCGCTCGACGGAACCTGGGTATCGCGGGTTTGGTGGTCGTTGCGGCCTTGGAGAATCTGAGAAAGCCGCGTCCGGTCGGGTTGCACTGCCCGATGTGCGGTGTCGTCGCGGCGCATGGCAGGCCCGCCCGTTCACGACCCGGAGGCAACAGGGCGGCGGAGGCGCCGCTGCAGCTACTTCGCGGCGGGCGTGGTCGACGGCGGAGTGACGCCCAGTTCCTGGAGCAGAGCGGCGGCCAGCGTGATGTTGTCGGTTTCTTTTTTCTGCGCAGCCAGCTCGTAGGCGCGTTTCGCATCGTTCCTGGCGGCCTCAGCCGACTTCGCGGCATCGCCCTTGCCGGCCTCGCTCAGTTTCCTGTAGGCGATCGCCCGATGGTACCGGGCGAGGGTATTCTCGCTCTCGAGATCGATCGCGATGCTCAGCGGGCCGATGGCCTCGGCAGGCTTGCCGAGCAGGCAGAGGTTCCAGCCGTACGTATCGAGCACGTTCGCGTTGGTCGGCGCCAGGGCGGCCGCCCGCTTCGCATACTCGTGCGCCTCTTTGGGTTTGCCGAGGTCCGTCATGAGCAGGTACGCCAGGTTGTTGAGGGTGACGACGTCGTTGGGCGCGGCCTCCACGATCTGCATACTGAGTTTGCAGGATTCGTCAAACTGTTTGCGGCTGTAAAGGAACTGGGCGAGGGCGCGCATCATGTTGAGCCGATCGTCCTGGTTGCCGGCGGCGGCGAGCGCCTCTCGGAGACTCTTTTCCGCCTCCGCATACGCGGCCTTGGCGGCCTCGGATTGGTTTCGCTTCTCCGCCGCCTCCGCGTTGCGGGCCTGAAGGATGGCGAGCATGTACTTGCCGGTCCAATCGCCGGGGGCGGCCGCGTGCTCCCGGGCCCACTTCATGGCGGACTCGAGGCCGAGGGTGAGCGGCAGGCTCTCCGCGACGATGCGCAGGCCCAGTGGCGAGCCGTTCGCCGCCTTGGCGGCCTCGTCAAACTCCCGGGCGACCTGCTGCTCGGGCGATCCTTTCTTCGCGTAGGCGTTGGCGAGAAGGATCCGGTGCTCGAACGTTCTCTTGTCGGGGGGCAGCGTTTGCGTGACATAGTTGATCGCTTCGTCGTGCTGGCGGGTGACCAGCAGGGTCTTGAGGTATTGCGCGACCGCATCGGGTGCGAACTTGCTGGTTTCTGCGGCGGATCGGTAGTACTGGGCCGCTGTCCGGAAAAGCTCTGCCCGGCGGATCGGATCGTTCGTGCGGCGTGCCCGCTCTTCGGTGAGCTGACCGAGGCGGAAAGGCCAGAAGGGGCTGTTCGGGAACTGCTGGCGGAACGCGAGGGCCCTGGCCTCGGCCTGGTCGAACCGCTCGAGGGTGACGTAGAGGCCGATGAGCTGCCGGGCCACGCCTTCGGCACGGGGGTCTTCACGAATAATGCTCTCGACTTCCATGACGGCGGCGTCCGGCTGCTCCTTCTTGAGCAGGCAATTCGCCAGAAGGATGCGGTGATCGTAATCGAAGCCGGCGGGACTGAGCGTCTTGGCCTTCTGGAGGTCGCTGAGCGCCGCATCCCACTTCTCCTGCCGGCTCCAGAGGTATCCGCGGCGGTAGTATGCCAGGGCGCCGTTGGGGTCCTTCTCGATGTAGCGCGAGTAGGCGCCGAGGGCCTCGCTCTCGCGGCCGGTCAGGATGTAGTGCTGCCCCTGAAACAGGAATCCGCTCGGGTCCTCCGGGTACCGTTTGAGGTAGTCGGCAATGAGGGCGTCTACTTCGTCGCGACGTTCCGGGTCCCGGTTCTGCACCAGGGTGTCGATCAGATAGCGCCGCGCGACCTGCTCGCGATTGCGTCCTTCGGCGTCGGTACCGGCCTTTTCGATGGCCCGGCGGTAGAACTCTTCCGCGCGCGCGATGCGCTGGCTCTGGCGGTACCACGTGGCGGTTCCCATCAATACCTCGAAGGAATCCGAGATCCTGACGGCGGCGTCGTAGGCGGCGTCAATGTCGGCCCGGCTGGGGGCCTTGGGTAGCCCGAGCTGGGCCCACGCCTGCATGTGCTGCGCGATGAGAAGCTCGACGGCGGCCTTGGCATCCTTGTCTTTCAGGGCGTCCGCGTAGGTCTTGAGGACCTGCGTGCCGCGTTCCGGGTCGGGCTTGTCGCCCCGCTCCCGCAGGAACGTGGCATAGAGCCAGGGCACGGTGCGGCTTTGAAGGCGCTCATTCTTGAGGACCTTCTCCAGAGCCTCTTTGTAGAGGGCGTCGGCCTTATCGTACTTCGGCGGCTTGGTCGCGGCATACAGGGCGGCCAACCGAAGAAGGTTCGCGATGTGCGCGGGCTCGAGCTTCTCGGGGTCGGACGGCATCGCGGCCCGCTGCTTCTCGCGGGCGGCGATCGCCTGCTCGGGGTTCTCGCTTTCCTGCTCCTCCGCGATCTTCTGCTGCACCCACGGGTCGTTCGGGGCGAGTTCCTTGGCCTTGGCCAGATACTCGGGGGCTTCGGGCAGATTCCGGAACTCGGCCAGTTGCGCCATGCCCAGGATCGCCAGGGGGCTGTTCGGGTTGATGTCGAGGGCCTTCTTGAACGCGTCCTGGGCCTCGTCATAGCGGCCGGCGGCCAGGAACGCCCGGCCGAGCAGGGCCTGCCCGTAGGAGTTTGTGCCCGAGATGTCGAGGGCGGCGCGCAACTCCTGGATGGCGCGGGGCGGATCATCCGTGGCGAGGGCGTAGCGGGCGTTGTAGAAGCGTCCCTGCGCGCCGTCCAGGTTGTACTCGGCAGCCCGCTGGGCCGTCTGCTTCGCCAGCTCCAGGTCCTTGTTCGAGAGGGCCAGACGGAAGAGCACGTCGGTGAGGGTCGCATCCTTGGGATTGAGCGTGGAGGCCTTCTTCGCGTGCTCGAGAGCCTGTTTGTAGTCGGCCGATCGGAGATAGAACTGCACGAAGTCCATCTCGCGATCCAGCTCGGTGGTGTACTCCCCTTTGCGGATCATCTCCTCGGTAGCCCGGGCGATCTGCTCCGGGGTCTTGTCGGACGAGACGGAGATGCTTAACAACTGGATACTCTGCTCCAGCTCCTTTGGGTTCTTGTGCGTGGCGCGGCGGGCGGCCTCCAGCGCCTGGTTGAGCCGGTTGGTGAGTTCCTCCTTCTCCTTGTCCCGCGCAAGGAGCTGAACCAGCGGGCTGAGGGCCCGGAGATTCGTGGGATCCTTCTCCACGATCTGCCGGAAGATGCGCTTCGCCTCTTCGGTCTTGCTGCGATCCGGGACTTCGCCGGCGTTCGCCTCGATAAGCAGTTGCCGCGCCTGGGTCAGCAGCGCCGCTTCACTGAGTTCGCCCCCTTCGGCGTGCAGCCGTTTCTGGATCTCCCGGGCCTTTTCCCAGTTCTTGTCCCGCGTATAGACCTCCAGCATCACGCCGAGCGCGATGCGGTTGTCCGGGTTGATGCGCAGGGCCTGCTCGGCGGCCTGCACTCCGCGAGGATTCCGATTGGCATAGAGCACGCTGGCGAGCCGCGCCCATGCCTCGTCGTTGCCCGGAAGCTCGGTTACGACCTGCTGGAGGGCGCGTTCGGCGGCGCCGGTTTCTCCAACCCGTGTGTAGAGGTCGCCCAGGGCGAAGCGGATCTCGGTCAGCGCGGGATGGTTCGTTGGCAGACGCTTCTCGGCGAGTTCGAGGGCTCTGATCGCCTCGCGCAGATTCCCTCGTACGGCTTCGAGGCGACCCTTCATCGTCAGCGCGGCGGGATCACCTTCGCCGGCCTGGGTCTCGGCCACGGCCTTGCGGTAGTAGCTTTCGGCCTTGGCGATCAGGGCATCGTCGGCCGCCTTGTCCTCAGGACGGCCCGTAAGCTGCTGCATGGCGGTCCGGAAGGCCTGATCCAGCAGAACGAGCTTGTAGTGGCGATCCTGCCACCGCATTAGGCTGACGCGCACGACCGTGCGATCGAGACGCTGGTCATACACGGTCAGGGCGCGCTTCGGTTCGCCGCGCGCGTTGTAGAGCATGCCGAGCGCGAGGTAGTTCGCGTATTCGTTCGGAGCGACCTCGACGGCTTTGACGAGTGCTGCCTCGGCCTTTCTGAAGTTTTCATCGAGGATCCCCCGGGTGGTCGTGACGGGCCGGCTGGCGGCACCGGCGATCCGGCGTTCGGCCTCCTGCCGCTGGATCCAGTAGTTGCCCAGCGCGATGTAGCCGTCCATGTCCCGTGGGGCGAGTTCGACGGCCCTGGTAATCTCGACAAGGCCCTGGTCGAGGCAGCTCTTGCGCCGGTCTTCGGGAATGGTGTCGTCGGCAAGCGCGCGGCGCAGGAGGAATGTGCCGTAATTGCGGCCGGCCGTGGCGGCCTTGCCCGTGGGGGTCTCAGCGGACGGGCGCGACGCGGCCGGCTCCTGTGCCCCGGCGGCGTTGCGGGAGGCTACCTCGGCCGCGTTGCGGTAGATGCGGTCGGCTTCCTCGTAGTTGCGGGCGGCCTCCTCGCGGGCCTGGCGGGCGACGTCCCGCTTGTTCGCGGCCGCTTCGCGCTGGCCCAGGGCTTCGAACTGCTGCGCCTCGGCGGTCGCCTTGTCGGCATCTGCCCTGTGGCGGCGGGCAAGCTCCTCGTAGTACTGCGCCAGGCTGTCGGCGTAGGTGGGGTTTTCGGGGGCGAGTTTCTGCGCCTCCAGCAGATCCTCGAGGCCCTGTTTCTCATACGTGTCCTTTACGCCTCGGAGTCCGAGCTTCGCCATGCCACGGGCGTAGAGCCCCAGACTGTTCTTCGGATTGACTTTCAACAGCGCCTCCGCCGCCGTGTTCACCTGTTCCCATGTGGCCACGGCCCGGGCGAGCTTCGCGATGTCGAGGTTCAACTGGACGAGTTTCTGGTGGGCGCCTTCCAGCTTGGGGTTGCTCGTGATGGCGTCCGTCCACACCTTGCGGGCCAGGGGGGCGTCGCCCGCCTGCAGCGCCTCCTCGCCGCACTCGATCAGGTAGCGCGGATCATTCGAGACCCGCCAGGCGCGTGCGTAGAGCTTGGAGGCCTTGGCGTGCTGCTCCTCCCGGACGGCCTGCTCCGCCTGCTTCACGTAGTATTGGGGGTCCTTCTCGGGAAGCGTCGCCACCATGACGATGCCGGCTGCCGTGGTCAGGACCATCCCGCCGATGGTCAAACCGATTACAAGCTTCTTATTGAGTTGCTTCGCCATGGATTGCACCCTGTCTGCCTGCAGGAATCATCGCCGTACCGGTTCCCGCACGCGCGGGACCCGGAAAGAACAACCCGTACGAGATCACCGCCGGCTGCGAGGCCGAAGCGGGCTTCTCGTGGAGTGCCTTCCAGTCGGGCCAGTGGTTCTCCACCAGAAGGGGGATCAGCTTTCGGAAGAGCTTTGCCGTGGCGGCCATCGCCTCGGGGCGGCTCGGCGCCACGCCCGTGAGGCTCTGAAACCGTGCCTCCACCTTCGAGAAATACGCATAGGCTTCCCACGGGGCGCCGATCACCGTGCGGACCTCGTTGCGGTCCACCGCGAAACGGCCGTTGACCCCGAACGTGTACGTCACGACGGGGCGCTCCGTGCCGAGTTTTCCCTTCTTTTCGAGCTCCAGCGCCCGGGCCGGGATCGGTCGGCCGAGCGCGGGAATGTCGATGTTCCAGTCCTCCGAGGCGCTGACCAGATAGCCGGCGCCCAGATAACAGTTCTCCGGAATGTGCGGTACGGGATCGGGCTGTCCGGTGTAGTATGTGACGAAGAGGATGACCTCTTTCACAGGACTCGCGTCGTCCTTGACCTCATCGTCCACCAGAAGCCACTGGATATACTGATCCGTACCGAGCGTGTCGATCGTCTCGGGATTGATCTGAAAGACATCGACGCAGCGATACGGTCGGAGGGCGGCTTTGTCGAGCGTTCCGAGCGGCGCCCGCAGATCGGCCCGAAGCTTCCGCAGCCGCAGGTTCCACGTGGTGCCGTAGAAGACGGCCGTCAACAGAACCAGCGCCGCCACACACAGAACGAAGCTCGGTTGGCGCACAGAGGCCGAAACGGCGGCCCGGACGCCGTGGCTACGCTTTGATGCATCCATTACAGACATACCGGGCTCCCTGCCGCCGCTCCCTCGAACATGAACGCCCAGCCATACCCGTTCAGATCGGCAGAGAGGCCCTCATGCTAGCGTCCAA
>CAZMVY010000205.1:0-8739 GCA_964569765.1 uncultured Planctomycetales bacterium
CTGAGCCGGCGGCGTGGCTCGATGCTCCGGCGGGGAGACTACCTGCTCCAGCAGGACGTAGTTCTTGCCGAGGAACTCCGTCACGCGGCCGGTTACGAGGTACGTATCCTCCGGCTTGCCCGCGGCTAGAATCCGCTCCAGCAGCATCAGCCGGCGGTTCGGCAGGACGCGGAGCGGCGGTCCGACCGGCAGATCGCCGGCCTCCCCGATGGCCATCGCCCACCAGGAATCCTCGCGGCCGAACCGCGCCGGACGGCGAGCGAGGACGTAGCCCTCGGGCAGCAGCCGCGCCGTCGGGGTTACCTCGGCGAGCACACCCCCGCTTCGCGGCTCGGTCGCGATGCCCTCGGGTTCTTCGGCCGGTGTGGACGGCAGGATCATTGCCTGTGGCGTCGGAGGGCGGAGCAACTCGGGCGGAACCTCGGTGGGGTGCGGGTATTCCGGCGTGCGCTCCGGCACAGCCGATCTCGCGGTGGCACCGGGCGCGCTGGCCGTCGCTTTCGGCACGGCCGCCTTGATGTCCAGCGGCGTCGCCGGCGCGAGCAGAATTGCCATTGCCATCGCCGCGCGTCGCCAGCACGCTCGCAGAACGCGAGTCGAACCGGTCATGAGACGCTCTCCGCGTCGGGTCATTCCGTCCATGCGATTATTGTGCGTGGTCCGCCGCCGTTTGGCAAAGGGTTGAGCAGAGCGTTCCCGTCGCCGGACTCCCGGTGTTCACAGGATCGAGTCGCGCCGGGAAGTGCCGTGGCCGCGAGGGCGCAGTGCCGCTGCATCGAGCATGTCTGCGCGGCGGTTCGCGCCGGTCCGTCCCGATGCCCGGCGAAGGCAGTCGCAGGGCTGTACCCGGCATCCGCGGGACACCACGACGGCCATAATCCCATTGTTCGTAAGCCGTTATCGCCATACCATACATCCTTGTGAGCCGGCAGATTGCTTGTGGCGCGGCAGCAAATACCTCCCCGTCCCGATGGGGTTGCCCCCGGCATGGCCCGCAGGGCCTGTCGATGCACTTTCGCGCGAAGCGACTGCGGGCGCGCGGGCTGTTGACGCCGGCGCGATCCGCGCGAAGATTCCTAATCGCCGACCGCACGGGTTCTCCGGCAGCCGGGCTGGATGAGAGTGCGGGCCCCGATGTCACGACAACCGGCCGACGAAAGGAACAGCAGAATGACCGAGAGCATCAAGCCGCTTACGGAACGTCCGGCGTGGAAGGCCCTCGCGGCGCACTACGAAAAGATCCGCGGGGTTCACCTGCGGGAGCGCTTCGCGGACGCTCCGGCGCGGGGCGAGCGCAGGACGGCCGAGGGCGCGGCACTTTATCTCGACTACTCGAAGAACCGCATCACCGACGAGACCCTCCGGCTCCTCCTGCAACTTGCCGAGGAGTCGGGCCTGCGGGCGAGAACCGACGCCATGTTTCGCGGAGAGAAGATCAACGTCACGGAGAATCGCGCCGTCCTGCATGTCGCGTTGCGCGCCCCGAAAGGGACCTCCATTCTCGTGGACGGGGAGAACGTCGTGCCGGCCGTCCATGCCGTCCTGGAGAGGATGGCGGCTTTCTGTGCGCGCGTCCGCGGCGGCGAGTGGAAAGGCCACACCGGCCGGCGCATCCGCAACGTCATCAACATCGGCATCGGCGGCTCCGACCTCGGTCCGGTCATGGCTTATGAGGCCCTCCGGTATTACAGCGATCGCTCCATGACGTTCCGCTTCGTTTCCAACGTTGACGGCACCGACTTCGTCGAGGCCGTGCACGACCTCGATCCCGCCGAGACCCTGTTCATCGTTTCCTCCAAGACCTTCACCACGCTCGAGACGATGACAAACGCCCGCACCGCCCGCGAATGGTTGGTCCGGGCGTTCGGCGGCGACGCCCGGGCGGTGGCGCGGCACTTCGTCGCCGTCTCGACGAACACCGCGAAGGTTGCTGAATTCGGCATCGACACGGCGAACATGTTCGGCTTCTGGGACTGGGTCGGGGGGCGCTACTCCATGGACTCCGCGATCGGCCTGTCCACCATGCTCGCCGTCGGCCCCGAACACTTCTGCGCCATGCTCGACGGCTTCCATCGCATGGACGAGCACTTCCGCACGGTGCCGTTCGAACGCAACCTGCCGGTGCTCATGGCGTTGCTGTCCGTCTGGTACAACAACTTCTTCGGGGCGCAAAGCGTTGCCGTCCTGCCCTACGAGCAGTACCTCAAGCGCTTTCCGGCCTACTTGCAGCAGTTGACCATGGAGAGCAACGGCAAGTACGTCACGCTCGACGGGACGCGGGTCGATTACGAAACCGGCCCCGTTCTCTGGGGCGAGCCGGGGACCAACGGCCAGCACTCCTTCTACCAGTTGATTCACCAGGGGACGAAGCTCATCCCGTGCGACTTCCTGGCGTTCGGCCGGTCGCTCAATCCGCTCGGCCGCCACCACGACATGCTTCTCGCGAACGTCCTCGCGCAGGCCGAGGCACTGGCCTTCGGCCGGACCGCCGAACAGGTCAGGGCCGAGGGTACGCCCGACTGGCTCGTGCCCCATCGCGTCTTCGAGGGCAACCGTCCCTGCAACATGATCCTGGCCGAACGGCTCACGCCGGAGATTCTCGGCGCGCTCGTCGCCCTGTACGAGCACTGCGTCTTCACACAGGGTGTCATCTGGAGCATCGATTCGTTCGACCAATGGGGCGTTGAGCTTGGCAAGGTGCTCGCGCAGCGGATCATCCCGGAGCTGGAGAGCCCCTCGGAGCCCGCGCTTCAGCACGACAGCTCGACGAACAACCTGATCCGTCGCTGCCGCGCAATGAAGCAGAGCGGCCGGTAGTCCCCGCCGCCGTCCTGCCCTCGCGGGTGCCGGGCGGCTTTGGAACGCGCAATCGAACGGTACCGGTCGGCCCGGCTCTGTCTTTCGATCCGTGGCTCTTCTGCGGCAGTGCCAAAGTTTGCCCGTCGGCCCGGGGCTGTCGGGGTTGTACGGCCCGACCGCACCCGCTACGATCGATAGTCGGTGGCGTTTCTCGGCGCGGGCGTTTCGTGTGCGGCACGCAGGGACGCGGCCGCCTGTCCACCTGCCGCGGGTCCGTAGCTCAGCGGTTAGAGCAGGCGACTCATAATCGTCTGGTCGCAGGTTCGAATCCTGCCGGGCCCATCCTTTGCTCACGTTTCTTCCGCCAGGGCCGCCTCGCCCGGTCAATCCGCACGGGCCATGTTCTTCCCGTCTGTTCTGCGCGCCGACTCGCCATGCGTCGCCGCCGACGATGACCAATGCGAACGAAAGCATGCCGGAAGGAATGCACCGTACGCTTTATTGTTCGCGGCGGTTTGTGACGCCAGGAAAGAAACCGGGGCTCAAGCGCGAAGTTTCATTGGGTTGCTCGCGTCACAGGGGGCGCCGGGCGGTCGTCGCGGGTTCCTGCTGCGGAACCGGGTTGCGGGCGGCCGCGGTGCCCTCGTCCACGGGCGTGCTGGTGTCCGTGTGCGGCCGGATTGTCGTATCGGCGAGGGTATCCGCTTGCGACGGCATCGCAGACCCTGGGCAGGAGATGCGAACTGGGGGTACGGACGTATGGTGGAAGTTCGAGCGGAAGACAACGAGGTACATTTCGGCGACAGCATGACCGTGACATTCGAGCGGACGCTCCGTGTTCCGGAGGACGGGCAGGCCCATGTTGTGCCGCCCGGGCTGGACGTGTATCCGCTCTTCAGGGTTCGCGACTACGCCGACCGTGTTCCGTCGTCGTGGCGGGATCGGGGCGGCGCGTTCATCCCGATCTTCGCCCGCGAGGCATTGTGGATCAGCTTCTCCGGCCGCTGGTGGAGACCCAACGCGATCCGGGTCGGCGTCGACGGCATCAACGCCGTTACGGGGCAGCCTCTCACGGACGAACTGGCCACGGATCCGCAGGATTACATCGTCGTGCCGGACCAACCGTGGCTCGACGCGTATCGTGCGTCCGACGGCTCCGTCCGGCAATTTGCGGTGCGGCTTCCGGGCGACCTGTCGACGGCCTCGCCGTCCGCCCACGGGGATCATTCGATCCTGATCGAGCTGGCGGTCTTCGAGCCCGCGCCCGGCCGGTTTCCAGATGCGCCTCCGAAGCAGCGGTTTTATCCCGAGGATGCGAGCTGTGCGCCGGTTGCGGCCGGCAAGCCGTGCGAGATCGCGGTCGGCCCGAACGGGAAGATGGCGCAGAGGCTTTGCCCCGATCCATACGGTCTGGAGACCTGGGACGACGAGAATCCGGCGGAGTTCTGCGTCCGCCTGATAAGCCCCGGGGTGTTTCGTGAAATTACCGGCGAAGAGCCGCCGCCCTCGCCCATTTCCGTAGATGACTACAACGCCTTCGGCCTGCCCTGGCTCAAGCCCTACGCCGAGGGAATGCCCAAACCGCTGAAATCGCCGCTCCGGTAGCATGTCGTCTCGCGCGTGGCGGCGAACGACGGCATCATGGCGGAATCGTTGCGCGGTTGCTCAATAGCGAAACCGGATCGTCTGTTCCTCCAGCACGGCCGGCGGACCGCCCTTCACAAGCCGCCGCTCGGGATCGTCTCGAATTCCTCGCACCGTCAGTGCGCATGCGTCGCCGTCGCGCAGTCCCCGTGCGGATAACCGCACGATGCTCCCGTCCACGCGGATGCCTGTCACCGTGCCGGGGGCAAGCACGTATCGCTCGACCTGAGCGGCACAGCGCGCATCGAGCCGCTTTGTGAACAGAAGTTCCACCTCGTTGCGTTGCCGCCGGACCTCGGCCACGCGCGGCGGCTCGGTCCAGGCATACTCGCCGATGTGGTATTCGTAGAACGTCGTGCTTCCGACGCCCAGGCGAGCGCAAGCCTCCTCGAAACCCGCGATCCACGTCCAGCTTCGGCGGTTCGCCGGCCGCGATCCCGTGTCGGCCTGAATCATCAGGCGAGCGGCCGGCGCCGCCTCGCGGATTTGCGCGATGAACGGCTTGTACGCTTCTACATACGTCGCCGGCAGATCCGCGCGCATCCAGTCGGGCCAGTGCGTCTGAAGGCAGTGAATGTCGGGCCGCACGACCCGCACGATCTCGCTGGCGTCCTCGCCGCTGTCCTCCCGCACGCGACGCACGCCGTCCGACCCCGTCAGGGCGAGCGTCCACGTGCATACCTTCACGGCCGGGAAGGAGCGGCGGATTCCGCCAGGGCCGTTTACGAGGTCGTTGAGAAAGTCCGTGACGCTCGCCTGCCGAAACCGCAGCCATCGCTGCCAGAGCCTTGGGTTTCGGCCGGGCGAGCGGGCCGAGTCTTTGTCCAGCACGTCGGGTAACTCTGTCTCGTCGGGAAACATCCGCCGGAATGCCGTGCGGCACGTCGTGCAGAAACACGCATAGGCGGGGCTCTCCACGCCCGGGTACTCAGGCCAGTGCGGCTCGGCGATGTCCACACCGTCGAACCCGCACCGCCGCAACACGTCGACGATCCGGGCCTTCTTCCACGCCCGGTACGCCGGGTTGTTCAGGCACAACCGCGTGTAGCCGTCGTCGAAACGGCCGCCGGCGAGCTCCGTTCGCGTGACCATTCTCCACGCCGGCCAGACGGCCGGGAGATCCTTCCTCGAGTACGTGCCATTGCCGAACGTGACATACCAGACGCCCATCCCCTCGCGATGGAGTGCATCAACGAGCGCCGGATCGACAAGACTGTCGGCCGTCACGATGCAGTGCACGATACGGTATCCGTTGGCCCGCACTTCGGCGGCGATGCTGTCCGGCGATCGATCGCGATAGTACGGATAGCTCGGATCGATTTGTACGCTGCGTCCGTAAACGGGGCGAGCCGCGCGGTCCGGTGCCGGCCGGGGGGCCTCCCCTTGCCCCTCGGCGGCGGCCAATACCAGCAGACCCACCAGCGCAGCGGGCCGCAGGAGATACGCGGTCCTCATTCCGCCCACTGCGCCCCGTTTGTGCGGTCCCAGGAAAAAGGCCGCCGGCGATTTGCTGATCGTCGTCGGCCTCCTGGACGGTTGCGTTTTCGACCGGCTGCCGGCATCCACCCCGGCGGCAGCGCGGTCACTTCTTGCTGCCACCTGCGTCACGGATAGATCAAGGTGTCCGTGTTGGCAAATGGGGCGTAATTGACCCCCACCACACCCTGAACGCGCTCAGTGATCCCCTGCTGGCCGGTGCCGGTCTGGCTCGTCCATCGCGTGTAGATGTTGTCCAGCCCCATGCCCACGATGGGGTTGCGGCTGAACTCCACGTGGAAGTCGCCGAACAGGATGTTCTGGCCCTCGCCTTCGCCCGTGCCGCCGTGGTTCGGCGAGTTCCACGGCTTCCAATCCTCAGCCGTGGAGGTTGACGTGGCCTTGACGGTTCCCGGATCGGTGCCGCCGCCTTCCTTAGAGTTGCTGTACCAGCCCTTGTCGGCCGCCAGCGCCATCTGGACCGCACGCTCCATCGTTCCGCGGCCGGCGGTCCCGAACGGAATCTGGATGCCGTAGGAAATCTGCTTGTAATTCTCCGCGCTGGGCAGCGACGGAATCGGCGTCCTGCCGAAATCCCAGGCCTTCGAGTAGTCGGTGTCGTCGTTGGGCGTGCCGTCGCTGCTCGGGCAGATGCACAGCTTCGGCGTCACCGGGCTTTTCGGGGCGCGGATCAGCATCCAGAACGCTCGCGTCGGCGACAGTTTGGTCGATGCCGTGTTGCTCGGCGTGTTGCGGTCGAGGCCGACGCCGATCCCCGAGCCGACGTACTGCACCTCACCCGTCCCCGGCGTGGTGGCGTTCGTGGCCAGCTTGTGCGCGGGAATCGGGAAGAACCCGGAGTTCTCCTTGTCGGATGCATACGTGGCGATCGCCTGTCCGATCCCGCTGAGATTCTTACCGCACACGGACCGCTTCGACAATTCGCGGGCCCGGGCGAGGCTCGGCAGCAGGATGCTGATGAGCAGGGCGATAATCGCCACCACCACAAGCAACTCGATCAGGGTAAACGCTTTGCGCCTCATGGTAACACCTCCTGCACTTTGGCCATTTCGCGGGGGAGGTCTTCCGAGGCGATCCGTTCGGCGGCCATGCCGAGTATTAAGAAGAACTGATGATGGCTGAACTACCATCCGCCCGTCTGTCGACGGGGCGACGCCCGGCCTGCCGGGCATCCTCCGGCCGCATTACGAATCGTTCCCCGAAAACCACCTCCGCATAATCCCGCCGACCGAGGCCAACCGGCGGTACACGACCGAAAACGAAATCGCGGTCGGCGAGCGTCGCCGACCTGACGCGAAATCCTGAAGAAGACACAAGGGCCTGGCGCGGCCTCCCGGCACGGCTGCCCGCCGGACGCAGCGTGAGCCGTGCGGCCTGACGTACCATAATGTTGGCGGGTTACGGGGTGGAAACAGCTTATGTATCGAGAATAATATGAGAGCAGGCTTACGCCACGTCCGCCCGTCCGCTCGCGTCCGGCCGATGTCGCGGACAGGGCAATAATAACCCGTAACCTCCTACTGAGTATAGCGGCCATCCGCCGGGGCTGTCAACGCTCGTTTCTGCCCCTTGCATAAGATTTCTGGGCGGCCATTCGCCCCAAGAAACGCTTTCAGTGCGGCCGTACCATTCATCGAGAAGGCGTATGCATCCCGTACGTCGCGCAGGGTAGAGGTGCTTCCCCCACCCAATGGGTCTGGCCCCCAAGCCCGCCACATCTCGTGCAACGGCGCGCCACGAACCGATGGGCCGCTGGCTCCGAGAGCCATCGTACGGCGGCGGCCCGGGTTCTGGACCTCTTTCCTGCCAGCCGGCGCGGTGGGGGGGCAAAAAAACCGGCGGCGACCACAGGATCGCCGCCGGTGCTTTCTTGGCAGTTGGGTTGCCGGCTGGAGGCCGGCGATCTATCACGCGAGATATCTCCTTTCCGCTGCTGCCCGCCTTTACGGGTAGATCAGCGTATCCGTATCGCCGTACGGCGCGAAGTTCGTCCCCGTCATGCCTTGCACGCGATCGTTCACGTTCGGAGCCGCCGCACTGTTCCACCGCGTGTAGATATTGTCCAGCGCGACGCCCGAGAGCGGCCGTTTGTCGAAGTCCACGTGGAAGTCCGCGAACAGCACGTTCTGACCCTCGCCCTCCGTAAAGCCGCCGTGGTTGGGCGAGTTGAACATCCGCCAGTCATCGGGGGAACTGTTGGAATCCCGGTTTACCGGAGTTTGGGACATCCTCAGCCCGCCCTCCACCGTCGCGCTCTACCAGCCCTTGACGGCGCCCATCGCCATACGGGTCTCGCGCTCGGTCGTCGGCTTGCCGACCTGGCCCCACGGCACCTGGATTCCGTAGGAGATCTGCTTGTAGTTTTCCACGGTGGCCTGCTGACCGGTTCCGCCATCCCCCACGCCGAAGTCCACATACAGGGTCGGCTGGTCGTCCGAGTTGGCCACACCGTCCGTGCTCGGGCAGATGAACTGCTTGGGCGCCGTCGCGCCGTCGCGAACCAGCATCCAGAAGCACCGGGTTGTGCCGAGCTGGTTCGAGTTCGAGTCGGAGACGCCCTTGCCGTTGTTGTACAGACGCAGGTAGCCGATTTTGCCTGCGTACGTGACCGCGCACTGCCCGTTGGTGGCCGTCGCGGGGGCGGCCGCCGGCACCGGGTATGTCTGGTCGTTGTCGTTGGCATACGTGGCGCACGCCGTACCGATGCCCTTCAGATTCGCCGCGCACACGGCCCGCTTCGACAGTTCGCGGGCCCGGGCGAGGCTCGGCAGCAGGATGCTGATGAGCAGGGCGATAATC
>CAZMVY010000206.1:0-8711 GCA_964569765.1 uncultured Planctomycetales bacterium
CGCCGCCCCCCCGGCCCGGCGGGCCCGCGGGGAGCACTGGCGATCGCGCTGCGTCTGTACGGGCTGGCGGCGACAGCGGGATACTGGGCGCTGCTGGCGATGAACACGCTGGTGCCGCTGATCGACCGGTGGACGAAGCGCAGAGTGTATGGGACTTGAGCAGCCCGTGGTTCTTTTCCTGGTCGGTCATTCATGGTTTGTCGCACGGCTGGTCGCGCCGTCGGCTGGGCGGTCGCAGGGCGGTGGCCGCGAACAGCATGCCCAGGGGCGACGGGTCGGCCGATACTGCCTTCAGGGATCAACCGACGCAGGACTGAATCGCTGAGTTCGCAGGACAACGCTCGGACGGTTCCTGTGTGGACGTCGCCGCCCGGACCCGATATATTCAGCAATCATGAGTGACACGGAAGTCGTGCAGCCCAAGGGCACCCCCGCGAACCCGAAGGAGATCACGACACAGAGCGTGGTCGAGGCGATTCTCTTCGCCTCGGATGTTCCGCTTCCGGCGGCGAAGATCGCGCAGATCGTCGGCGCGGGAGATGCCCGCGAGGTCAAGAAGCACATTGCTGCGCTGAACGAACGGTATGAGGCGGCCGGGGCGGCCTTTCGGATCGAGGAGATTGCGGCCGGGTTCCAGATGCTCACACTGCCGGAGTACAACACGTGGCTGAGCAAGCTGTCCAAGGCGCGGTCGGACTCGAAGCTGTCACAGGCGGCACTGGAGACGCTGGCCGTCGTGGCGTATAAGCAGCCGGTGCTGCGGGCGGACATCGAGGCGATCCGCGGGGTGGCGGCGGGCGAGATGCTCAACCGGCTTCGTGAGCTGGGGCTGATCAAGATCGTCGGGCGGGCCGAAGAGATCGGTCGGCCGATGCTCTACGGGACGACCAGGAAGTTTCTCGAGGTCTTCGGCCTGGCTGATCTGCGGGAGTTGCCGCAGGTGGAGGAGCTTCGACCGCCGGAACCGAGGGCGGCGCAGCCGGCGCCCGCGTCGACGGCGGATGCACCGGTCGCCGAGACGACGGCTTCGCCGGCGTCTGCGGAACCGATCGAGGAGCATTCAACCGGGTCTGATGGACCTGTCGCGTAGGAACGGCGCGAATCGGTCATTCGTATTCACGACAGGTTCCCCGATCCCTGCAACCGCCGCGCACCGCACGAATGGCTGTACCACGTCAACTTCGGCTTCGGCTATGCGCTGCTGGATCGCGAGCAAGGTGTCTGTCCTGTTTCAGTGCGCGGCGATACGGCGCCTCTGTCGCCCCTACGGGGCTTTGCGGTGACCGGCGCCTGAGACCCAGGGCTTGCGCCCTGGGCTACTGTCTACCGCCCCTACGGGGCTTCGGCGCGGCTGGCGCTTGAGACCCAGGGCTTGCGCCCTGGGCTACTGTCTGTCGCCCCTACGGGGCTTCGGCGCGGCTGGCGCCTGAGACCCAGGGCTTGCGCCCTGGGCTACTGTCTGTCGCCCCTACGGGGCTGAAAGGACGCGTCGCTCGCGGCGTAACGATGGCGCTGGAATTGAGCAGGTGCGATTATGGCAATAAACGTGGATCTTTCCGGGAAGGTTGCGGTTATCACGGGTGGCACGGGGGCGCTTGGATCGGCTGTGACGCGCCGGATGCACGAGGCGGGGGCCCTGTGCCATGTGACGTTTATTGCCGAGGCGGAGCGCGACCGGCTGCTCGCGGAGGGGTGGGCGAACTCGGATCGACTGTGCTTCCATCGCGTGGACGTTACCGATGCGAAAGCCGTTGCGGGACTGTTCGCCGACGTGGATTCACGGCATGGGCGGCTGGATGTGTTGCTGGCGATTGCTGGCGGTTGGGGCATGGCGCCGGTCGATGAGGCTCCGGCGCAGCAGTGGGACGATCTGGCCGATCTCAACGTCAAGGGCGTCTGGCTGGCGTGTCGGGAGGCGGTGCCGCGGATGAAGAAACGCGGTTGGGGGCGGATCGTGACAGTCTCGGCCCGTGCCGTGCTGCAACAGCCCGCGAAGATGGCGGCGTACGTAGCGGCGAAAGCGGCAGTGCTGGCCATGACGCAGACGCTGGCAAACGAGCTTCAGGGAACCGGCATCACGTGCAACGCGCTCTTGCCGAGCGCCATCGATACGCCCGCGAACCGCCGGGCGATGCCGAAGGCCGATCTCTCGAGATGGATCTCCCCGATCGCCGTCGCGGAGGTCATCCTCTTGCTCTTGAGCGATGAGGCGGAGATCATCAGTGGCGCGGCCGTACCCCTGGTCGCGGGTGTATAGCGGGCTGGAGGAGCTCACGTTGGGGGCGCCGGGAAGACCGCGGGGATGAACCGCGTTGCTCGCGGCGTGTTGCAGGCGTATCGGTCGGACCCGCAGGGATCGGATGACACGAGCGGTTGAGGGCAGCACATCGGGTCGCGGGACGCCGGAGCGGGCTCAGCCGGCAGCGAGCCTTTTCCACAATCGCGCCTTTCTTCTGCTGTGGTGTGCCTATGGCGTCAGCGCGCTGGGGGATCACCTTTCCGAGATGGCGCTGCTCAAGACCCAGCACGCGCTCGATTCCGCCAACCTGACGCAGCTTTTCGCAAAGATCACCTTCGTCTTCATGCTGCCGTTCTTCCTCCTGGGGCCGTTTACCGGGGTCTTGTCCGATCGGCTGCCGAGGCGGGGCCTGATGGTCTTCGCGGACCTCGTCCGTGCAGGTCTCATGTTCGGCTTTGCCTGGCTCATCGTGATGTGCCAGGGCTGGGGATCGTGGGGACCGTTTCTGCCGCTGCTGGTCGTGGGCGTGTTCGCGGCCGTCTTCTCACCCGCGCGGTCGGCCCTGGTCCCGACACTGATCCGGCCGCAGCAACTCGTGCAGGCCAACGCGATGATCAGCGGGTTGGGCGTGATCGCGACGATGATTTCGATGAAGGGCGGCGGGTACCTGGCGACGTATTACGCTCCGTCGGTGGCATTCCGGCTCGACGCCCTTTCCTTTCTGGGCAGCGCCCTGTTGCTCTCGATGATCCGGCTGCCGCGTGGCCCGGCCCGTCTTGTCGCGGAGCGGCACGCCGGCGGTGTGGCGGTGCTCAAGGAGGGCTTCGCCTACATCGCGCGGCATCGGCGCGTCGCGGAACTGGTAGCGATTGCGGTGCTGATCTGGAGTGTCGGCGCGGTCGTGCGGAGCACGATCCCGGCGATCGTCCGCGACGTGTACGGGCGGCACGAGTATAACGACATCGGAAGCTTCCAGGCGTTTCTCGGCGTTGGCATCCTGAGCGGTTCGCTGATCCTGACGGCGCTGGGCGACGCGCTGCCGAGCGAGATCGCCATCACCTGGTCGCTGATGGGCATCGGCGCGGCGATCGGCATGCTGACGCTGAGCGTGCTCGGGGGGTTCAGCCCGACGATGGCGATGTGCCTGGGGGCCGCCGCGATTGTGATAGCCGGCGCGTTTTCGGCGGGAGTCATGGCCAGTTACAACGCGCTCATGCAGCGTATCGTGCCGGATTACGTGCGGGGGCGTGTGTTCGGCGTGACGGATCTGGCCACGATCGCAGGGCTGCTCGTCGCGACGGGGGTGCTGGGCATACCCCATTGGCCCCACATCGACCGCTGGGTCGCGTATATCCTCCTCGCGATGACGGTACTGATGCTCGGCGCTGGCGCGACCACGCTGGTGGTGCGGTTGCGGCGGTCGCCGTTCGGGTTTGTGCTCGGTTTCTGGCGCAACCTGAATATGTTCTACTGTCGGTGGTGGTTTCGGCTTCATCGCGAAGGACCGTGTACGGTCCCGCGCGAGGGGCCGGTGATCCTGGTCGCCAACCACACGTGCACGATCGACCCGCTCCTGCTGATCGCGACGAACGTCCGGGGGGACATCAGCTTCCTGATCGCGGCGGAGTACAACGATCTACCCGTGTTCGGGCGACTGACGCACATGATCGAGTGCATTCCCGTGAGGCGTGACGGATTCGACGTGGCCAGTACGCGGGCGGCGTTGCGGCGGCTGCGCGCGGGCAAGGTGCTGGGCATTTTTCCGGAGGGCCGTATCCCGGCCCCGCATGAGCGGGTAGACCCCAAGCCGGGCGTCGCGATGCTGGCCCTTCACTCGCGGGCGCCGGTGGTGCCGGTGCATATCCGCGGCACGCGGTATCACCCGGGCATCGCGTGGTCTTTCTTCCGGCGGCATCGGGCCCGCGTGCGGTACGGCAAGCCGATCGATCTCAGCCCGTACTACGGGCAGGAGCGGGACGACGCCGTGGTCCGGCAGGTTGCCGGTCTGATTATGGAAAGGATCCGGGCGATGGGCCGGCAGGAAAAAAACGGGAAAAGCCCTTGACATCGTGGCGAACCTGGTGTACATTGGTAATGACGGCAGAGACATAGTGCAATGAGTCATACGCTCAAACAGCTCGGGTACCGCCAGTCGCAGACGCGATCGTGCACGACGCATGCCACGACGATGGTATGGTCGCGCGGTAAGGGTATCGCGTTCGACTGCAGCGGGCCGTAGGGTTGTTCGAGCGCGGAAGTTTCGAGAACCCTGCGGCCCCGCGACGGACCGCAGGGTTTTTTGTTAGGAACCGGCAGAAAGGAGGCAGGCTGCGAGAAAACGTCCAAAGAAGCGGCTTTTCTGAGGTTTCCAGTTGTTTTGCGAGGGCGGCGGTTGGTGCGCAGCCGCCGCCCCGGGGGGGCTCGCTCCCGCTACTCGTGCGAGACGGGAACTGTGCGCCCAGGCGCCAGTCCGCCCCGAAACATCACGGTCGAACTGCGCGAAAGGGAGCGTTGCTCCGGCCGCGAGGAGGACTTTGCAAGGTAATCAGTGGGATCGGATGTGGTATCCATGGTAGCGGGGAGATAACGAACGGGTCCGCGTCCGATCGTGCCGGCGTAGCTCAAACGGAAGAGCACCCGACCAGTAAGCGGGTGGTTGAGGGTTCGAGTCCCTCCGCCAGCAGTGTCAGGGAAGGGGTGTACATAGGAATGTATCGCCCTTGAGCGATTCGGTCGTGTATGAGTGTGGGTGTCGGTGGAAGGGTGTCGGAAGCCGGTGGAACTTACAAAATGGAGAGGGGTGCCTAGGGTCGATGACTCCTCTGACATCCATTACGTAGTGGCTTCCGACACCCGTTTTTTTCGCTTCGCGAGTACCTCGTTGCGCGGGCATCCGCTCGGGCAGCGTTAATCCCTTTCAATGTCGGCCGTGGGGCGCATCCGGGAAAAGCAGGTTCCCCTCACATGCGCAAGTTCGAAAGGTGATTCAAAACATCGAAGCGTTGCGCCACTGCGGCGATGGTCTCGCCTCGCTGTTCGATGTTATCCTCACCGATAGGGCCGAGTACGCCGGCGGCCAGGCGCAGGTACGGGATGCGCTCCGGTGCCAGCCGCATAATCCGTGCGCAGGTCGCGTCGACCGCGGGGGCCTTGTCGCCGAAGACGAGGACGCCCACCTTCCTGGCCGTACCCTGTATGGGGCCGTTACCCTCCATGGCCACTACGCCGTCCACGATGCAGTAATCGGGTGCCCGGACGCGGTTTATCTCGAAGACGGCCGCATTCAGGTCCGCATGATGCAGGCGATTGCGCGGCCAGCCGTATGCCGCACCGGGCAGGATTCCGAACTGGTTCTTCATTGACAGAGAGGCGCCCGCCCAGTGGTGGGTCTTCATCTTCGGCATGCCGACCAGAACGTCTGCCCGGGCAACGGAGGCCGCCAGGAAAACGTGATCGACGCCCGCGAGGACAGGGTCGGCGGGTCGTCTGATGAGATCGTCCAGGTTGAGATCGACAAATCGCAACCGGTGCTCATCCAGCAGGGGCGTCAGCCCTGAAGCGTCGAGGATCTCGTAAGCGTCCCGCTGAAGGGCCGGTCCTTCGGCTACGATGACCTCAGCGGCGCCGCGCCGCCGGAAGGCCTCGGCGACCGCCACGATGACGGCAGGGTTTGTCACGGCCGGGCGCCCGTCGCGAGGCAGATCGACGAAGTTCGGTTTGAGCAGTACGCGTTTGCCGTTCACGTCGGGGGGCGGGATGAGGGCGAAGCCTTGTTCCACCGCGTCGACGAGAACGTTGCCATAGTCGGCGGCCCTGATAATCGCAGTGGAGGCGAAACCGCCGTCGTGCAGGGGCGGCAGCGAATCAAGCAGACAGCCGGGCACGGCGGCCGCCCCGGTCGCCGCTGCCGCCGCCTGCAGGAACTCACGCCGGGTTGTACACAGATGGGCCATCGCCTCAACTCAGGATCAACGGGTTGTTCGCCGGTTCCGCCGCGGCCAGCAGTGCCAATGCCGTGCTCAGCACGCCTTTGCCGGCCTCCTTTGTCGGCGAGGAGGCGGTTGCGGCCCAGGTTCGCGCGAGGGCTTCCTGCCAGGAATCGTGGCGGCCATACAGGGCGGCTGCGGCGTTGGCTGCCCAGGCCACCGAGAACAGAGACGTCATCGTGTCGCGACGACGCTCCAGGAACGCGATTCCCGGGGCCAGATCAATGTCGCTCTTGCGTGCGGCGAGGATCACGAGGGCCGTGGGGACTACGGCCGGCGAAAGGTTTGCTCCGAGGACGCGCGGTTCGCCGTAGTTCCACCCGCCTTCGTTGCCGTCAAACGTGGCGCGATCCGCCAGGAGCCGCAGACCCTGGGCCACCCGGGGATCGTTTGCGCGGGAGGATCGTTGAATCGCAAGGATCGCCATCGCCGTAGGTTCGACCCAACTGAAGTCTCCCGGCGTCCACGGCCAGGCCGCAAGCGAGGTGTCGTATCCGTAGGGTGAGTTGGGCGCAACGGGCAGGGTGTAGATCGGGACGTGGAGTAACCAGTTGACTGCTGCTTCGCCGGCGTCGCGACGGCCCGTGCTCAGAAGGGCGATGGCGGCAACGGCCGTGACCCATGTGCTCTCGTCGTGTGCCGGGCTTACGGCGAATCCGCCGTCCGGACGCTGATTCGCGACGAGCCAGTCAAGGGGGGCCGCAGCGTCGCGTCCGTGTGCGGCCAGCGCCATGGCGGTCAGCGCCGTGGGTTCGGTAGCCGGGTCTCCGGTGGAGAAATCGGCCGCGCAGGTCCGCGCGCCGTCCGGGCGTTCGTTTGCCTCTACCTGCTCCAGTGCCTCGTGGACCCAGCTCACGTGCCGGCAGCTCCGATGCCCCTGTTGATTGGCCCGGCCGGAAGCACATGGTATACTTGAGCCGGCACCAAGTCCAGGCCGCGCCGGGCTGGGCGGCATGTCTGGACCGGCCCAGGGCAGTTTTTCATATGGTTGTCGATTATCGCCCTGCGATCATCACTGCCGCAAACGGGACTCCGCATACGGCAGGCCGTTCATTCCGAGGGTAGGTCATGGTTCTGAACGTTCTTCGTGTGCTCTTCCTGCTGACGATGGCGGGGATTGCGATGAGCTACGCCGAGTCGGGCGACGAGCTGGCGAAAGCCTATGCGTTGTTCACGATGCTCGCGGCTCTCGGGGTGGGAATCGCGGCGCTGGCGGTGGATATCCTGGTTCCGCGAAAGTCGCTGGCGGCGCTTTCCGGGACGTTTTTCGGCCTGGTCGTCGGCCTCGTAGTGGCGTACGGGGTCATTCAGGTATTCGACCTGGTGATCGATATCACGCAACCGGAGTGGCGACTGTGGCCCGGGCTGACCAAGACGATGAAGGTGTTTATCGGCGTCGTATGCTGCTACCTGGCGGTGAGCTTCGTCCTCCAGACGAAGGACGACATCCGGTTCATCATTCCGTATGTGGAGTTTGCCAAGCAGACCAAGGGGGCGCACCCGCTGATCCTGGATACCTCGGTCATCGTCGATGGGCGTTTTGCGGACATCTGCAAGACCTGCATCGTGGACAACACGAACGTGCTTCCTCGCATTGTGCTCGCGGAGCTGCAGGCGGAGGCTGACCGCGCGGATCGGACGAAGCGCAACCGGGGCCGGCGCGGGCTCGATGTGCTGCGCGAGCTACAGACCGACGGGCGGGTGGACGTTCAGTTCATTGAGTCGCACGCGGCCCCGGATCGTCCCGTGGACGAGCGCCTCGTGCTGCTGGCGAAGAAGATGGGGGGGCGGGTTGTGACGAACGACTACAACCTGAACAAGGTGGCGCAGCTTCACGGCGTGGGCGTCATCAACATCAACGACCTGGCCAACGCACTCAAGCCCGTGTTCCTCCCCGGCGAGTGCGTGGCGGTGAAGATCATCCGCCCGGGCGAGGAACCCGGCCAGGGGATCGGCTACCTCGAGGACGGCACGATGGTGGTGGTGGAAGCGGGGCGCGACCGTATCGGCGAGACTGTGCCGATCAGCGTCACCAGCGTGCTGCAGACGAGCGCGGGGCGGATGGTTTTCGGTCGGATCAACGACGGCGAGCATGCCGAGTACCGGCGGCGCCGGCCGCCCGGGCCGGATCGCGCAGGCGCCCGGCCGGTCGCGCCGCCACCTGAGAACCCGCCGGCATGAGAGCCAGCTCCTCTTCTCTGTGCCTTTCCGCGGTTCGCGCTTGCCAATTCCGGCGGACATGACTCTAATTGGACCGCTGTGTGCCGGCTTTCGGCGGCGGATGCGACGGATCGAGGGTGACAACATGGCGAAGATTGCGGTGATCATACCGGCGGCAGGCCGCGGCGAACGTTTCGGCGGGGCGGAGAAAAAGACGTTCGCCAAGGTGGAGGGGCGGGCGATCTTTCTGCGCTCGATCGAGCATTTTCTTCAGCGCGAGGACGTGTGTCTGACGATCCTGGCGGTGGCCCCGGCGCGGGCGAGAG
>CAZMVY010000207.1:0-8664 GCA_964569765.1 uncultured Planctomycetales bacterium
GGGGCGGTGGCCGGCGGTGCACGGGCGGTGGCCTTTCGCGAAGTGGTGCCGGCGCCGGACGCCGCCGCCCCCGCGGCGAAAAGCAGGATCAGGATGAGCCGGACGCGACACCGCATGCGCACTTCGTAAGCGACCCCCGCTATTATACCCGCACACCGAGCGGGCCGCCGCCCAGGTCCGGCTCCGATGGCCTGCCCGGCGTGCGCCCGGCCGCTCCCGGCGTTGCCCCTGTCCGCGGCGGCCCGTAGTATCAGGCTGTTTCGGCGTGGCAGCGCCCCGACATCATGAACTCGAAAGACGCGAAAAGCTGGCAAGCGAGAATGTCCAAGGCGGCCCACGCCCTGACCGTGTCGTTCGTCGAATCGATCTCATTCGACCGGCGGCTCTGGCGGCATGACATCGCCGGCAGCCTCGCTCACGCGGAGATGCTCGCCTCCATCGGCCTGCTCACACGTAAGGAACTGCGGCGGATCCGGGCGGGCTTCGCCTCCATCGAGCAGGACATCGAGGCCGGAACGTTCCGCTTCGACCCGGCTCAGGAAGACATCCACATGGTGCTGGAGGCCGCGCTGATCGAACGGATCGGCGAGCCCGGCAAGAAGCTCCATACGGCCCGTTCGCGAAACGATCAGATCGCCCTCGACTTACGGCTTTACATCCGCGACGCCATCGACCGGGAGATCCTGCCGGGCCTGCGCAATCTGGAAAAGGCCCTCGCAGCCATGGCCGAGGGCGAGACCGAAACGGTGATGCCCGCGTACACGCACATGCAGCGGGCGCAGCCGATCTCCCTGGCGGCCTATCTGCTGGCGTACGTCGAGCAGTTCGATCGCGATCGGCAACGCTTCCTCGACGCAAGGAAACGGGTGGACGTGTGCCCGCTCGGAGCCGGCGCCGTGGCCGGCACCACGTTGCCGATCGACCGCCGCGCCGTCGCACGGATGCTCGGCTTCGCGGCCGTCGCCGGCAACAGCATCGATGCGTCGAGCGACCGCGACTTCTGCGTCGAATTCGCCTCGTGCTGCGCCCTGGCGATGACCCACCTCACGCGGCTCGCCGAAGACTGGATCCTCTACGCAACGCAGGAGTTCGGCTTCCTGCGGATCGACGACGCCTTCTGCACCGGCTCCTCGATGATGCCCCAGAAGCGCAACCCGGATCTGCTCGAGCTGATCCGCGGAAAGAACGGGCGTGCCGTCGGCGCACTTAACGGATTGCTGACCCTGCTGAAGGGGCTGCCTCTGGCCTATAACCGCGATCTGCAGGAGGACAAGATCCACGTATTCGCCGCACACGACACGCTGACGGCCTGCCTCGAAGTGGCGGCGGCGATCGTGCGGCACAGCCGCTTCGACCGTCGGCGGCTGGAGGCGGCCACGCGATACGGCTTCCTCGACGCGACCGGCCTGGCGGAGTACCTCGTCGGCAAGGGGCTGCCTTTCCGGCAGGCGCATCAGGTCGTCGGCAGGCTTGTGGCCGAGTGCGAACGCACCGGCCGGGAACTCGCGGACCTGCCGATCCAGACGCTGCGAGCCGCCTGCGACCGGATCCGGCCGGACGTGTACCGGTATCTCGGCGCCCGCAACGTCCTCGCACGATACCGCAGCGAAGGCTCCGCCGGCCCGGCGTCGGTCCGCAGACAGATCGCGGCGTGGCGCAAACGCCTCGGGCGGTAGCATGTCCAAGGGCGAGCTGGCATTCGTTGAGTGGCTCCGGAGCGTGTGTCAGGTCGATCCGGCCCGCGTACCGATCGGCATCGGCGACGACATGGCCGCCCTCGTCCTCGATGGACGGGTCGTACTGACCACCGCCGATATGCTCCTCGACGGTGTGCATTTCGACACCCGCTCGCAATCGCTCCGGCGGATCGGCCGCAAAGCGATCGCCTGCTCGCTGAGCGATTGCGCGGCGATGGCGGCCCGCCCGCGCGGGGCGATGGTGTCGGTCGCACTGCCGAACGCGATGAGCATGGACGACGCCCGGCGGTTGTACGACGGCATGCTGGCGATCGGAGGGGAGTACAACTGCCCGATCATCGGCGGCGATACGACGAGCTGGGACCATCCCCTGGCCATCGACGTGTCCATGATCGCCGAGCCGATGTCGAACTGCGGGCCCGTGCGGCGAAACGGCGCCCGGCCGGGCGACATACTCGTGGTGACCGGCGCGCTGGGCGGCTCACTGGCGGGCAGACACCTCGATTTCACGCCGCGGCTGGTGGATGCGGAGTTCCTGGTCAACGAGCTGGGCGAATCGCTCCACGCGATGATCGACATCACGGATGGACTGGCGATCGACGCGTTCCGTATCTGTCAGGCCTCCGGGTGCGCCGCCTGCTTCGATGTGAACCTTCTCACGGCCGCCGCGAGCGACGACGCCCGCCGCGCTTCGCAATACGACGGACGCACGCCGGTCGATCACGTGCTGCACGACGGCGAGGACTTCGAGCTGCTGCTGGCCATTCCCGCGCAGGCCCTGCCGAAGCTCAAAAAAGCCCCGCACGTGCCGATGCCGGTCGGGCACATTGTGCCGTTGGCGCCCGGCGAGAGCCCCGGGCTGTACATACGGCGAGCAGATGGTCAGATCAAACCCATGGAACCCGGTGGCTATCAGCATTTCCGATAGGCAGACAATGAGCCGCGCATTCGACCTGGAATCGAACAGCCCGGAAACGACGCAGGCCATCGGACGGGCCCTTGGCGCAGCGCTTCGCACCGGCGACGTGATTGCGCTGGTCGGGCCGCTGGGGGCGGGCAAGACCGTGCTCGTCAAGGGAATCGCGGCCGGAGCGGGCGTGGGGGATCCCCGGCGGGTCACGAGTCCGACGTTCGTAATCGTCAACGAGTATGAGGGACGGCTGCGGCTGTTTCACATCGACGCCTACCGGCTGCGGGACGGGCGCGACCTGGAGGCGCTTGGCTTCAGCGAGTTTCTCGAACAGGGCGCCGTCGTAGTGGAGTGGGCGGACCGTGTCGGCCGCGCGCTTCCGTCCGAGCGGCTGACGATCACGATTGAGCCGGTCGCGGCCTCCGCACGCCGGCTGCACCTGCACGGGGAGAACGAACGGGCGCGTTACCTGATGCAGGCCGTTCCGCCGGCCCCGTGAGAGCGACCCGCGTCCCGGCCGCCGGCCGCGGGGCCTTCGGACGCGCGGTTTGCCATCCGCGGTCGGCCGCCTGTAGCATCCGCGTGAGACCGTGTCGAGCAAACCTACCAGCAACGGACGCCGCCTCGTCTGGCTGTTCCCGACCGCGCTCGCGGCAATCGCCGCAACGCGCTTCCCGCCGATCGCCGCGCCGGCGATGCTGCTCCTGCTCTGCTACCTGCCGGGGCGGATCGGCGTGCAGGCCGCCGGTCTCGCGGCCTCCTGGGATACGGCAGGGCGCGTCGTGTTGAGCGTCGCCCTGTCGCTGGCGGTCGCGCCGGTTCTCCTGAACGCGCTGTGGCATCTCGGAAACACCCCGTGGCTGTTGCTGACGAGCATCTGGCTGACCGTAAGCGTCGGGTTGTGGCTCGCCGAGAGGCGTTTTCCCGAGACCCCGGCGTCGTTTGCCCCCACCCTGCGCCTCTTTGACGAGGGATTCACGTGCATCATCGCCGCCGCCCTGGCGATTCTCGTAACGTTCGTCACCGTCGGACCGTACTGGCCCACCGAGTTGCACGGATACCCCGTACCCAGCCTCATCCATGACTTCGTGAAACACCACGCGGTCCTGTTTTCGCTCGAGCGCCGTCCGCTGCCCCTCGGCGATCCGTTTTATGCGGATGGCGCCGCAGGACCGGTGTATTACTACCATTTCTTCTACCTGATCCCGGCCACGGTCCGGGCGGTGGCCGGCGGCCCGGATATCGAGCTGGCGTTCGGCATCCAGAGCGCGCTCGTGGCCATCGTGACCGCCGCGATGTTCTACCTGACCGTCAAGCGGTTCACGCGCGGGGATCGCCCCGCGATCCTGGGCGCGCTTCTGGCCACCGTCATCGGCGGACTGGACATCATTCCGGTCCTCTGCATGCGGCAACCCGTGGTCACGCTGGATGCCTGGGCGGACCACACGGTCCGCATCCACAACTTCCTCACGCAGATGATCTGGAGCCCGCAGAACATTTCGGGCGTCCTCATGGCGCTGGTCGGCGTCTACATTCTGTCGCTCAAGGGATGGTGGAAGGGCTGGTTCGTCATGGGCCCGCTTCTGATCGCGGCGATCGTCGGATCAAGCGTCTGGGTAGCGCTGGTCGTGCTCGCGGGCACCGTCGTGTTCGTCCTTCTCGATCTCGTTCCGGCAGGCGGCCCGCCGATCTCCGCCGTACGGCGCGCACTCGGCGCGGCCGGTGTCGCCGTCCCGGCCCTGGTGCTGTCCGCGCCCAGCCTGCTCGGTTACGCCGAAATGTCGCGCCGTCTCGGCAAGGGCCTGACCACCCTCTGGCCGCACCAGTCGCACGCCCTGCTCGGCCGCCTTGTGCAACCCGGCATACTCGCCAATCTTCTCGATCTGCCGTGGCTCCTTGCCCTCGAACTGGGGCCGCTCGTACTGTTCCCGCTGCTCCTGCCCGGGACGATCTGGAAACGGGCGTGGCGAGACCGGGGGCTGCGGCTCCTTCTGATCTGCGGCATCGTGGCGATCGCGGGGTTCGTGACATTCCGAAGCCATTTCACCTACAACGACTTCGGCCAGAAGACGATGCTGGTGGCCATGACGGCCGGCGTCGTGCTCGCCTCCTGTGTCGTGAGCCCTCACAAGACGAAAGCATCACTCCGCAACCCGTTCGGATGGTCGCTTCAGACGGGGCTTCGCGGCCGAGGCCACGCCCTTACCGCATGGTTGGTCGGCCTGGTGCTCTTGGCGGGGCTGCCGGTGGGGCTCTACGAAGCCCCTCTCACCGCTGTTCGACGTTACCTGCCCGCGAACGGCCCGCTGAAACGCCTGCTACCCCCGGGCGCCCTGCGTACCATACCGGAAGGCGCCGCCTATCGGTTCCTCCGATACGATCTGCCGTCCGATGCCGTGCTCCAGGCCGATTGGGGCGGCGAACGCGTCAACCTGGTCCAGATCGCGCGAAAGCAGGTGGGCGTCACCATCCTTCAGGAAGACACGCAGGTGTTCGCCCCCGCCCATCCGCTGGCGCACGAACAATGCCTGACGGAAGTCTCGGTAAGTCTCTCGAACCCCGGGACCGCCGCGGCCTGCCATGCCGTTCTGCGGCGACACGGGATCACGCACGTGTTCATCGGGACGATCGAGCATCAGCGTTGGGGGGAACTGGGGAAGTTCGACGACTCGCGTTACTTCGACCCGGTGTTTCGCGACGGCGACATCCGGGTATTCGCGCTGAAGTAACCCGTGAGAGAGGGTCGCCGCGTGTCACGGCTCCTGCGGCGGCGACTCGGCAGTCTCCTCGGAGACATCCGCCAAAGACCGGCGCCGGCGCCGTTCCCGAATCACCACCACCAGGACGAAAATCGCCGCGAGGCCCACCAGCGGCATGTACTTCGTGCTCACCGGGCTGGCCTGCGGCAGCGAAACGCCCGCCACAACCGCCTCGCTGCCGTCGGCGAACCGAACCGTCACGTCTCCCCGGCCGACATTCGCCCCCGCCGCACAAATCCGCATGCCGAACTCGGCCGACTCACCCTGGGCGATGCCATCACCCGCCGGCGCCGCCGCCGTGCACACGCCGGGCCGGTCCTCCACGCCAACGTTCACGAGGTAGGTGCACTGCTGCGTCCAGCCCGGCGGGACCATGAACGTGTCCGCGTGGTAGTGGGGGAACTCCACCTGGACGATCGGCGAGACGTGCCGGTTCGTGACCGTCCACGCATAGTTGTGCGCGGTGTCATCAGCGCCACCGGTGATCGTCACCCGATCGTTGCCCACCGCGAGGACCGGCCCCGTGCTCCCCGCCGAGGCCGCCACAACCGCGATCCACGCCGGCGCCAAGCCGCTGACTCCGCGCGGCCGATACGCGCCATCCCGCCACTGCACACCGCGTGTTGCCATCGTTGCTCCACCCTGCGACAAGCGCATTCATTGTATTCGGCCTCGAAACGCCGCACCATACCCGCTATCATGTTACGACCATGACGCAGAACCTGCCCTACCTCACCGCCGACGTGCCGCCGTTGGGCGGGCGCATCAAGGTCCGTCCCGACGACTTCCGGGTCGAGGAGGTGCCGCTCTACGAGGCCTCGGGGCAGGGCACGCACACCTACGTCTGTATCGAAAAAACCGGCATGAGCACGCTCCGCGCCGTCCGCGAGATCGCCCGCGCGCTCGGGGAACCTCACCGCAACGTCGGTTATGCCGGCATGAAGGACGCCAACGCCACCACGCGACAGATCCTCAGCATCGAACACGTCCCAACCGAGCGCATCGAGAAACTGGAAGTCCCCGGCATCCGCGTCCTGTGGGTTCGGCGGCACGGCAACAAGCTTCGGCTCGGCCACCTCCGGGGCAACCGCTTCGCGATCCGTCTGCGGGACGTGGACGCCGGCCGCCTTGGCGAAGTCCGCGAACTGCTCGGCGTCCTCGCGCAGCGCGGGGTGCCGAACTACTTCGGCGAACAGCGGTTCGGCGCTCGCGGAGACACCTGGCAAATCGGCCGGGCCATGATGAAACAGGACTGGGTCGAGGCGGTCTCGCTGATGCTCGGCCGGCCCTCCGAGTACGATCGCGGCGAGGTGCTGCGCGCCCGCCAGCTCTTCGACGAGGGCAGGTACGAGGAGGCCGCCAAGGCGTGGCCCTATCCGTTCCCCGACGCCCGCCGGGCGTGTCTGACGATGGCCCGCACGGCCGGGTCCCACAAACGTGCGTTCTTCGGTGTGGACAAGACGGTCAAGCGGCTGTACCTCTCCGCCTTCCAGTCCTATCTGTTCAATCAGGTCGTCGCCGCACGCATCCAATCGCTCAACCGGCTCATGACGGGCGATCTCGCCTATCGGCATGCAAACGGGGCCGTCTTCCGCGTAGCCGATGCCGCCGCGGAACAACCGCGGGCGGACACCTTCGAGATCTCGCCCAGCGGACCGCTCTTCGGATACCGCATGACCGAGCCCGAGGGCGAACCGGGCGAGATCGAATCCCGCCTTCTCGCCGCGGAAGGTCTCCACCCGGCTGACTTCCGGGTCCCCGGCGCCCATAAGATCAAGGGGGCGCGCCGCCCGCTGCGCTTTCAACCCCGGGAATGCGAGGTTGACGCCGGTCGCGACGACGGCGGCGACTACTTCGAACTGCGATTCTTCCTGGAACCGGGATGCTACGCCACTTCGGTGCTTCGCGAGATCTGCAAGACCGATATGGCGCACGCGGAGGAGCGGTCATGATCGCCGCCAGACGGCCCGCGCAGACCGCCCCGCAATCGCTCTGGCGATGGGCCCTCGCGTGCTTTCTCGCAACCGGCGGTTGTTACAGCCAGGAACAGTATGACCGGGTGCTTCAGCGCAGCGTGGACCTGCAAGCGCAGCTTGACCAGACGCGGGCCTCGCTCCAGACCCAGGCAGAGGAACTGAAAGCGGAGCAGAGCAAGAATGCCGACCTCGTTGCCGCGAAGGAAAAGGCGATCCGGGCGGCTCAGGACGCCGCCGCCGAGGCCCGACAACTTCGCAGGACACTGGAAATCGCCCGGCGCGAACTGGACTCGGCCAACGAATCGCTGGTCCGGCAGCAGGCCGAGCTTCAGAAGGCCCTCGATTCGCAACGCGAGGCACGTTCCCGTATGGAACAGGAGCTGGCCGACCGACAACGGGAGATCGACATCCTGAACAGCCGCGTCCGACAACTGGAACGGCAGCTTGAGGATCTCCGCAGGAGCGCGCCGCACACGCAGCCATCGTCCGCGTCCTTGCCATCCTGAGGCGACGGCGAACGGTACGCGATCGTGAAGGCATGCCGGGCGCCGGGGAACGATGGACTGGTGCCTGGTCGGACCGCCAGCGCAGCCATCGTGCCAAGCACGAATGCTGCGGCGATCCCTTTCGCTTCCATAACCTTCTAAGGAACCGTTTCACAACTCATTTGATCCACCGGAGCTTGCGGGCGCAGATGAGTGCGGCGGCCAGATCATGCAAGGCCTGGAACTGTTCGCCGGTCTTCTCGTAACAGAGCTTGAGGCGTCGGCAATGCCCGAACCGCGCCAGAGAGCTTTCCACAACCCAACGCAGGACTCCGCCTCAGCCCGGCACGCCGATGAGCTTCCGGTGGTTCCGCGGCCAGACGCCGGCGGCGGTCCATTCACGCAGCCGCCGCCGGCAGGTAACCCCCGAACCGAAGCCCCGCTCGCCCGGAACCAACCGCCACGGCATGCCGGTGCGAAGCACATACACAATCCCGGCCAGACAGGCCCGGCTGGGAACCCGGAGACGTTCGCCCTTCGATATGCGCGGTTCCGGCGGCAGAAGGGGCTGGATTTCGTCCCAGAGTCGATCGAGAACCAGGGGGAATGCCATGACCTCGCCTCCATGCTATTCGTGGCATCCCTCCTACGTAACCGTCCGGCAGACCCCACGGACGTAGCGCGGCGTTTGCCCGCGCGGTGCTGGGGCACGGTGGGTGAGCGCCGGGGTAAGGGATTCAGTTCGCGAGGGTCGTGGGGGCGCGGCGGCCGGTGACCACATTTCTGCCTCGGGTGACGACCGCCCCGCCCAAAGCCAGGTCTCCGCAACTCGCCGGG
>CAZMVY010000208.1:0-248 GCA_964569765.1 uncultured Planctomycetales bacterium
TACCAGCCAAAGAGGGCCGCGTGACCCACTTTCCCTATTGTGTGGAGCTATTTAGGGCCAGCGCACATTAAGCCCCTTGTGTGGTAAGGACTTCCAGAAGGAATTCGTTATTCCATCCAGCGATTTGGCTCTTTCCCTTGATGCTGTCGTTTGGTAAGCGTCCTGCAAACCCCGTAGCGGCAGACTGAGCGATCGACACGCAGACGCCCTACATGGCCGTCTTCGACTCGGCGGATGGGGGGCAGGTG
>CAZMVY010000208.1:258-8623 GCA_964569765.1 uncultured Planctomycetales bacterium
ATGCGGGCGCGGGCAACCGACCTTGCTTGTGCGGGGTGCAGCCTTGCCCCAGGCAGCGCGGGCCAGTAAGATGCCGTCGGCGATGGAGTCCGCCATTAAGCGGCCACGGGGGCCTGATGACTCCTACCGAACCAACCTCGGTAGGGGCCGGCTCATCGCGAGCCGGCGAGACCATGCTCCCGCCGGGCTGGTAGCTTGGCTCGGGTCTTTTTTGGCGGAGGACGGTTGGCAGATTCGCGTGCGTCGGATGCCCGCCGGTACATGTGTTCTGTGCTCCTTGAGAACTCTCTTTTCCGCCTGCCGATCGGGTGTTGTGCCTGGGTGGCCCTGCTCGTCGCCGGCGGTTGCGTGACGGTCGATCCGAAGGCGGATTGCGAGCGGGCATCGCAGCTCATTGCCGAGCGCACCGGCAACCGCGAGTCGTACGACCCTTCGGCGGACGCGCAGGTGGCGGAAAAAGCCGCGGCGCTTCTGGCCGAGGGGCTGACGACCGACAGGGCCGTGCGCATCGCATTGCTGAACAATCCCGCGCTGCAATCGGCGTTTCAGGAGATCGGGGCCTCGCGGGCCGACCTGGTCCAGGCCGGGTTGCTGACCAACCCCTCGTTTTCGCTGCTGCCGCAATTTGCTGAGGCCGGCGGAAGGGCGAAACTGACGATGGGCTTCGGGCAGGAACTCGTTGACCTCTGGCAGATACCCGTTCGCCGGAAGATTGCCGAGGCGCAACTGGAACAGGTCGTGTTGCGCGTGGTTCAGCAGGCGGTGGATCTGACGGCGGAGGTGAAGGCTCAGAGCTACCGGCTCCTGGCATTGCAGCAGGCGGAGGAGATCGCGAACGAGAACGTGGCCCTGGTGGAGATGTCCTTGAAGGCGGCGGAGGACCGGTTCGCTGCGGGCGAGACCGGGCAGCTCGATGTCAACCTTGTGCGGACGAACCTTCAGGAGACTCGGCTGCAACGGACCGACATTCAGCGGCAGCGTCGCCTCGCGGAAACGGCCCTTGCGAACCTTCTGGGCGTGAGCCGATGGGAGAGCCCGTGGGTATTGCGGGATGAGTTGCCGGCGGCGGTTCTGCCGCCGCAGGATGAGCGGGCCATGCTGGTTTTCGCGATGACCGAGCGGCTGGATGCCCGCGCCGCCGCGCTGCGGGTGCGGGCGGCGGAGGAGGAATTGCGGCAACAGTTTCTCAAGATCCTTCCGAGTATCGCGGCGGGCGTGGAGTGGGAACGGCCGGACCGCAAGGCGCTGCCGGGGCGGAAGATATGGGCCGACACGGCGAGGGACTCCGTCGCCGCCGGGAAGCTGACCGCCCCCGGCATACAATCCAAGGCGCAGCGGGACGCGGATCGCCGGGCGATTGTCGATTCGCTGCTCGGTCCGTCGCTCCAGGTGACGTTGCCGGTGTGGGACCGGAATGAGGCGCAGATTGCCAAGGCCCGGTTCCGGGCAGAGCAGCAGCGCAAGGAGTACGAGACCCTGCTGGATGCGGTGGCGCGGCAGGTGCAGGATGCGATGATCGCGGTGCGCATTGCGGAGGAGCAGGTGCGTTTCTATCGCGAGCAGGCCCTGCCGCTGGCCAACGCGAACCTGGAGTCGGCCCGGCGGACGTACCGGGCGGGGGAGAAGGACATCCTCGTTCTGATCGACGCGCAGAAGTCGCTGATCGCGCAGCGGCAGGCGTACCTGAGCGTGATGCGTGATTATGCCGTCGGGGTGGCGGAGCTGGAGCGTGCCGTCGGCGGTCGGTTGCCGCCTGCGGCGTCCACGCAGCCGGTCTCGGCCCCGTCGGCGTCAGGCGGTGGAGGTGCGGACGAACCATGAGAACGGCGTGTCGGGCGCTTCGGCGATTCGCGGGGGTGTGCGGTGCGGCGGCTCTGCTGCTGGCGGGGTGCGGGCCTGTCGCGGCATCGGGCGATCCGGCGGCCTCCGCAGACGCCGTCGTCCAGGCGTTGCGTCAGTTCATCGGCGATTTTGCGAGACAGGCGGTGGCGGCGTTCCTCTTCTGAGGCGGCCCCGAAGGACCGGACGGGATTCTGCGATGCACAAGGCGATCGAGAGCGAAGGGGCGCCCCGGCTTGCCAACGAAGGCTTCGTGGTCCGGCACCGCAAGGCCGTCATTTTCCTGGCGATCGTGCTGTGCCTGGGCGGCGCGTACTGCGCCTACACGATGCCGTCGTCCGTGTTTCCCCAGACGGACTTTCCGCGCGTCGTCATCCTGATCGACAACGGGGTCATGCCGGCCGATGAGATGATGGCGACGATCACCCGGCCTGTCGAAGAGGCCATGAAGGACATTCCCGGCGCGGTGAACATCCGTTCCTCGACGGGCCGCGGCTCGGCGGAGGTCAACGTGTTCTTCACCTGGCGCACGGACATGATCCAGGCGGAACTGTACGTGTTGAGCCGCCTTTCGCAGATTCGCGCCACGCTGCCGGCCACCGCCGAGACCGCGGTGCATCGCCTGACGTTCTCCGCGTTTCCGATCATCGGCATCAGCCTGACGAGCCGGACGCGGAGCGTCACGGATCTGTGGGAGACCGCGCGCTACCAGATCAAGCCTCGCTTTCTGCGAATCCCGGGCGTGGCGCGCGTGGATCTGGTCGGCGGGCGTGAGCCGGAATACCACGTGGTCGTCGACCCGGGGAAGCTGGAGGCGTATCATCTCCGCCTCGACCAGGTGAGCGAGGCCCTGGCCAAGACGAACAAGTTCACGGCGGCCGGCCTGCACGAGGAGAAGCATCAGCTTTATCTGACGCTCGTGGACGGCCGGGTGAGCACGCCCGAGGAGATCGGCGATATCGTGATCGCATGGGCGGGGCCCTCGCCCGTGCGGGTTCGGGACGTCGCTGCGGTTCGCCGCGGCGCCGCCCCGCAGTTCAATATCGTGACGGCGGACGGGGTCGCCGCGGTGCTGCTGAACATCCGCAGTCAGCCCGACGGCAACACGCTGGCGATCGCCGCCGCGCTCAAGGAGGAGATGCGGGCGTTGAAGCATGACCTTCCGCCGGACATGCGGATGGCGTTCTTTTACGATCAGTCGCTCTTCGTCCGCGAGGCGGTCGGCAGCGTCTGGGAGAGCATTTTCTTCGGGCTGGCGCTGTCGATGGTGGTCCTGTATCTGTTCCTCCGGAATACGGCCACCACCATCGTGACTGCCCTGGCGATTCCCGTGACCATCCTCATCACGCTGGTGGGCATGCGGATCTTTCGCATGAGCTTCAACCTGATGACCTTGGGCGGTATTGCCGCGGCAGTCGGGCTGGTCATTGATGATGCGATCGTCGTCGTAGAGGCAATTCATGCGAAGATACGCGCCGGGCATCCCCCGCAGCAGGCCGTGCGCGCGGCGATCCGCGAGGTCGGCCTGCCGCTCGTCGGCAGCACGCTTACGCCGGTCGTGGTCTTCCTTCCGCTGGCGTATCTCGACGGAGTGCCGGGCGTGTTCTTCCGCGCCCTTGCCCTGACGATGGTAATCTCGCTGCTGGGCTCGCTGCTGCTGGCGGTGACCCTGACGCCGACGCTTGCCGCATTGTTGATTCGACGCCCTCGCGGCCCCGTGCAGGACGAACTCGAACAGGGAGGGCCCGTTCTGAAGAAGGTGATTGCCGCGTACGAGTGGACGGTGCGGCGGGCCCTGGGGCACATCGGGGTTTCCATCGCGGTCATGGCCCTCGCGGTCGCCGCGGGGATCCTCCTGTACTTCCGGGTGGAATCGGACTTTCTTCCGAAACAGGACGAGGGGGCGTTCGTGCTGGATTATTTCTCGCGTCCGGGCACAAGTCTCTCCGAAACCGATCGGATGCTGCGTCACGTGGAACGGATCCTCGCCGACACGCCCGAGGTGGAGAGCTTCTCCCGGCGGACGGGCGCCCGGCTGGCGCTGGCCATCGCCGAGCCGAACACCGGGGATTTCCTGGTGAAGCTGAAGCCGGACCGCAAGCGCAGTACCGAGGAGGTCATTGACGATCTTCGGGAAAAGGTGAACGTGGCCGAGCCCGCACTGCACACGGAGTTTCCCGGCGTGCTCAGCGATCTGATCGGCGACCTGACCTGGTCGCCCAAGCCCATCGAGATCAAGATCTTTTCCACGGACACGGAGTGGGTGAAACGGACGGCGGCCGAGATCGCAAAGACGATCGAGGCGATCCCGGGTGTCGTCGACGTGAACGATGGGCTGGTGGTGGCGGGGCCTTCGTTGAGCTTTCGCGTACGCAACGAGGAGGCGGCGCGCAGCGGGCTGACGGTCGATCAGATCGGGGCCGCGATCGAGACCGGCCTGCTCGGGAACGTCTCGTCTTATGCGCTTCAGGGCGACCGCACCGTCGGCATTCGCGTGCTGCTCGCACGCGGGGACCGCGACCGGGAGGCCGCCATCAGCCTGCTGCCGATCCGTTCGCCGACCGGGGCGCGCGTGACGCTCGGAGATCTTACGGATGCGCGCCATGAGGCCGGGCTGCTGGAGATGCGGCGCGAGGACCTGCGTCAATGCACGGCCGTTTCGGCCCGCTTCGCCGGCCGCGACCTGGGCAGCGGCGTTGCCGCGATCAAGGCCCGTTTGGCCGAGACGTTGCGACTGCCGCCCGGCGCGTCGATCGAATACGGCGGGCTTTATCAGCAGCAGCAGGAATCCTTCCGCAATCTGACGATGGTGCTGGTGGTGGCGGTGCTGCTGGTCTATGCGGTCCTGCTTGTGGAGTTCCGCTCGGTTCTGCAACCGCTGGCGATCGTCGCCGGAGCGGTTCTCGCGTTGTCCGGCGTGATCGCCGCCCTGTGGATCACGGGCATATCGTTCAACATCGTGTCCTTCCTGGGGGCGATCATCGGGGTCGGCATCGTCGCCAAGAACGGCATCCTCATGCTGGACTTCGTGGACCACCTCGTGGAGCGCGGCCTGCCGCTGACCGAGGCCCTGGTGCAATCGGGGCGGCGGCGTCTGCGTCCGGTGCTCATGACCTCGATGACGGCGTTCCTGGGTCTGTTGCCGCTTGCGTGGGGCGTCGGAACCGGCGCACAGATGCTTCAGCCGCTGGCCGTGGGCGTGATCGGCGCGCTGTGCATCTCGCTGCTGCTGTCCCTCGTTGCCACGCCGGTGTTCTACTACATCGCCATGAAGCTATTGGGGGTGCGCCGGCCGCTGCCGGCCGGCGTGGGCGTGCCGGCCGCCGCCGGCAGTACAATGTCCCAGGCGTAACGCCGAGGAGTGTGTAATGAACGGCCATTCATCTTCGATCTTCCGGCGGGCCGGGCGCTGCGTGCCGGCATCCCTGCTTATCGTCACGATAAGCGCGCTTGCAGGTTGCAGGCATCAGCCGGCGGATCAGAGCGGGGAAGAGGCCGCCGTGACACCCGTTGCCGTTCGTGCGGTCGTCGCGAAGGTGGCTCCCCTGCAACCCTCCATCGACCTCGTCGGCGAGCTGGTGGCCGTACCGGAGCAGGTCGTCGTTCTGACTACGCAGGTCGCCGGACAGGTGCAGAGCGTGGCCGTCGTCGAGGCCCAGCCGGTGCGCAAGGGGGACGAGATCCTTCGTCTCGACGATCGCGGCGCCGAAGCCCAGCGGGTCAAGGCGCGTGCCTCCGTGGAAGAGGCCAGGGCCGTTCTGGCCCGTCTGAAGAAGGGGCCCCGGCCTGAGGAGATCGAGGCGGCGCGTCAGGATGCTCGCAAGGCCCGGACGATGGCCGGTGCGATGCGACGGAAGATCGAGGCGATGGCGGCGCTGCATGAGAAGCAGGAGCTTGCGGATGTGCAGTTCGAGCGGCTGAAGTCGGAGTCGCAGGCCGCCGAGGCCGATGCGGCCGCCGCAGACGCCCGGCTCAGGCTGCTGGAGGCCGGCACCCGTCCCGAGGAGATCGCCGAAGCGGAGGCGAAGCTGGCGGCGGCGGAGGCGGACCTCGCGGCGAGCGAGCTGGCCCTCCGATTCCATCGTCTTACGAGTCCCATCGACGGCGTGGTGACGGAACTGTCCGCCCGACAGGGGATGTACGTCGAGCCACTGAGCCGGCTTGGCGAAGTCGCCGATCTGTCCACGCTTTTTGCTCGCATCCAGATCCCCGCCGCCCATCTGGCCGACGTGCGGGTGGGGGCGGCTGTGGACGTTCGCGCCACGGCGCTGCCGAACCGCGTGTTCCGGGGCGCCGTCAAACGTCTCGGGGAGCAAGCCGATCCGCAGACGGGGAATCTGGAGGCCTTCGCTTCCGTGGCCAACGAGCACGGCGATCTGCGGCCGGGGCTGGCGTGTCAGGTTCGCCTCTGGCTTCCAACGATTCCGAACGCCCTGGTGATACCGGCCGCCGCGGTTGCCGACCGCGATGGGACGCCGGTCGTCACAGTGATACGGCAGAACAAGGCATACGAAACCGAAGTCGCCTTGGGAGTGCAGACACGCGAGCGGGTCCAGGTCACGCGCGGCCTGTCGCCGGGCGAGCTTGTGGCCGTGCAGGGCGGTTACGGTCTGCCGGAGGGCTGCCCGTGCAGCGTGACCGTCGAGCCGGACGCGGAGAGCCGGCCGGCGACGGCAACGGCCGGGGGACGCTGACCCGCTGCGGGCACGCGGCGCCGCTCAGCCGACCCGGCGGGCGGTCACGTCGATACTCGTGATGTAATCCGCCGGCGCAGTGCCGGCGGGCAGGGCCTCCGCAATCCGGCGATACAGGGGATCCTCAAACCGGGCGAGCGTTGCCACGTACTCCGGTTTTTGCGCGACCTCGATTTGTGCGAAACCGGCCGCCCGGATCATGGCCTCGTACTCGCCGATCAGCACGGCGCCGGCAACACACCCCACGAGCGCTTCAACCATGTTGCGTACTGCCTCCGGCAGCGGCCGGAGCAGGGCGAGGTCGGAGACCGCGACCCTGCCGCCGGGCTTCAGGACGCGTGCGATCTCCCGCCACACCTGCGGCTTGTCGGGCGAAAGGTTGATGACGCAATTGCTGATCACCACATCCACGCTGTTGTCGGCGACGGGCAGGTGCTCGATCTCGCCGAGTCGGAACTCGACATTGTCGAGGCCCGTCCTCTCACGGTACTGGGCGCAGTTCCGCCGCGCCTTGGAGATCATCTCGGGGGTCATGTCCACGCCGATGACGCGGCCGGCCGCGCCCACTTTCGGACCGGCCAGGAAGCAGTCGAGACCGCCCCCGCTGCCGAGGTCGAGTACCACCTGGCCCGGCGTAAGCGCGGCAATGGCGGTCGGATTGCCGCACGACAGGCCCATGTTGGCTCCGTCGGGCAGGACGGCAAGTTGCTCCGGCGAATAGCCCAGCCGGCTGGCCAACTCCGCCGGGGACCAGGACGACCCGCAGCAGGCCGGAGACGAGGCCGCGCAGCAGCCGGCCCCGGCCGTCCCGGCAGAGAGCGTACCCTGCTCCGCGATCCGGCCGTAGCCTTCCCGTACCGCATCTCGTACCGAATCACCGCCGCAGCAGGAACCTCCGTTACTCATGGCGTATCTCCGTTACCAGACTCTTCAGGTGCGGCAGGTCGCCTCCGCAGGCTCGCCGGCTTCTGCACCCGGGAAGTACCGTTTCTGGAAGTACAGGGCCACGTTCACGAGGCCGATCAGCACCGGCACCTCGACAAGCGGCCCGATGACGGCCGCGAAGGCCGCCCCGGAGTTGATTCCGAACACGGCGACGGCCACGGCGATGGCCAGCTCGAAGTTGTTGCTGGCGGCGGTGAAAGACAGCGTGGCCGTCTTCGCGTAGTTTGCGCCGATCCTGTGGCCCATCCAGAAACTTACCAGGAACATCACAACAAAGTAGATCAGCAGCGGGATGGCGACCCGCACGACATCCAGCGGGATCTTCACAATGAGTTCGCCCTTCAGGCTGAACATGACGAGAATCGTAAACAGCAGCGCGATCAGCGTGATGGGGCTGATCCTGGGGATGAAGCGGTGCTCGTACCACTCCTTGCCTCGGGCCTTGATCAACGCAAAGCGGGTAATGATGCCGGCGAGAAACGGGATGCCGAGATAGATGAACACGCTCTCGGCGATCTGGCCGATCGTGACCTGCACCATCGCGCCTCTCAGACCGAACAGGGGCGGCAGGATGGTGATGAAAACCCAGGCGTAAACGGAGTAGAACAACACCTGAAACACTGAGTTGAATGCCACCAGACCGGCCGCGTATTCGGTATCGCCCCTGGCCAGCTCATTCCAGACGATGACCATCGCGATGCAGCGGGCCAGACCGATCATGATCAGGCCGATCATGTATTCGGGATAGTTGTGCAGGAACACGATCGCGAGGACGAACATCAGCACAGGACCGACGATCCAGTTCTGCACCAGGGACAAGCCAAGGATCCGATAGTTCCGGAATACATCGCCGAGTTCCTCGTACTTTACCTTGGCCAGCGGCGGGT
>CAZMVY010000209.1:0-8565 GCA_964569765.1 uncultured Planctomycetales bacterium
ATCATCCACGGTGCGCCCCGGGGCGATGCGACGATGGCCGGGCTCGGGCGCGGTGCGGGCAACTGCCCGATGGAACTGCTCTTCGGTTTCCTGCGAAACCCCAAGTTCGATCTTCGGCCGATTCTGCGACTTCTGCAGGATTATTTCGTCGCACTCCGGGAGAAGGTCGAGTGGGGTCCGCTCGTGCCGTATAACATCACCGGTCAGCTTAACCAGCATCCGCGGGCGGCGATGAAACTCCGCGCCGGCCCGGACAAGGATATGTACGTCGAGTTTTACGACAGTTGCGTGGAAGAGGAGTGAGGACGAAGCGACGAAGCAACGAAGGAAGACGCACGCCTCAGCAGATATCCTCTCAGTTGCCGCGTCGTCGCGTCGCTGAAAGCCTGACGTGGAGAATGAGCGAATGACCGGGTGCCATTTTGGACGGATCTTTCAGGTCACGGTTTCCGGCGGATCCTATCAGGAGGGGCTGACGGCTACGCTCCAGGGTGTGCCGCCGGGGCTGCTCCTGACGGAGCAGGAGGTGTACGGCGATCTGCTCCTGCGCAAGCCCGGTGCGGACGAACTGTCGTCCCCGCGGAAGGAGCCCGATCTGCCGATCATCTACACGGGTCTGAACGCCGCCGACACGATCGAGAACGCCGGCAACCGGAACCACACCAACGGCACGCCGCTGACGATCCTGATCCCCAATCTGGATCGTCACTTCATTCACGTGAAGCAGTATCAGGATACCAATCGCACGCCGCGTCCCGGCCATGCCTCGTATGCCTCGTTTATCAAGTACGGTCCGGACGATGACGCGATCGGGGCGGGGTTCTTCAGCGGTCGCTACACCGCACCGATCGTGGCCGCCGGCCACGTGGCAAAACGGATTCTGCACGCCTGCGGTATCCGCGTGTTTGCGTTCATCCGCGAGATGGCCGGTGTCCGCGCCGGCGACGTGGATCATGCCGCGGCTTTGGAGTCCGTTGAGTCGTTCAAGCGGATGCGCCGCGATCTGGACCCGTTCTACCAGGAGGTCTACGTGAAGGGCCGCATCACGCCGGAGATGCGCTTTCTCGAAAAGGCGCGGGTCTTCGCCGAGATTGAAAAGGAGATCGACGCGATTCGCAACCGGGCCCCGCGGCTGATCTCCGGGCAGGTCGAGGAGAAGTACGGCGTGCATCCCGTGGTGAACTGTCCCGATCGCACGGCCGCCCAGGCGATGCTGGAGGCGTGCAACCGGATCACCCGTACCGGCGATTCCTCCGGCGGCGTGGTGGAGGTCGTTGCGACCGGCGTACCGACGGGTCTCGGCGAGCCCGTCTTCGCGAAGCTCGATGCGGAACTGGGACGCATGCTCGGCATCGGCGCCGTCAAGGGCGTCGAGATCGGCGCCGGCTTCGCCGTGAAGGACATGACCGGCAGCCAGGACAACGATCCGATGCGGGCGGTGGACGGGAAGGTCGTCTTCGAGACAAACAATGCCGGCGGCATTACCGGCGGCCTTGCCACCGGCCAGCCGATCATCGCCCGGCTCGCCGTCAAGCCGACCCCGACGATCGACAAGCCCCAGCATACGATCGACAAGTACACGCTGGAGAATAAGGAACTCGCGGCGATCACCCGCCGCGATCCGACGATCGTCGCGCGAATCTGGCCCGTAGCCGAGAGCTACGTGGCCCTGATCCTCCTTGACAATCTCATCATTCACTACGGATATCAGGCTCTGCGGTCGAAGATCGCGTAAGCCGCGCCCCCGCGCAACCGAGGCTTCGTGTGCAAAGAGTCTGCCGCCATAGGCCGTTGACGTGCGCCGGCCCCGCCGGCGTCCGCACGCAACCTGTCGCTACGACTCCGGCTCGATCGTCACGGTCAGGCCGCAGCTCGCGAATTGCTCCATGTACAGTTCGGCGCGTTCCTTGTGCGTGACGAGCAGCAGCGCGACCCCATTCGTGTGTGCTTCCCACATCCGCATCGTCGCCTCCTCCTTCGTCAGAGGCGTCAGCTTGCGGATCACGCCGACCACGTAGCTCATCTCGTTGTGGTCGTCGTTGTGCAGAAGAACCCTGTACCTCGGCAGTTCCTTCGGCGGCGTTCGCCGCGGCGCCTTCTTCGGGAGCGCCTTCGTGGCCGATCCTGCCTGGCCCGGGCTTTCCGAATCGGATTTCTTCCTTTCGCTTGCCATGGTCGTTCCTGCCTTCCCCCCCTCGCACTTCCCATGGATGGTCGTCCCACCAGCAGTATAGTGACCGGCCCCCGCGGTCGCCAAGTGCTTGCGCCGACGACGGTTGCGGTTCTGTAACCGGCGGCACGGGCGGATGTTGCGAGCCAACCTGTCGGCTGTTGCCCGTCGCCTTCAAGGGGCGAGGCGGCTCGCGTACCGCTGCGCTTCTCCCGCCGCGTTACCCGGCGTCGCCGGCTCCGCCCGGCCGATCGGGCCTGGCATCCGCGTCCCGGCTCGGTGGCGCGGGCTGCCCTTCGCCGTGCTCGGCCTTGCCGGGTACGACGAGTTCGACGGGCAACGGTTTTCCGCGCGCCGTCGTCAGTGTGCGCTGCGGAAACGGGATCTCGATACCGTGCTCGGCAAAGACGCGGACGATTTCGTACCGGATCTCGGTCATGAACCGCCAGCGGTTCGACGAGTTGTCGAACCACGCGACGATCTCGAAATGGAGGGCGTTCTCGCCGAAGTCCGTGAACCACACCTCGGGCGGCGGATAAGTGCGAACAAGCGGGTGCCGATGGGCCAGGTCGAGCAGAAGCCGCCGGACCAGGTGAACGTCCGAGCCGTACGCCACGCCGACCTTCACATGTCCGCGAAGGCTTTTCTCCTGCAGTGTCCAGTTGATGACGTCCTTCGTGACGAAATCGCTGTTCGGAATCACCAGCTCCACGCCGTCCGGCGTCCGGATGCAGGTGGAGCGCATGCTGATATTCGTCACCTCGCCCAGCTCGCCGTTGACCACGATGAGGTCGCCCACCCGTACGTGCCGCTCGAAGAGGATCATCAGGCCGCTGATGAAGTTCACGAACAGCGGCTGCAGCCCGAGCCCGACGCCCAATCCCAGGGTTCCCAGCACGACCGTCACGGCCCCGAGCGGCACCCGCATCGCAAAGAGCGCGAAATACAGGCCGAGCAGGATCAGGAAGTAATGGAGCATGGTGTTGATGGCCGCCTGCGCGCCGCGATCAAGCCCCGTGTAGATCGGATAGACGCGCGTATTCAGCACGGATCGCAGGGCTCGTGAGATCCACCACGCCGCCACGACGGCGAGTATGGCGCCGAGCACGCTGGCTACTGTGATCGCGGCGCGGCCGGTGACGGCATCAGGGCCGATGAGTTCGTAGTAGAGGACCGACCGGATCTCGACCGTCGTGATACCCCAGTAGCCGAACGTCAGTACGGCCGCACCGATTGCTACGGCCCATCGCAGAATCGCGGCGGCGAGTTGCAGCGTGACGCCCGGTGGTTGCGCGGCCGCGGGTTCCCTCGGTGGTGCGGCATCGGGCAAAGAACCCGCCCGGGTCTCCGCGCGTTGCGCGTTGCCCGGGGCGGCGGAGGACGGGGTCTCGGGCTCCGTGTCGTCCTGCCTGGCGAGGGCCTGGCCGTAGCGGACGAGCAGATCGGTGAGATACCGGGTGGCCAGCAGCCCGACGAGTACCGTGGCGACGGTCTTGACGACCGCGGAGATGACGTACGCGACTAGGACGGTGTACCCGGCGATGCCGGCGGCCAGGAGCGCCGCCGTTCCGAGCCACAGCAGCGGGTAAAGGCCTGACACGAGTGCGAGGACGCCGGGATGACGCACCTGTTCCGGACGCCCGACCACGCGCAGCACCATCTGTTTGCGGAACCCGAAGAGCAGGAGGATCAGCAGGGCCACGGTTTCGTACAGGGCCCACAGGTATCCGCGCGTGTACGGGGCCAGCTCCATCACGTGCAGAAGAAGCGGGGGCACCGCCAGGATTACGGTAGCGGTCCACATCGCCATGCCCCAGCGTCGGTAGTGCGCGGCGACGATGTTGCTGCACCGCAGGAGGCGCTGCCGGGGCTTGCCCGGAAGAAAAAGAAGCCGGATGAGCGCCTCGCTCAGCGCGAGGCCGATGAGCAGCATGAGCACCGATCCGGCAAGCGCTCTGATCGTTCCGTCGGCTTCGAGCGCGGGCACGAAGGCGAGGGGTGCGCCTGCCGTGAACACGAGCGGCGCCGTCCGCGCTGCATACCGCGCGGCGAAGAGGTGCAGCCGGTCGGAGACCGTCATCTCGTGCTCGCCGTCTCCCTCCTTTGTTTCCGCCAGTCGCGCGATCGTCGCCCGGGTATACCGGACCGCGCGCCGTCGGACCCAGACGCCTGCGACGGCTGCAAGCAATACCGACACCCCGAACATCGTCCACCCCGCCGTGTCGATGGCTTCCACGGACGTGCGGAGTTCGCGCGCAACCTCTGTTCGCCGGTCGCGCTCCCAGGGTGAACGCCATTCGTTTTGCGTCTCGCTCCATCGGTAGGACCACAGTGAGCATTCCGGTACGTACAGGTAGCGCCAGTAGAGCCGGCTGCGGTAGTCTTCCAGCCTGTATACGAACGAATCCGCCGCCGCGTTCGCTTCCTTGAGGCGGCCGACCAGCCGGCTGATGCCGAGCTGGAATTGTTGCGCCTGCTGGCTGAATTGCGACTGGGTCTCCAGCGCGTCCTGGCTCCGTTTCTCCGCCTGGGCATCCCCCGGATGATGCATCGCGTGGGCTTCGAGCTGCCGGTTGAGCAGGGTCGTCTTTTCGCGCAGTTGCCTGTCGCACTCGTCGAGCTGGCTGGCGATATCGCGCTGCTCGTCCACGGTGCGGTCAAGCAGTTGGCGGATGCGGGCGGTTCTCGCCCGCCACGACCGGATGGAGGCCTGCACATCGAGATACATTTCCCGCACGTCCCGGCTCGGGCGGCGGTCGAGCGATTCCATCAACAGGTCCCACGACGCCTGTTCGGCGGCGATCGCCTGCTTCGGGTCCAGATCGGACAACTCGACGTACCGGTCGCGCAGGGTCCTCTCCCGTTTGCTGATCTCCTCGCGGCCGGTCAGGGCCAAGAGTTTGATCTCCCAGTACGTGCGCTCGTACGCGGGCACCGAGTTCGGATGGTGCGCGATGAAGTCCAGCTCCGCCTCGATCCGTTCATGTTCGCTGCGTGAGCGAATCTGCTGGAGCATGTTCTTCCAGTCGGTGAGCTTCACCATCAAATCCCGGAGGAGCGGCATTCGCCGCTCGTGCCGGCTCTGAAGAATGGCATCGCGCTCCTGTGTCAGCCGGACGATCTGTTCGTCGAAGGCGGGCAGGCCGGCGTGGATCTCGGCGCGGCGGATCTCCTGCTCGATGCCCCGCTGTTCCACGGGCGTCCGGGCGGTTTCGCGCAGTCCGGTCAGCCGTCCGATCGCGGTCTGGAACTCCACTTGTGCCTTCTGTGTCCGGGCGGCGGCTTCCTGGAGCTGCTGCGGCGCGGCGGCAAGCGACTTCGCCCGTTCCGTCGCGATGGCCGTGCGCGCGCGGAGGTCCGACAGCCGGGCCTCGTACTCGGCCTGCACCTGCTTGAGCTCCTCCACGGAGGCATACGGCGGGGGGTCGGCCAGCTTGCTCTCCAGCTCGCGCGTCCGTTGCTGGATCGCGGCGAGTTCCCCGGCGAACGCTTCGATTTTCGCCGGGCTTTTCAGTTCCTCGAGCTGGCTGCGGAGTGCGATGAGTTGCTCGATCCGCCCGAGCAGTTTTTCCATCGCCGCGTACAGGGCCGTGGCGCTTTCCATCGCCACACCGGCTTCCGACGGTTGGGAGGCGGGGGCGGATGTCGCCGGCCGCGTGCTGGTTGCCAGTCGGCCCATCTCCGCGCGGACCTGCTCGCGCAGGGCCTGGAGGGCGTCGACCGTCTCCGGCGGCGCGATGGGCGTCGGAGAGGTCTCCGCGGTTGCCATGGTGGCGCGGGTGGTCGTGTCGGCCCGGAGGGGCGCCGATAGAAGAATCGCGAGAAGCAGTCCCCGGAGCGGCATTCCGAAGAGATGCGTCGGCAGATTGTACCGTCCGTGGCCGGTCATCGGTCGCTTCCTCCGGCAGGTGACCCGTCCGCGCCCGCGGGCGGCGCGCCGGGCCTCACGCTACGGCGGATTCCCGACGGTTTCAAGTTCCCTTGCCGGGCCGACGCGGCGCATGCTATGCTGATATACGGTTTTCGCCGGACGGCCGCGGAAACGGATTCACACTTTCGGAGATGACCCGGCCATGACGGGCGTACCGCTCACTACCGGCCTTCCCGGCCTCGACCGGATGCTCAAAGGCCTGATGCCCGGCGACAACATCGTCTGGCAGATCGATTCCATCGAGGACTACGCCGCCTTCGTTACTCCCTATGCGCAGCGCGCGCGGGAGTTGGGCAAGCGGCTCGTGTACTTCCGTTTTGCCGGCCATCCGCCGCTCATCCCGGACGATGGCGGGGCCGAGATCCATCTCCTCTGGCCGGAGGCGGGCTTCGAGACCTTCATTACGGAGATTCATCAGGTCATCGAGGCCAGCGGCCACGGCGGGTTCTACGTTTTTGATTGTCTCAGCGAGCTGGCCGAGCAGTGGTACAGCGATCAGATGCTGGCCAATTTCTTCCTGCTTACCTGCCCGTACCTCTACGATGTCGAGGCCATCGCCTACTTCGCGGTCTTCAAGAATTATCATTCCTTCCACGCGACGATGCCCATCGCGGACACCGCGCAGGTGCTTCTTGACGTATACCGCCACAGGGGGCGGCTCTACGTCCATCCGCTCAAGGTGCAGCAGCGCTATTCCCCGACGATGTACATGCTGCACGTCTGGCAGGGCGACGAGTTCACGCCCGCCACCGAGAGCGCAACGATCGCCGAGATCCTCACGTCGATCCCGTGGGCGGGCGTGCGCGTCGCCCGGCCGCAGCTCGGCGTCTGGAACCGCGCCCTGCTCCAGGCCGAGGAGGTCCGCGACCCGACCGAACGGCGGGAGTGCTCCATCGAGAGGGCGGACGAGGTTACGCGGCGGCTGCTGCGGATGGTCGTATCGCGCGACGAACGCGTGCTTGAACTCGTCCACAGGTACCTCACCCTTTCCGATGTGCTCGAAATCGGCAAGCGGATGATCGGGACCGGTCTGATCGGCGGCAAGTCCGTCGGCATGCTTCTGGCTCGCGCGATTCTGAAACACGCGGACCCGCGATGGGAGGAACTGCTGGAGGCGCACGACTCCTTTTACATCGGCTCGGATGTCTTCTACACGTTCCTCGTCCGCAACGGGATCTGGTGGGTGCGGCAGCAGCAGCGCGATCCGCAGACGTTCCTGAAGGGCGCCGAACGCGGCCGTCAGCGCATCCTGATGGGTACCTTCCCCGAATACACGCTCCGGCAGTTCGAGGACATGCTCGATTACTTCGGCCAGTCGCCGATCATCGTCCGGTCGAGCAGCCTCCTGGAGGACAACTTCGGCAACAGTTTCGCGGGGAAGTACGAGAGCGTCTTCTGCGCGAACCAGGGCCCGCGTCAGAAGCGTCTCGACGACTTTCTCTCCGCCGTCCGCACGATCTATGCGAGCACGATGAGCGAAAAAGCCCTTCGCTATCGCGCCCAACGCGGCCTTCTCGACCGCGACGAGCAGATGTCCCTGCTCGTGCAGCGCGTCTCCGGGGCGATGTACGGCCACCGCTTTTTCCCGCAGGTTGCCGGCGTGGGTTTTTCGTTCAATGCCTACGTATGGAACGAGAACATCGACCCGAATGCGGGGGTTCTGCGGCTCGTCTTCGGGCTGGGCACACGGGCGGTGGACCGCTCGGACGACGACTACACGCGTGTCGTCGCGCTGAACGCGCCGCATCTTCGTCCCGAAAGCGGAATCGACGCGGTGCGCCAGTATGCGCAGCGCCGCGTCGATGTGATCGACCTTCAGGCGAACCAGCTTGTCTCCGAGGATTTCGCCGATGTTGCGAGGCAGAGCCCCGGCCTTCCGCTGGAACTGTTCGCTTCGCCCGACGAGGCAGCGGAGCGGATCATGGCCGAGACCGGCCGTCGCGACCTCTTCCCCTGGATGCTTACGTTTGACCGGCTCCTCTCGGAAACCTCGTTCGTAAAGGACATGCGCGAGATGCTCGCGATTCTCGAGGATGCCTACGGCTGTCCGGTCGACACGGAGTTCACGGCCAATTTCTTCGGCGACGAGGGCTACCGGATCAACCTGGTGCAGTGCCGCCCGTTGCCCGTCAACGCCCCCGGGATGGCTTCGGAAGTGCCGGCGGATCTGCGGAAGGACGACCTGATCCTCGAGGCGCACGGTGCCGTGATCGGCCAGAGCCGCACTGCTCCGGTCGATCGCCTCATCTATGTGGTTCCTTCCGTGTACGGCAGGCTGCCGGTCAACGAGCGGTACGCCATCGCCCGCCTGATCGGGCGGATCACCCACGCCGATGAGCCCCGGCAACCGAAGACGATCATGCTGCTCGGGCCGGGCCGCTGGGGCACCACCACGCCGTCGCTGGGCGTGCCGGGTTCCTTCGCCGAGATCAACACCATTTCCGTCCTTTGTGAGATCGTGGCG
>CAZMVY010000210.1:0-8449 GCA_964569765.1 uncultured Planctomycetales bacterium
GCCCGGGGATTATCGCAAAGGAGACAAATGCCTACCGGGGGCTTTACTTCTCCTATTACATCGAAGACAAGGATGGCGGAGCCAACCTGCAAGACATGCAGGTCTTTTACAACGCGCTGGTGTGGGCTGGAACGCCCGAGCCCGGCACGGCGTGTCTCGTGATGGCTGGGGCTACGTGCTTCTTGCGGCGCGGCAGGAGACGAAGGAGGTGAGGCCTATGCTGTGATCCTCCCGGATGGGGAACGAGGCCGTTGGCGCGGTCAGTTCGACACGCCGTTCTCCGACGGCTCGGCCGTCTGGTCCGTCAGCGGCCCGAGCAACCGCCCGCTGGGAACGCGCGGCGGCCGCGGCGACGCCTTCCCCGTGCCGTGGAGCGCCGAGTCGGCGGCGCGACTTGCTGCGGTCTTGGCGGAGAGTGCACCGGTGGGCGAGATCTCGCAAAGCTCCACCCCCCCTGCCCCCCCTTATGAAGGGGGGGAGCGCGGGCGCGTGGTCAACATCGGCGCGATCGACACGACGGGCCTCGCCCCCGGGCGGTACGTCCTGGTCCTCCGCCCGGTCAACGCAAACGTGCTGCGAAGCGGGGAGAATCTGGCCGGCGCGCTCGTCGGCAACTTCGCCGCCGCCGCCCGCGCGGTCGCGGGAACGCGCACCGTCGCGTTCGATATCGCGAAGTAGCGCGTCGGCGCGCGGCCGCCACCGGGCGTTTGCCAGGCCGGGATAAACCCGGCCGCTCGCTGGCACTTCGCGTTCGGACCGAGAGCGCTTGCGGGTGCTTCGCGTTCTTTCAACGCGTGCCGGGTCGGGCTTGGAACGCGACCCGGCACGCGTCGTTCCGTGCGTGCCTCGTCGGGAACACCGGATGACAGCGCCGATCGCGCCTTTCCGGCCTTGGCGGCGCCGCCGTGTGCCGCGCCGGGGTTGACCCTGCCAATCGGCCGAAGTATTCTGCCCTCGGAGACAGTTATGCAGACACTGCTTGACGCGCAAGGCATCCAGACCGCGCTCGAACAGCTTGCCCGGGATATCGAGAAGCACATCCCCGCGGGCGCGTCGATCGGCGTGATCGGCATCCGCAGCCGGGGCGATGTGCTGGCCGCCCGGCTGATCGGGCTGCTGGAGCGGGACGGGCTCGCCAACGTTGCCCACGGCGCCCTCGACATCACGCTCTACCGTGACGACCTCGCCGAAAAGGGCCCCGCCGCCATCCTCCAGAAGACCGAGATCGATTTCGACATCGACGGGCGGTACATCATCCTCGTCGATGACGTGCTGTACACCGGCCGATCGGTCCGCGCGGCGCTTGATGCGCTCGTGGACCTGGGCCGGCCGATCGCGATCCGCCTGGCCGTCCTGGTCGATCGGCCGGGACGTGAGCTGCCCATCCAGGCGGACTTCGTCGGCGTCAAGGTCGAACGGGTGGACAAGACGGTCAACGTTCTTCTCCGCGAGACGGACGGACAGGATCGCGTGGAGGTGATATGAGCCAGGCCCGGACGAGCACGCCTGATTCCACGCCGGCTGCGGCCCGATCGACGGCCCAGCCCTCGACGGTCCTCTGGCGTCGGCGGCACCTGTTGGGCCTCGAGGACCTCTCGGCGGAAGAGCTGCTGCACATCTTCCAGACGGCCGAGAGCTTCAAGGAGGTCTCCACCCGAAGCATCAAGAAGGTCCCCGCGCTGCGCGGCAAGGTCGTCGTGAACCTCTTCTTCGAGGACTCGACGCGGACGCGCAACAGCTTCACGCTGGCGGCGCAGCGGCTCTCGGCCGATGTGCTGGAGTTCTCCGCCGCCGGCTCGTCTGTGAACAAGGGCGAGACCCTGCTCGACACCGTGCGGAATATCGAGGCGATGGGCGTGGACATCCTCGTCGTGCGGCACTCGGCCGCCGGGGCGCCGCACCACCTGGCGCGCTGCGTGAAGGGCTGCGTGGTCAACGCCGGCGACGGGCAGCACGAGCACCCCACGCAGGGCCTTATCGACATCTTCACGATCCGCGAACTCAAGGGCCGCATCGAGGGCCTGCACGTGGCGATCGTGGGTGACATCGCCCACTCCCGCGTGGCCCGCTCGAACATCTGGGGCCTCAACAAGCTCGGCGCCAAGGTGACGGTCGTCGGCCCGACGACGCTTGTGCCCAAGAAGATCGCGGCGATGGGCTGCGAGGTCAGTCACAATCTGGACGAAGTCCTCCCGCAGGTTGACGTGGTCAACATGCTTCGTATCCAGAACGAGCGGATCACGAGCAATGTTTTCCCCAGCACGGAGGAGTACATCCGGCTTTTCAGCCTGACGCGCGAGCGGATGAAGCGGGCGAAAAAGGACGTCCTCGTTATGCATCCCGGACCGGTCAACCGCGGCATCGAGCTGGCCGCCGACGTGGCCGACGGCCCGAACAGCAGCATCCTGCGGCAGGTGACCAACGGGCTGGCGATCCGCATGGCCGTCCTGTTCCTCGTGAACCAGGCCACCGCCGTCGAGACGCCGGGCTGACAATGTGTGCGGTCTCTCCGAGACCGCAGGCGACCTAAGAGAGGCCGTACAATGTGGAGTGCGGTCTCTCCGAGACCGCAGGCGACCTCGGAGAGGCCGCACTCTGGAAGACACGCACGAAACGGTTGAGCAATGCCCGTACCAACGATCCTGATCAAGAACGGCCGCGTGATCGACCCGAGCCAGTCGCTGGACAACGTTTGCGACGTGCTGTTGGCCGACGGCAAGGTGCGCCAGGTCGGCCGCGTGACGACCGTGGCGGACCGCGTCCTCGATGCCCGTGGGCTGATTGTGGCACCCGGGCTGATCGACATGCATGTGCACCTTCGCGAGCCCGGCGACGAGGAAGAAGAGACCATCGCCTCAGGCAGCGCGGCGGCGGTGGCGGGCGGTTTCACCAGCGTTGCCTGTATGCCGAACACGCGGCCGCCGCTGGACGGCGCCACGGCGATCGAGTTCGTTACCCGTCAGGCGGCGCGGGTGGGCCTCTGCAACGTCTTTCCGATCGGCGCGATCACGAAGGGCCGCGCCGGCAAGGAACTGGCCGAGATGGGCCAGATGGTCCGCGCGGGGGCCGTCGCCTTCAGTGATGACGGCAGCGGCGTCGCCAGCGCCGCCACGATGTTCCGCGCGTTCCAGTACATCACGATGTTCGACCGCCCGATCATTCAGCATTGCGAGGACAAGGACCTCTCCGGCAACGGCGTCATGCACAGCGGCTATGCGTCCGTCCGGCTCGGGTTGCCCGGCATACCGGCGATTGCCGAGGAACTCATGCTGCAGCGCGACCTGCGGCTCGCGAAGGAGACGGGCGCGCGATATCACATGGCCCACGTCTCGACGGCCGGCTCGGTCCATCTCATTCGGCGCGCCAAGCACGACAACGTGCGCGTCACGACCGAGGTCTGCCCGCATCATCTGCTGCTGACGGACGAGGCATGCTCCGGCTATGACACGAATTACAAGATGAACCCGCCGCTGCGGACGAAGGACGACGTGAAGGCGTGCCTCGACGGGGTGGTGGACGGGACCATCGACTGCCTTGTGAGCGACCACGCCCCGCACGCGATGCAGGAGAAGGAGCTGACCTTCGGCGCGGCCCCGTTCGGCATCGTCGGGCTGGAGACTGCCCTGCCGCTCTTCGTCAAGGCCCTCGTGACGCCCGGCCTGCTCGACTGGCCCGGCCTGATCGAGCGGATGACCGTCCGTCCGGCCCGGATCCTCGGGCTGACCAAGGGCACGTTGCGCGAGGGCGCCGACGCGGATGTTACGCTCATCGACCCCGAGGCGGAATGGACGATCGACGTGTCGAAGTTCCGCTCCAAGAGCCGCAACAGCCCCTTCGACGGGTGGAAGGTGAAGGCCCGCGCCGTTGCCACGATCGTCGGCGGCGAGGTCAAGTACTGCGACTGGTAGACGATGATCGCGGAATGAAACGCCGGGCCCCGTAAGACCTCTATCCTGTCAGGCGGCGCCGGCGCCGCGCGGGTGCGGAGCTGCCTGGACTGAGGGTGCACCGGATCAACGGATGAACGCATCTTCCGCTATCCCATGGTGTTTTCCGGCTGCCGCATGCTTCACGCCCTTCTTCTCCTCGCCGCCAGCCCTGCCGACGCCGCCGGGACGTTCCCGCTGATCATCCTGGCGGCCCTGCTCATCAGTTGGGCCGCGGAATCCGCGCAGTTCCTCATCAGCCAGGGCGCGGCGCTGGCGGCCCTCGCCCTGATCCAGACGCTCCCCGAGTACAGCGTCGAGGCCGTCCTTGCCTGGAGCGCCGGGAGGGACCACGCCAACATTCAGTACATGACCGCCAACTTCACCGGGGCCACGCGGCTGCTGATCGGCTTCGGATGGCCCCTAATCTTCATCGTTGCCACGATCGCCTCACGTGTGAAGCACAAGCGGTTCCTCATGGTCATCGAGCTGGAGCCCGAGCACAGCGTTGAGGTCCTCTCGTTCCTCGTCCCCGTGTTGTACCTCGTGCTCATCAGCATCAAGGGTACGATCTCGCTTCTCGACGGTGTGCTGCTGGTGGGCATCTATGCCGGCGTGGTCTATCTCCTCTCGCTCGCGCCGCCGGAGGAGGCGGAGAAGATCGACGACATGGACGCAATCCCCCGCTGGATCCTGCGCCGCCGGCCGGCCCTGCGCGGTAACCTGATCATCTTCCTCTTCCTCGCCGGCGGCGTCGCCATCTTCGTCTGCGCCCACCCGTTCGTCGAGAGCTGCAAGGCCCTCGGCCTGGCGATCGGCATCTCGCCCTACATCATGCTGCAGTGGATCGCCCCCATTCTGAGCGAGTTCCCGGAGAAGGTCTCCGCGTTCAACTGGGCCCGCAAGGTCCGCACCGCCCCTATGGCCTTCATGAACATGGCCAGTTCTGCGCTCCAGGAGGTGACGCTGCTCGTGGCGGTCATGCCGGCGGTGTTCTATCTCTCCTCCTCCCAGCACGGCCTGACCGTCGAGCCGATCTGCCTGAACCACTTCCAGCGCGTCGAAGTCCTGCTTACCGCCTCGCAGGTGTTCCTGGGGATGGTCCTGCTGCTCGACCTCCGCGTCCGGCTCTACGAGGCCCTGGGACTTCTGGTCCTGTGGGTCGCGCAGATCCTCGCCGGCGTGCACCACGACCCCCATGTGAGCATGGCCGCCGCGTCCTCGCAGATGCACGGGTATCTCACGTGGATCAGCTTCGGGTGGGCGGGTCTCGAACTCGCGGCCTACGCCGTCCGCGCGAATCGCCTGCGGGCCCCGGCGGCGCTGCATGGGATCATTCGCGAATACCGCCGGCGGCGCGCCCAGCCCGCGGAGGATCGCCCGCCGGAGTTCTGACGTCGATCCGGTCGACCCGTGCGGCGATCACGAGGTCGCGCGGTCCTGCCTCTCGCCCTTTCGGAAGTCGGGGATCTCCACCGGCGCGCTGCCCTTGCGGACCGACTCCGCCGAGAGCGGGATGATGCAGCTCCATGCGACGGCGTCGTAGACGTCGATCGGCGAAGGCTTGCCCGCGCGCAGCGCGTCGAAGAACTCGCGGATCACGAAGAAATCGGCCCCGCCGTGGCCGGTCTGCTCGGCCTCCTGGCCCCACTTCTGCCAGTAGGGATGATCGTATTCCTTCGCATACTTCGCGACGGGTTCCCACTGCTCCTTGCCGGTCCGGCCGTCGATCCAGATCTCGCCGGTGAGGCCCTCGTACGAGGCCTTTTCGCCCTGCAGCGACATGTACGTCGTGCTGCGGACCGGCCGTGGCGAGGCGATGTCGTAGCGGAGGTCGATGACGACTCCCCTGGCCGTCCGGATCAGCGTCGTGTTCGAGTCGCCGCCGGCGAACTCGATCTTCGCTTGCGGGCTGTCCTTGCCGAACTTCCGGGTCGCGTATTCGCGGGCGCCGAACGACCGGCTGCTCATCGACACGAGCGAGACGAAGCGGTCGGTCTTGTTGATGCCCAGCCATTGCGCGACCGGGCCGATCGCGTGCGTCGGGTACCGGTTGCCGGTTACGGCGCGGCACATCCGCTCGCCGCGCCAGGTGAGCGTGCCGTCGGGCTTGAAAAGGAGGAAGCGGCAGTCGTGCACGTAGCCGCAGGCGGCGTAGGTGAAGCCCTCGCCGAAAACGCCCTGCTGCACCATATTCAGGATCATCATGCAGTCGCGGAAATAACAGACGTTCTCGGCCATCATGTAGAAGCCGCGGGTCTCCTCGACCGCGCGGACGAGGCCGTGGCAGTCGTCCATCGTGGTCGCGGCGGCGACCTCGCTGAGCACCGCCTTTCCCGCGCGGAGGGCGTCGATCGACATGCGCGCATGGTCGTCGATCGGCGTCGCGATGATGACGGCGTGAAGGTCCTTGCGCTCGAGCATGCGGCGGTAATCTTGCGGCCCCTTCTCGCCGTAGCCGTCGGGGGTGTTGCCGCGGGCCTTCGCGACGAGCGACTGGGCGTTCCTGACCCGTCCCTTGGCAATGTCGCACACGGCGACGAAATCGGCGTCCTTGACGTTCATAGCCAACTGCATCAGGTACGTGCCGCGGCTCCCGACGCCGATGACGCCACAGCGGATGCGGTCGCCGGCGTTCGCCCGCGCGGGCGAGGCAAAGAGAGCGGACGCCGTTACCCCGGCGCCGGCGGCCAGAAACTCGCGTCGATTCAGTCTCTTGTGCATCGGGGTGTCTCCTTTGCCCGGGGCCTCACGGCCGCGCGATGCGGCCTTTGCGTGCCCCGCACGGATTGTCCGTCGTGCGCTCTGCCGCGACCGTCGCGAGCCCTGCATTCCTGCGATTGGCCGCGCAGGAAAAGACGCGTGCCGGGAACCCGAACACGCGTCTCCAGTCAGCACCTGAAACTCCGCACCCGGCACCGCTCTCACGGTTTGAACGACGCCAGCTCGCGGGCCGGCTCACCCCACTGCATGTGCCGCCCGCCCAGCCGCATGACCAGCAGCACTTCGCCGATGTCGTCCGCGCCGTCCACCGGGTCATGATAGGGCTTGATGATCTCCTCGGTCGCCACCGCGAGCATCCCCTTGCGGATAATCACGTGATCGCCGTCGAGCAGGGCCTGCGCCCGCTTGAGCCGGGCCTGGGTCTTCTCGATCTTCTGCTGGAGATCCAGCCGCTCCTTCTCCCAGTTGATGAACTGCTTGTCCACGCCGAAGAACCGCGCCCACGGATCGTCGCTGGCCAGATAAAAGTCCGTGTACGCCTCGCGGAACCGCGCCTCCGCATACTCCAGCTTCCGATCCAGAACGACCAGGTCCTGCTTCGCCCGCGCCGCCGCCTTAGCGGCCTTCTCCAGGTCTGCCACGACGAAGACCTTTTCCACGACGTCTCCCTGCTTCAGACGCGCCAGGTCGTTCTCGTCGATGGCGACGCGAACCCGCTCACCGCGGAACGGGAAAACTTCGTTGCCGGCCGACGGCAGCTTCTTGTAGTACGCCGAGGGCAGGCTGATCGGGATGAACGAACGTCGCATGAATACCTTGGCGTACTCGCACCACGGCGACCGCACATCCAGCTCGCCGTAGACGCTCACGTCGGGCAATCCCTCCGCCGCCGTGTATTTGAACTCGTACCGGCCGGGCGCGAGGTTGAATACGGCATATTCCTCCGGCGAACGTTCGAGGCGGTCGCCGTCGGCCGGATAGGTGTTGATCTCATGGCTCCGCGCCGGGCAGGCCCGGACGGCTACGGTGGCGCCCGGCGGTGAGTAGAACTGAAGCTGCATCTTGCCCGGGTTGCCGTAGCCCGTCTCCAGGGGGTGGCCGCAGCCGCCGGTCAGCGCGAGGACCGCGCCCGCCGCGCTCGCTACGACCAGCCGAACTCTCGTACGCCATCCGCGTTCGTCGAAGCCAAGGAGATACTGCACGTCCGGCCTCCTTCACCTGGGTCACGGGGGACCGCCAACGGGTAGGATTTTCCGAAAAAAGGCCCCGCCCCTGCGTCGAGACACGGGACCCCATACGCCGCCACTAATCTAGCGGCACCGGCCCGCCTGTCAATAGGGCCTCTTGCCCGGTGGGCTCGGCCGATCGAGATCCTCCGGAGCCGCGAGCCGCTCGCACGCAGGCCCGCAGGAAGCCGCCGCGAGGGCGTGCCGATTTCATCATCCACCGGTCGCCCACGAGCGGCTACCGGTCACCGCAGATTGCCCATGTCCCGCCTTATCAGCACCTTGTGCACAAGCAGGTAATTCGTCCCGCGGTATTCCGTGAGTTCGCCGCTGACGAGAAAAACGACGCTCCGCGTGCCGCCGGCCGACGCGGAGACCATGACCTCCAGCAGCCGGTTGGGAAGGACATAATACGGCGCGCCAACCGGGCGACTGCCCTGCGACTCTCGCACGAGCGTCCACCACGGCTCCGATCGCACCAGCCGCGCCGGGAACTCCGGCACGATGGTGCCTTCGGGCTGTACGTTTCCATCACGTTCACGGGTGGAGACGGCCGCTTCCGCGGCCTCCGCC
>CAZMVY010000211.1:0-238 GCA_964569765.1 uncultured Planctomycetales bacterium
GGCAAGAACTCCGTCGTACAGGACGTCGACTGAATCCAGATCAAGGTCACCGTGTGATAACGCGGCTCGCCGGCGAGCGATGTATAATGGTCTGAGCAATGGAGAGGCCGCGACTGTATCTCGATACGACCGTTCCGAGCGCCTATCACGACGAACGGGCGCGGTACCGCCAGGAACTGCCTCAGCAGTTCTGGACGGAGCGGCTCACAGCGTACCGTCCGCTGGTATCCGTCGTGGG
>CAZMVY010000211.1:248-2820 GCA_964569765.1 uncultured Planctomycetales bacterium
GCGAAGATCGAAAGGATGGGTCGTGGCTTCGACGTGCTTGCGTTGAGCGAGGAGGCGGAGGCACTGGCGATTGAATACGTGGGGCGGGGCGTCTTTCCGGAGCGCTACCTCTCGGACGCCCGTCACGTGGCCATCGCCTCCGCGAACGGCCTTCCGTACCTGGCAAGCTGGAACTTCCGGCACCTGGTCAAGGTGAATACGCGCCGGGAGATCAACCTGGTCAATGCGCTATTGGGCTACGCAAACATCGAGATCGCCGCGCCGCCCGAGTTGTAGGAGCCGCACATGACGAAGGAACTCACGCAGGCCCAGAAGAACCTCCTCTGGGATGAGGTGCGCAAGGAGTTTCCTGGCGATGAAATGATGCAGGAGGTACACTACGTGCGCCTCCTGCACTACCATCAGTCGCGGGAGCTGCCAGCACAGGAACGCATCGACTTCTACGCCTTTTCCGAAGCGGACTCGCACTCGGGCCGCTTAGCCTCGCATCGGAAACCAGACCGGGCGTCAACCGCGAGTCAGGAGAAGAGGCGCTCGAACACCTTCGGGGCGAAGTGACGAAGGCGGTCCGCGAACTCATTCACGTAGAACATGTCGGGCGAAAAACGCTGCGCGCGTACCCGATTCGAAAAGTTGGGCGACTCCAGGTTCACGTCGAAGAGCACCAGTCCAAGGCCAAACAGCATCGCAAGGGCCTCCAGACGGCTTAAGTCCTCCGCAGCGACGGTGCTCGGCATGACCACATATGACTTTGTGGAGAACAGACGGTACGCGATGGCCTGGCCGAAGGCGACCACCAGTTGCGTCGGATCGATCTTGATTTCCGCCGACACAATCTCCGGGCCGAACTTGATGAGGTCCAGCATCGAGGGCTTCTACACACCGACTACGTCCGGAGTCCCCCATTTTCCTTTCAAGCTCGCACCACCAAGAGTTGCCACCGCCGTGGCTTCATCGAGATCGCTCTTCAGCCACTCAGCGAATGGGCCGTAAAAGTCTTCCTCCCTTGGAACGGACATGGGCGTGATCGCAGCGCCAGGTTTGTCGCTCGGCGCCTCGAACCCCCGCTCAGCCACCACGGGCTTGAACAAACCACGGCTGGGTTTTGTTACCTCGCCTGGATAGCGGTCTATTAGACCTGAGACCTGCGTTGATATCGTGCCACGCGGCGTCTCCGGGTTCGCTTCCGCAATCTGCCGCACCAACTCTCCGAACCGTATCCCATCGGGGTTGCGCAATACGATTTGACGCGCCAGTTCCTGAATCTGATGGACTCCAAGCTTGGACATGACAACGATTCTACCAACACTCGCGCCGTACCGGCAAGAGACAACCGGGAGGTTCTCAGCGAACGCCGGACCCGTTAAACTCCCGGGACCGAGAGACTGCCGCCCGGACTTCGATACGTATTGCCACGGAGGCCCGCATGATGACCTGCATCGCACAACCGCTGATCCTGCTGATACTATCGGGTGGGGCACTCCCGCCGAGCACGACGACGGCGCCGGCGTTCCAACACGTAATCGTCTGCTCGGACGCCGGGGCGGGCGGCTATGAGGCCTTCCCGGACATCATCCGCACGAAGAAGGGTGAACTGCTCTGCGTCTTCTACGCGGGGTTCGCCCATGTCTCCCTGCCGAAGTGGGCCCCGGGCGGCAAGCTGCCCGCCAACTGCGCGAAGGCCGGGCGGATCTGCCTCGTCCGCAGCACCGACGACGGCAAGACGTGGTCGAAGGCCGAGGTGGTCGTGGACACGCCCCTCGACGACCGCGACCCGTCGATCTGTGAGTTGCCCAACGGCGATCTGCTGTGCAACTACTTCTCGCACCGGCCGGACGCCAGGCGCGGCTATCAGTTTGTGCACTCGGCGATGGTCCGCTCGCGCGACGGCGGGAAAACCTGGGGCCCCGAACAGGTCCTCTTCGACACGTGGGTGTGCAGCTCGCCGATCCGCGTGCTCTCCGACGGGCGACTGGCGCTGGCGGTGTACTACCACCCCGGAGAATCGCGCGTCCGCGGGCAGATGTACGCCGGGTTCACGACCTCCGCCGACAACGGCCGAACGTGGTCCGAGCCGATCGTCATCGGCCGGGATTGCGATATCTACCTGGACGCCGAGCCGGACGTATGCGAAGTCACGAAGGGCAATCTCCTCATGGTGATGCGGCCGGCGATGGCGTACTCCTGGTCGCACGACGGCGGCAAGACGTGGGACGAACCGCGGCGGATCGGGTTCGAAGGCCACGCGCCGTACATGCTCAAGACACGCTCCGGCGTCCTGCTGCTGGGCCACCGCCTGCCCGGCACGAGCCTGCACTACAGCCTCGATGACGGAAAGACCTGGAAGGGGCCGGTCCAGATCGACACCGTGACCGGCGCGTACCCAAGCCTTTGCGAACTGCCGGACGGAAGTATCTACTGCGTGTATTACGAGGAAGGCCCGGGCAGCAACATCCGCGGCGTGCGATTCAAGGCAGGTCACAACGGCATCCGGCCGCTGGGGCCTTGATCCTGTAATGCGGCCTCCACATGCGGCCCGGGACGCGGCGCGCCGCCTTCGGCCGGGCACCTC
>CAZMVY010000211.1:2830-8398 GCA_964569765.1 uncultured Planctomycetales bacterium
CCTCGGTCTTCCTCGGCCAGACCACCGCGTTTGGCTGCTCATTGGGGGATCGTCGACGCAGCGCAATCCCGCAGTCACACGAGGGGAACAAGCCCCAGAAACGCGAGGGTCAGCAAGAGCCGGATCGCTACGATTGTCGAGACTATCGCCAGTATGCTGACGCTGACAAGCCCTCCCGTTCCTTCCGAGAATACGGACAGGCCCTTCTTCACCCCCACTTCCTCAAAAAGCCCCCGCACTCAGGACACCGGTTACCCGGCAGCCCTGTGAGGTTGTACTCGCATTTCCCGCAGCGAGGTTCATCGCCCTCGCGCAAACGCAGCAGCTTGCCGCGCAAGGGCAGCAATGCCGGCACCCCGAACAGCTTCAGGTGCAGGAATGCGAACACGGCGGATCTGCTCGTGCGGATGCGCGAATCGCCGATCCCGCCCAGCTACTTCGCTGTATGGCATCGGCGTCGAACAGGCTTATCCGGCAACCGGTCGAGCGGTTCAGGCTCGACGTCGGGGACGGCCCGCAGCGCCGCGTCAAACTTCTTGCGGCTCGCACGCTTCGCCCGCGCTTGCAGGTACTCTTCGGTCATAAGAGCCGCCAGCTTCTCCGCCGCCGCCGAGTTGATCAACTGATTGATCGAAACACCTTCGCGCTTGGCACACTCGCGAAGCTGCTTGTGCAACCAGTCAGGCAGTCGCAAGCTCATCGCACTCACGAGACACCTCCGATCTCGTTCAGGAACTCCGCCGGCGTCAGCACTCGGACACCGAACTGCTTTGCTGACCCGAAGTCGCGACGGTTATGCGTGACGATCGCGTCGCAGCCCGCCGCCACCGCCAGTTCCAGCAACATGTCGTCGCTGGGGTCGGGAAGGCACGGCCGCCAGAGAAAGAACACCGACTGCTGCTTGCCTACGGCACAAAGATAGTCAATCACTCCCCGCACCGCGGCCCGACGGCGGCCCGCTTCACCGACTTGCCGCATCAACACTTCCTCGTACTCGAGCACCACCGGAACGGATACCGCAATGTCGAAACGCCCCGTGCCCACGGCGGATAGGACGGCAAATGACGCCCCGCGCCGGGACCGCATTGCGGCCTCGAGCACGTTGCTGTCCAGAACGACCGTCAGGCGGCCAGCCATGATGGTATCATATGCGATACCGGAGGCTGGAGCAAGGTCAAGAAAAGCCGCTTGTCGGGGACTCCGCGTTCCATCAAAATGCGATCATGCGTCTTCTCTTCCTCTTTGCAGCGGTTGTGGTGCTCGTCGGAGGTTCCCCGCCCCTGCTCGCGCAGCAGGGCGACGTGCGGCACGTGCACGACCCGGTGATCATCCGCGAGAAGGACACGTACTACGTCTTTTCCACGGGACCGGGCGTGCCGATGCGACGGTCGAAGGACCTGATCACCTGGGAGAACGCCGGCCGGGTATTCGCGGAGGACACACCCGCCTGGGCGAAGGCTGAGATCTTCCGCGCCCGTGACGTCTGGGCGCCGGACATCTCGCACTACAACGGCCGATTCCACCTCTACTACGCCGTCTCGACGATGGGCAGCCAGCGATCCGTCATCGGCCTGGCGACGAACGCGACGCTCGACCCGGCCTCCGGGGATTACAAGTGGGTGGACCACGGCAAGGTCATCGAGTCGTTCCCGGACAAGGTGGACTACAACGCGATCGATCCCAACCTCGCCCTCGACGACCGCGGCCAGCCGTGGCTCGTCTTCGGCTCGTTCTGGACCGGCATCAAGATGATCCGGCTGGACCCGCGCACCGGCATGTGGTCGCGCGAGGACGGCAAGGTCTATCCCCTGGCCGCCCGCCCGCCGAACGGACCGATCGAGGCGCCGTTCCTGATCCGCCACAACAGCTATTACTATCTTTTCGTCTCCTTCGACCACTGCTGCCGGGGCGTCGGCAGCAACTACAAGATCATGGTCGGCCGCTCGAAAGAGATCACGGGGCCGTACGTCGACTTCACCGGCCGCCCCATGCTCGACGGCGGCGGCACGCTCGTCCTCGCCGGCCACGGCGAGTGTCGCGGCCCCGGCCACAACGGCATCCTTCTGAGCAAGGACGGCGACTGGATCGTCCACCACATGTACGACGCGAAAGCCGGCGGCACGCCGACGATGCAGATCCGCCCGCTGCTCTGGGGTTCCGACGGCTGGCCGCTCGCGGGCGAGCCGATTGCGGCGTCGCCCGCCACGCAACGCCGCCCGCACGCGGCGAACATCCTCGGCATCTGGAGGCATTCGGTGAACTTCGGCGCGGAGGATTACTTTGAGCTGCTGCCCGGCGGAAGGATGAGGGCCGCGGCGAGCGACGCGACCTGGAAGCTCGAAGGGTCAACCCTTCGCCTGCGCTGGCCGCAACCCGGCGCCCCGGGCGGCGCGATGATCGACACGTGCATCATCGCCCCGGACGGCCGGTCTTACGTCGGCCGAAACCAGCACGGCTCGGTGATCCGCGGAGTGAGATAACCGTCGGCGTCTACCGCTTCGCCCAGTAATCAATCACAAGCACCTTGTCCAGCACCGGGCCGAGGCTCCTGCCGAACTCCCTGTGCGCCGGGTGCGGCAGGTAGGCGTCGCGGTCGGCTTCGCTGCGGAACGTCAGCAGGAAGCAGTGCGTGAAGCCCTGACTCTTGTGTTCCGGACTGATGTCCGTGCCCCACTCGAAATCCCGGATGACGTCGATCTTGCCGGGCAATGCGCGAAAAGCATCCTCGACGGCCTTGATCTGCTCGGCGGACGCGCCGTCCTTGAACTTGAACAGCACGACATGTCTGAGCATCTTGCCGGGCGCCTCCGTGCCGCCGCACGAGCCGGCGGTCCGAACGCCGCCCGCCTTCTCCGCGCAACCCGCCGCCGAAACAAACAGACCCGTGGACAGCAGCGTTACCAATATCGTCGTCGTTCTCATGCCTCAGCTCCTGTCTGGAGTTTTCTACAGAACCGTTCGAACAATCCGCCGAATAGCTCGGCCACGTCGCGCCGGATCTCCGGTTCGGCCGGCACCCACCCGGCGCGAAGCAGATCGACGTACTTGTCGGCAAGTACCTCGGCGATGACGGCCCGCGAATGCGCCCACTTGTAAATGAGCTGGTCCATCACCCGCGCGTCGGAGTGCTGGGGGATGAACGAAAGACCCAGCATTTCGAGCCGCGCGCGCGTCATCTCCTCGATGAAGCCCGGGTTGTTCAAAAACCACCAGCAGCCGAACACGAGAAGGTTCGGAAGCTTCCTCGCCGCCACGCACAACTCGTGCTGGTTCTCGCGGGAAAGCATCGTCACGAGAAACCGGTTCTCCGGGAAGCTCGTGCACAGCCGCTCGATCGGCTCCGTGCTCGCGCGGCCCACTCCATCGCCCGCCAGCCGTAACGCGGGGTTCACCCGGCGCCGCACGCCGATCATCATCGCCAGCGGAATCCCCGCCCGCTGCGCCACCGGCAGCACGCACTGTTCCATCAGTCGGCCGCGTGCGCCTTCCTCCGGAAACGCAAACTCCGGCGGGAGCGAAACCGCCATATACCGCGGCGCGATTCGCCCGATCCAATCCTCCAGAAACCGGCTCACAGCGCAGCAGTCGGCGGCGTTCAGATCGCCCCGGACGTCGTAGCCCCACTCCCGCAGCCGCGGCGCGGCGCGCTCCCACTGGTTGAGCAGCACGTCGATCCGCAGCGCCGACAGGAAGCGGGCATCCGTCTCCGCACCCGCGAACCACGTCGGGCGCTCCGCATCATCGAACGGGTCGTTCGTCATGATGACCGCCCGGACGTTCGACAGGCGGAAGACCTTGTCCACGTATTCCTCGGGCGAGATCGAGGCGAAGTAGGACCGCACGGCCGTCAGATCCTGCTGTCGCGCGTCCAGCCCGAGGGCGTGTAGCACGGTGAGCACTCCCCGGCAAGCCTCGGAAAGCGGCGAGCGATCGAAAAAGAGGTGCTTCCAGACGCACTCCGCCTGCTCGCGCTTACTCATCGCCCAGAACCGCTCGTACGGAAGGGCGGCGACGCGGAAGAGTTCCGCCACCAGATAGTGATAGGTGAGCATCTCGTCGATGCCCCAGGCCATGAGCGGACCGAAACGCGGCGGGTACAGATGCGTGTGGATATCGAGCACCGGCGTTGTCTCCACGGTTCGCCGTACCAGGTCCCGCAACGCCGCTTCTTCGCTTGGCTTGTCCATTGGCTCGTGTCTCCCGGTTTTGTGCGGACACTCTATCCCCGCCGGCCCTCGAGCGTAAAGCGCAGCCTCGCGGCGACCAAGCCCGCTTCGTACCGAATGGTTCACGGGGCTCGCGACCGATTCGGCGGCGCGGGTGGCAGGCACATGTTCCAGACCTCCCGAATGCGGGCATGCCACCCGGCCCCTTCGCCCCGTCGTCGTCGCCCTCATGCAACCGTGGCTCTGCCGTGAGCCGGGGCTTGCGAACAAGCCCCCTAGCGGCTACTATGCCCGTGTTCGCGACCCAGGGGTCGTCGCGCCGATAGCTCAACTAGGCAGAGCAGCAGACTCTTAATCTGCGGGTTGAAGGTTCGATTCCTTCTCGGCGCAGTGATGGCAGATGATGGCGGGTGCGTGCAAGTGCGGGCAATTCAACGGGGTTACGATCCGATTCGGAGTCAGCTTCGGTTTCAGCCATACTGACGGTTGATGGCGGTTGGAGGCGGGTGAATGCTGCGCATGTTGCAGCGCGCTGTAGGCATCATCCGGCGCGCTTGCTCGCACGTCATACGTGCCCAGTCGCCCGGTCTCATCGCCGGGGCGTTGCCGCCCAGACTTCCGGATCGAGAAAGGGGACACCGCCAATCCTGTTCGGCACACCGATTGCCGGTAAAACTGTGACTGGTGGCGAAGGCCGGATGGAGGCGTCCAATGGTTCGCGAGCGCGGGCCGTCGTGGTCTTGCGGCCGCCCCGCGCGAAGCCGGGCAGGATCCGCTCCGAACGTAAGAGAAAATCCCCTGACATGCGTGATGTAAGGGAGACATGCAAGACGCAACACTGTTTCCAGGGACGGATATCGAGGTGGGCGGCCCGGACGGGGGGGCAAGTAAGCGGACACCTTACGCGGCGCCGCGGATGGCGGGCAGTCCGTACGAGATTGGGAAGGGGGACCGCGCGGCCGTGGCGGCGTGGCGTCAACGGACGGGGACGCTGGGGGCCAAGAGGATCCACAAGGAACGGGCGGCTACCTCGGACACGGTGAACGCGGACCTGAAGACGTTTCGAGGATTGGATCGCCTTCTCGTGCGGGGGGTGTGAAAGGTGAAGTGCGTAGCGCTGTGGTGCGCGTTGGCCTACAACGTAATGCATTTCGCATCCGTACTGATCGGATGCCAGGTGGAAACGATGAGACGGAATCGCCGTTGATCGATCGCCGTTGGCATCGATGGCAGTAGCCTGGAGGCCAGGTCTGTGACGTAGAGCTTCTGAGAGACCGTCGGTTCTGATGGACCGGTTAGCATCCCCATCCGTAGACCACGAGATGTCTGTCGCGCCCGATTGTTTCTCAGGTTCATGGCGGACCCTGCGCGATCAGCGGAACGCGCAGGGCTCAAACCTGAT
>CAZMVY010000212.1:0-8378 GCA_964569765.1 uncultured Planctomycetales bacterium
CATGCGCTTGCACCAGCCCTGGTCGCCGCGGTCGTGGAAGCTTACGGCGTCGGCGCTGGCGATATGGTAGCCGACGGCCCCGCGGACAAACGTGAACGCCGGGACGTACTTGCGGAGGCTGTACCAACCGCAGTAGAGGGCGGTGTCGGGGCAGCGGCCCGCTGCGAACAGCGCCGGCAGGTCGTCCAGGACCGTGGGCCAGGCGGTGTGCGCCTTCATCATCCCGGCGAGGTCGCGGAGGTTCTGGTCGTAGGAACCGTAGCTTCCGTCTTTCGCGATTCCACGGGCGTCAATGTAGAACGTGCCCTTCAGGCCGCTCCGCTCGGCTTCGATGGCGTCGTCGATCATCCGGCGCACGATGGCGGGCGTGGAGGCGTCGAGGCGTGCCACCATCAGCACCTTGCGCGGCCACTGCTCGTCGGGCACGAGCGAACGCAACGAAGGCTGCATCCGCACGCGCCATGCGAGCGTGTTCATCTGCCAGCGGTAGAGCGGGTAGTCGTGCCACCAGAGCAGGGGCAGTTCGCTGTCGAGGGCGGCGGCGGTCTCGTGTCCCAGCAGGGCTTCCGCGTCGTCGTGAAGAAGGTGGGCGGCGCCCAGCAGGCCGCGGACCTGTCGGATGAGCGAACGGGCTTCCACACGTTCAGGGGCGTCGGGCGGCAGGCCCAGCAGCGTGCGGATCCGCGCGTCGGCCTGTCGGAGCATGTCGCGGGCGGCCTCGAGCCTTCGTACGGCCATCGGGTGCGCCTCGCCGGCCTTCGGGCGGACCTGGGCGATCAGGGCGGCAGCCCCTTCGACGTCCTCCACGACGACGAAGAAGCGTTCGACCATTTCATTCCGACTGGTTTCGTCTTTTTCCCGCTCCAGGCGGACGGCGACGGCGTTCTTGGCCTTCTGGTAGCGTTCAGCGATGGTCTTGAGGTCGGGCACAGCAGGTTTCGTGGGGGGGCTTGTCGCGGCCGCGTCGCCCGTTGGCCGGGCGAGGGCTTCGAGGCGGAGGGTCTGTTCCAGAAGTTCCCGTTGCACGCCGTCGAGCTGTCGTTCGAGTTCGCGGGCCAGGGCCCGCTGCTCGGGCGTTGCCCGGACCGGACCCACTCGGATCGGCAGGCCGTAGAACGTTACCAGGCAGCGGACGCGGTCCTCCAGCCCGGCATTGCGGAGGGCCTGGCGAAGGCGGTCGGCCGCCGCGGGGTAGTCGGCGCGATCGAGGGTCTCTCGATCCGGCAGTTGCATGCCGATGAGGCGGTCCGCCGGAACGCCACGGCGGTGTGCGTAGTACTCCGCAAGTTCGCGGGAGGCCGGCACCGTCGCGTTGAAGAGAAGGGCCAGATCGGCTGCGCCGAGCGGCCGGGCCGACTCGTCGGCCGTTGCGGCTGAGGCGCACGCGGCGAGGGCGATTCCCAGGAAAGCGACGAAGCGACGAAGTGGCGAAGCGATGCAGGGGCCGGAACCTGCCCGGCTCGCGTCGCAATTCGAGGTCGGCAGCGCGGCGGGAAAGCGAACGGCGTGCGTGGCTTCCGTCGATCCGTTGTCGCATCGGGTCATCCGTTTCATCGTTGCCTCAGAACAGCCGCGTGGAATCGAGGAGGATGCAGATTGGGCCGTCGTTTACCGAATGCACGAGCATATGGGTCTGGAAGCTTCCTTCGCGGACCGTCAGGCCGGCGGCCCGCATCGCTTGGACGAAGGTTTCGCAAAGCGGTCGGGCCTGTTCCGCCGCAGCCGCGGCATCGAACGACGGTCGCCGGCCCTTGCGGGCGTCGGCCTGGAGGGTGAACGCGCTGACGACGAGCACCTCGCCGCCCGCTTCGGCGACGCTGCGGTTCATCCGGCCCTGCTCGTCCGGGAAGATCCGCAGGCCGGCGGCCTTCTCCGCGAGATGCCGGGCGTCGACGTCCTTGTCGCTCCGGGCACAGCCGACATAGATGAGCAGGCCGGGGCCGATGCGCGAAACGACCCGGGCATCCACCGTTACCGATGCCTCACGGACGCGTTGCACGGTTGCTCTCATCGGGCAGGGTTCCTCACCACGGCCGCCGGGTAACGGCCACGAGAATCGCCGCGATCGCTCCGGCCGCGGGAGAGATCAGGCATGCGAGGAATCGCCGGGCGGGCGTGCGCAGGACGCCCCAGTACACGCGGGCCAGCAGCCAGCCGCTGACGGTCACCTGGGCGGCCGTCGCGGCCGCGATTCCCATCACGGGCGTGCCGCGCTGGCTCCAGAAGTCGATGGCGGCGAGGTTGGCCAGGGCCAGCGCGATCCACAGCAGGTCGCGCAGTCGCGGGAAAGTGCTGAGGATGGCGTACCAGCCGGCCAGTGCAGCCAGGGCGGCGCCGGCGACCCACCGCCCCGCGAGTTCGGAGTCGCTCATCAGCAGCATCGCGGTGAGTGTGCCGACGGGCGCGACGACCGTGCCGCCGACATAGAAGACTTCCGTGTAGGGATTCTGCGGGGTCATCCGCAGGACGCGAGGCAGCAGCGCGATCAGGGGGGCGGCGCCAGCCAGCAGCAGCGGGAAGTGGCGGACCACCCAGAGATGGGTCTCCGAGCCGCGCAGACGGAAGTGGACGAACATGGCGATGGCGCCCAGGGCGAAGATGGAAAGCCAGCCGAGAGTCGGCCGTCCGGAGCGGATCGCTGCGGACACGAGGGCGAGGAAGACCAGAGTGATTCCGAGGAGGCCGTGGAACCATCGTTCCGGCGAGCGGTCGAGGTCGGTCACGTCGATTCGCTGGGGCCATGTCGCCAGCGTGAGGGCCACGAGGACGGCGATCGTCGCGACGAGGAAGCCGACGCGCTGCATGGCGGGGATCATTCGTCCGGCGGTGGTCCAGGGGCGTCCGCGGTCGAGCTGCTGTCGCCACACGGCGGCGAGCCACGGCCAGAACCAGGTCATCACGGCCAGCCCGAGCAGCGCGCGGTGAAAGAGAACCGGGTACGTGTTGGGGGAGCGGTCGGGCCGATGGACGCCGATGAACGAGGCGGAGACCGCCGCGAGTGTGGTGAGGGCCATGGCCGTTTCGGCGAGATTCTCGTTCCATGAGCGGTGGACGAGCAGGAACATGGCGGCGGCGGCCATGGTGGCGGCAGGGAGGGTCCATACGCGGGTGACCATCAGGCAGCCGACGACGAGGACGGCGGACGCCACCAGGGCGGCGCTGGTGGCAAAGCCCGGCCAGACGGGCGCGGGGGCGAGCAGTTCGTGCAACGCATCCGGCCATGCGCGCCGGCGGGCCGTTGCGTCTGCCGCCTGCTGGGCCCAGACAAACAGCAGCAGGACGGCGGCGGCGCAGACGATGATGGCCAGCGGCCACTCCAGCACGTCAACCGAAGCATGCCAGAGGCCCGGCGGGCGCGACAGGGGCACCGGCTCGACGAGCAGGCCGACCCAGACGCACCCGAGTATTCCGAGCCAGAACAGCAGCGTCAGGAGGGCGGGCTGGCGCTTGAGACGGATGCCGACGCCAGTGGCGGCGGCTACGGCGGCGACATCGAGCAGCGCGATGCGCGGCGAGACCGAATGACGAAACGTGACGGACCCGAACGGGAAAACCGCCGAGGGGACGTCGGAGCCGGCGAGGTAGAAGAGGCGAAAGAGGATCTCGATCAGGGCGGCATGCACGAGGAGGGCGACCGTGACCATGCCGCTGGTGATCGCGACGAATTCGATGATCTCGACGACGTAGTGGCCGCCGCCGATCCGGGACACATGGCGGTCGATGAGCAGGCCCACGAGCATCCACCCGAGGCAGAGGCTGGCGGCGATGTGCGTCGCCAGCCACACGGTCGGCGGTTCGGCGCGGTAGCGCCCGAGGATCGCGCCGGACGCCGCCAGACTCACTGCGGCGATGAGCAGGGCCCATCCGAGCGGGCGGCGCGACTGCCTGCGCAGCACAAGGATTGCACCGAGGCCGGTGCTCAGGATGATCCCGACGGAGCATGCGATCCATATCCGATAGCCGATCATGCGGGGCTTGCCCGATCTCCCCCATGACGCGGTAGCCCGTGCAGGGGATGAATCCGATGCGCTCGCCACGCCGGTCAGGTCATTCGCACCGGCAGCCGTGGCGGCCGCTGGGCGAACCGGGGCGCCGTCTTGTCTGCCTTGTAGGCGCTGAGCGCTTCGCCTTTCGCGTCAATCCGCTCCCTGAGGAACTTCGCGGCGATCGGCAGCGCCTCCTCAGCCGGCGCCGGCGAGCCGGTACGCGGCTGCGGCCAGTGGAAGACCACGTAGCCCTCGTACGCGATGCCGCGAAGCAGCTCGATGAGCCGGGTCAACTCAGCCTGTCCGTTGCCGGGCAACGCATAGCCTTCCAGGTGGCCGTCGGGGCCGAATCGGCCGTCGCTTATCCGCACCATGCCGATTCGAGTGCCCAGACGCGGCACGGAGAGCGTCGGTCGTTCGCCGATCGCCGCCGCGGCGAGCGGGTTCCAGCAGCAGCGCACCGCCGGGTGCGCCGCCGCATCCGCTACGAACCACAGGTCCCGGCTGCCGGGGACCGCCGAATCGTTTTCGATGAGGATCTCGACGTTCCTCGCGGCGGCGGCCGGCGCAATGTCGCGGAGGGCCGCGGCGGTCCGGGCGAGTACGGCGTTGCGATCTCCTACGGGAGGAGGCTTGCCGCCGAAGACGCGGACGAGGGGACATCCGAGCCGCGCAGCCAGATCGAGAAACGCGAGAAGCTCCGAACGGGCCGATCGCGTCCGGTCGGCGTCTGCGCCTGCCACGCGGATGGGCGTCCCGAGGCAGACCAGTTCCACGCCGGCGTCGGCAAACAGCCGGCGGACGGCGGCGGGGTCGTCCGCAAGCGCCGCCTCGGCAGGCGAAATCGCCCGCCCCGCGAGGGCAGCGACTTCAACTCCCTCGTAGCCGAACTCCTTCGCCCGCCGGACGATGGTCGCCAGATCCCACTGCGGGCAGGCGACAGTGCTGAAACCCAGCTTCATACGCACAAACTATAGTAGCAGGGCCGATCCTGCAACAGGTTCGCATAGGGTCCGTGACAGCATCGGCGGGAACGGAGAACGCGCGGGTGCCATGCCCAAGCTCGCCTTCAGGCGGGCGCGGGCATGATGAACCCGGGTTGGGCCGCGCTCTACATGCCCGCGCCCCGGTAAACCGGGGACTTGGGCATGGCACCCAACGCCGCGGGAATTGTCACGCACCCGTTCGCATACGCCAAGGTCCGCGTCGAGGACGATGGGCGTGACGCCTGTCCGTCGAAGGTCGGATCGCAGGGACACGGAGGCTGTCCGGGCAGCGCTGCCGCGGCCCCGGCCACGGCAAATGCGATCAGGGCCGGCGGATTGCATGCGCGCCGCTCGTCATCTATAAACGAGCTTGCCGTGAGAAGGCATTCGCCGGAGGCGAGAGAGTTTGTCCTGCGACTCATCCGAACCCCGATTGCCGCACCGAGACCGCAAGCCCCGGGGACCGACACACCCGGTGTATCCCGGTACTGAAGGTTCGACCGGCGTGAGCGAATCACACCCGCTGGCGGCGCCTCCACCGTGGGAGACCTATCCGCCGCCCTTGCGCATCCGCCGGATCGTTCCGTGTTCGGCGGCGAGGGCGGCCGGGGCGCGGCGCACTGCGGCGGTGCTCCAGACGGAGGCGCTGTGGATTACGGATGCGGACGGCGGCCGGCATGGCAAGTCCTGGGCGAGCCTGGTTGGCATGTCCGAGCATCGCGTCGTGCTCGTGTCGTTGGGGGTTCTGGCGTCGGCGATCAATCGCGCCGCGCCGGGTGTCGCCGTCCTGCGTCTTCGGCGTCAGCATGACAAGCCGACCTGTGCAAGAGTCCGGGAGGCAAACTTCATCACCCGCGGTTTTGCGCTGCACGATGTCTTCTGGTACGGCTGGCACGATCCCGGGCGCGGGGTGTACGTGCAGGCGTCGCTCGCGCGCTCGGCAAGGCTGCGGCAGTTCTGCCGGGATCACGGTCTCGTCACGGTGCTCGACAGCGAGGCGGACACGGATGCCGCCTCGGGGCATCCGGTGTGTCTGTATCGCGCGGGACGGTCGGGGTTTCTCCTGGCGATGGATCTGGAGCCGCCGGCGAGGTGGGCATCCGCAGAGCCGGTTTCGCCTTATGGGGACCGGTTGCTGCGGCAGGCGCTCGGGCAGGCGTCGCCGGGCCGGGGGCAGTACGTTACCGCGCCCCGGTGTCGGCAGGAGTTCGTGCAGACAATGGCCGGGCTGGCCGATCGGTTTACGCACCTGCGCTGGGTGTCGACCGGCAGCCCGGAGAGCCGCCCGCCCGTCGGATGGATGGAGCTGAACGGCGGCGCGGTCGAATCCCGCCGGGCTGCCACTTGGCGGTGGCGATTCGACGAGACGGGCAGAAGGCCCGGCCCCCGGATCCTCATCCGCACGGGTTTTTCGCCCGGCGAATGGGATCTCGTACTTGCCGTGGCGATGTTCCTCAAGCAGCTTGGGGGGCGGTGTCGCAGCGGTGCGGGCGACGGGCCGCCGGGGCGGGTCTCGCAACGGTATAATTGCGGGACCTCACGCGAGGATATGCCGGCCATCCGATGGGTGCCGCTGGCCTGTCGATGTGCGGTCCCGCCGCCGGCGGGTCCGAAGGAGTTTGCGTACGTGATGGAAGTGCCGTCCGCCGTCGGCAAGAGGGGCATGGACCGATCGGCCTCGATGCGGATCGACGTCAGGCGGGCACGCGGGCCGTGGATCGAGATACGCTCATCGGCGCGCAGCGAGAAGGCTCGGACAGCGCTGAAGCGGGTCGCCCGCCTCTCCGCGTCGCTCGGCGTCGGGGTGCGCGTCGGCGAGCGCGCCCGGGCGCCCCATGCGGCCGAGGCGTGGGAATTGGCCTTTCCCGTTGCCCGGCGGGCCTGCGAGCACGACGCGGTCGTGGCGGTGGATCGTGTGGTTCGGGTGCTCGGCGCGCTCCTGGAGTTGTGAAGGGACGGGTTCGTGCAAGGCCCCTGCGGGGCCGATGCCCGCGCGGGTAGCAGGTTGCACGGCGCGGCGGTGCGGTGGCAGGTGGGCGGGGTCGAAGGATCGAGGGAACCACCGGGCGTTCGCGGCGTCGAAGAGTGCGAACATGGCTCCACGGATCTGGCTGGTAGTGCTCGTGATTGTGGTCGCCGGCGCGGCCTGGATGCTTGCCTTGCGGATCGAGTCCTTCCGGGTGACGTTCGTTCCGAGCGGTGCGGCGACCCGTTCGACGACGCGCACGGCATCGTCCGGAGCGACGAGCCGGGCATCCGGGCTTGAGCAGGGGCTTGCGGCCTCCTGCCGCAAGAGCCTTGACGCTCTTCGCCGCAAGGCCGGCGTGAACCTGACGCATAAACTGGATGGGCCGTTTCTGCTTGCCGGCGACCTGTCCGAAGCCGAGTTGAACCGGATCGTGGATCAGACTATTCGGCCGGCCGCCGAGGCACTCTGGCGGCAGTTCTTCCAGACGCGGCCGATGGAGCCGATCACGATCCTTCTTTTTGCCGGCGAGCCGTCGTACGAGCGATACGCGCGTGAGCTGTTCGGCGATACCAGGATCCCGCATTTCGGCTATTACCGGCCCGCCGATCGAGCGCTCGTGATGAATCTTGCGACGGGCACGGGCACACTGGTGCATGAACTGGTGCACGCGCTGGCGGCGTTCGATTTTCCGAAGATGCCGGACTGGTTCAGCGAAGGGCTGGCGAGCCTGTACGAACAGTGTACGCTGGCCGGCGGCGAGATCCGGGGGCTGCCGAACTGGCGGCTGCCGGACCTTCAGGAGGCCCTCCGCAAAGGGACCGTTCGGCCGCTGAAAGAGCTGCTGACGGCGGCGGCCTTTCGCGGGCCGGGGGAGGGGCTGAACTACGCGCCGGCGCGGTACTTCTGCCTGTACATGCAGGACCGGGACGTGCTGAGGATGTTCTACCGGCGGTTCCGTGACGGCGTGGCGGAAGATCCCACGGGCCTGCGGTTCGTCGAGGAGGTGTTTCGGGGGGAGCCTCTGGACCGGCTTGATCGGGACTATGGCCGGTGGGTCTTGACCTTACGGTGGCCGTAGCGGTTGAAATCCGGTCCTGGGTCCTGTAAAGGGTACGGCAGAAGACCGTCTTGTGTTCCCGTCGTTGCGACGAGGTGTCTCTTGTTGCAGGTTCAGTGCCCGCGTTGCCGGTCGTCGTTCAAGGTGCTCGACAAGTACGCGGGCAAGACGATCAAGTGCCCGGCGTGTAACAAGCCGATTCATTTGCCGGAGCCCAAGCGCCCGCCCGAGGAGGATCCCTCGCGGGGGTTGGATTTCGGTTCGATGGAGGCCATTGAGGAGGGGGGCGAGGCGCTGGAGTTCCGGCGGAGCCGATGGCGCAAGCGGATGACACTGGAGGAGGCCCGCAAGGCGGGCCTGGTGCCTGAGAAGCGCAAGCC
>CAZMVY010000213.1:0-4205 GCA_964569765.1 uncultured Planctomycetales bacterium
GAAGGCCGGCCTATGCCGCGCAGGCCGCGGCGCGGGTGTTGGTTGGAGGGCGCAGGCAGGCCAATACTGTCCGCGGTGTGCGTGCGGCGGGCCGCCGATGGGCTGCCGGATCGGTCGCGGTTACCACGGCGGATGGTAGTGGTGGGGTGAGGCGACAACCGGAACGGGCTCGTCCGTACTGTCTGAACGAACATCCCGGAGCGCCTCCGGGTCGTGCTGCGGGGTAAGCAGCAGAGGTGCCGCGTTACGGCCGCTGCCCGCTTGATTTCGCGCCCGGCACGGCCATATCGCTTCCGCATCTTGCCCACACAAAAACTCATATCCAGGCCAGCCATGACGGACAGAGTGGGATAGGACGAGGATCGCAGCTCGGCGGCGTGGCCTTGGGCCACGGGGGAAGCCGTTGTCACGGGGGCGCAGCCGTCGTCGCGGGCGGAATCTCCTCTGCTCTGGAAGCTTCTCGGCCGGGTCGGTTCCTGGCGTACTTGGCATGCGATGCTCATCGCCAGGAATGCTGTTTCGCCGTGCATCTGCGGGCCGGCGGAGATTGGCGAGGCGGCGAAAAATCGAGTATAAACAAGGCGTTCGTGGACAGGCGTGAATGACGCCTCTCCCGGTGGGGCCGGCGGGGGCGGCTGCCGCGGCAGGGCGAGGGCGGTGCGTCGGCCGGCGTCCCGCCAGGGAACTCGGGCGCCTGCCCGCGCAAGACGGTCGATCAGGAGCCAAGATGTCCGAGCAACCGGAACGCATCCAGGATCTGCACATCATCGACGAGATGCAGGATTCATACCTGACGTACGCGATGAGCGTAATCATGGCGCGGGCGCTGCCCGACGTGCGCGACGGGCTCAAGCCCAGCCAGCGGCGCATCCTCGTCGCCATGAATGACATGAATCTGGGGCCGCGGGCCAAGACATCGAAGTGCTCCGGGATCGTCGGCGACACGATGAAGAAGTATCACCCTCACGGCGATGCCGCGATCTACCCCACGCTGGTGCGGATGGCCCAGCCGTTCAACTCGCGGTACACCCTGGTCGACGGGCAGGGGAACTTCGGCTCGATGGACGGCGACCCGCCCGCGGCCATGCGCTACACCGAGGCGCGCATGACGCAGGCTGCGGTCGACATGCTGGAGGATCTCCAGTACGAGACCGTCGATCAGGTTCCGAATTACGACGAGAGCCTCATGGAGCCGGTCGTCCTGCCGGGCAAGTTCCCGAACCTGCTCGTGAACGGTTCCCAGGGAATCGCCGTCGGCATGGCGACCAGCATTCCGCCGCACAACATATGCGAGATCTGCGATGCGATCGTGAAGCTCGTCGATGAGCCGAACACCTCGATCGACGAGCTGATGAAGATCGTACAGGGGCCGGATTTCCCGACAGGCGGCATCATCTGCGGACGGCGCGGCATTCATGAGGCGTACCACACCGGCCGGGGCACCCTCGTCGTCCGGGCCAAAATGCATACCGAGGAGCACCGCGGGCGGACGCTCATCGTCGTCGACGAGATTCCCTACCAGATCATCCGCGAGACGATCGTCACGAAGATCGCCGAGTGCATCAAGGCGGGCCAGATCCCGGAGGCCGTGAGCGTCAACGACGAGTCGGATCGCAAGAACCCGGTGCGGATCGTGGTCGAGCTGCGGAAGGACGGCAACGCCGACCTCGTGATGAACCAGCTCTATCAGTTCACGCCGCTGCAGGACAACTTCACGGTGATGAACATCGCGCTGGTGAACCGCCAGCCGCGCACGCTCAACCTCAAGCAGATGCTCGAGCTGTACATCGAACATCGGCGCGACGTGATCCGGCGGCGGACGAGCTTCCTGCTGCGCAAGGCGCGGCAGCGGGCGCATATCGTCGAGGGGCTGATCCTGGCCGTCGGCGACATCGACGAAATCATCCGGTTGATCAAGGAATCGCCGGACCCGCCGACGGCCAGGGACCGGCTCATGGCACGCCCGCTGCGGCTGCGCGAGCTGGCGACGATGAGGGTCGCACTGCCGGAGGTCTTCGTGAAGCAGGCTACGGAACGCGACCAGTTCCTCACGGCCGTGCAGGCGCAGGCGATCCTGGCCATGCAGCTTCAGCGGCTTACCGGGCTCGAGATCGAGAAGCTCGCGAAGGAGTACGTGGGTCTCATGGAGGAGATCGAGGGCTACGAGGCGATCCTGCGGGACGAGAACCTCGTGAACGACATCATCCGCGAGGACGCCTACGAGATCAAGGAGAAGCACGGCGACAGGCGCCGCACGGAGATCGGCCAGGCGGTTGCGGACTTCAAGATGGAGGAGTTGATCGCCGACGAGCAGGTGATTGTCACGATTACGCACGAGGGATACATCAAGCGTGTGCCGATCGACGCCTACCGCAAGCAGGGGCGCGGCGGCAAGGGGCTCAAGGGCGGCGATACCCGCGAGGGCGACTTCATCGAGGAGATCTTCTCCGCCAGCACGCACGATTACCTGCTGATTTTCACGAACCGCGGCCGGGTCTACTGGCTGAAGGTGTACGACATCCCGTCGATGCAGCGGACGAGCCGCGGGCGGTCGATCGCGAACCTCGTACGGATGCAGGACAACGAGACGTACAAGGCGATGGTCCCCGTCCGGGCGTTCGAGGAGAAGTTCGTGATGTTCGCGACGGCCAAGGGCGTGATCAAGAAGACGGCCCTGGCCGCCTTCTCGCATCCGCGTCCGAGCGGCATTATTGCGATCGGCCTCGACCCTGATGACGCGCTGATTGACGTCGATCTCACGTCGGGCGAGGACGAGGTCATTCTCGCCACGCGCGACGGCTGGGCCGCCCGCTTCAGCGAGAACGACGTCCGCGCGATGGGCCGCAGCGCCCGCGGGGTCCGCGGGATCGATCTCCGCGGCGACGACGTGGTCGTGGACATGATCGTGGTCCAGCCGGGCGTCTCCGTGCTGACGGTCTGCGAGAACGGCTTCGGTAAGCGGACCGACATGGGCGAGTACCGGCTGACGCGCCGTGGCGCCAAGGGCGTGATCAACATCAAGGTCACGGAGCGCAACGGGAAGGTCGTGGCCGTCAAGGCCGTCCGCGACGAGGACGAGCTGATGCTGATCACCGCCAAGGGCATCATGCTGCGGACCGACCTCTCGCAGGTCCGTGAGATCGGCCGGGCAACCCAGGGCGTGCGCCTGATCCGCCCGGAGGAAGGCGACAAAGTGGTGGCCGTGGCCCGGATCGCCAAGGACGAGAACGAGGAGAACGGGCAGGCGGCTGGCGAGCAACCGCCCCCGGCTTCGCCTCCGGACGAGACGCAAGACTTGGGGAGGGATTCGGCCGATATATCCGATGAGCCGCCGGCTTCCGACTTTGGCAGTGCGGACCCCGAGGTGCCGCAGTAAGAAACGGGCTTAACCTCTTTCTCGGTATGAGGTTACGCCGTACCGACGCCGCGGTGTTGGTTTGGTGCGTGGAGCAGGGGCGGGCCTGCGGCCGTCGTGCGGATGGGCAGGCTGGGTTGCTTTTTGCGACATGGGCGGCCGCTTCGTGTAAAAATCAGGAGCGAGCCGATGGAGGTGGCCTCATGCGTACGAAGTGGTTGCTGCGGCTGGCACTGTGCGTGTTCGGGGGGGGGCTGCTTTGCGGGCCGAGCGGTTCGTTTGCCCAGACCTCCGGCAGCAGCAGTCAGCCCAGTGCGAGCGCTGACAGATACAGCAGGATTCCGGGCACGCGAGTCAAGGCCGGCGTCGCGGGATTCCAGACCCGGCAGCAGCAGATCCTCAGCACCGCCGGGCCGACGGTGACGAACACCGACACGGGAGGGACTCTTCGCAAGACGCTGTTGGTCGGCGCGCTACAGGCCTTCTTTAATATGCTTCAGCAGATCATCCCGGCCCTGCCCAATCTGTTGGCCGGCCCGGAGCTCCCCGCGGTGACTACAGCGCCTCCGAGTGGTCTGACGGCTACAACGGCAACCAGTGGGGGCAGCGTGACGGCCGACGGCGGCGCGACGGTAACCGCTCGCGGCGTTTGCTGGAGTACGTCGGCGAACCCGACGACCGCGGACGCTCATACGGAAGACGGCATCGGGACGGGCGTCTTCACGAGCAGCATTACCGGCCTGACGCCGGGCACCACATACCATGTGCGTGCCTACGCCACGAACCGTGCCGGGACGGCCTACGGCGAGGATCTGACGTTTACCACTACGCTCGGTGGATAGCGGCGGCC
>CAZMVY010000213.1:4215-8265 GCA_964569765.1 uncultured Planctomycetales bacterium
CTCGAGCATCTCCAGGCCCAGTTCGGCTCCCGCGGGTTCCTCAAGGCGGTGGAGGAGGGCGCGGTCATCGGGTCGGTTCGAGCGTACCAGAACGGCACGACCTGCTACGTGGAGCGTCTGATCGTCCATCCCACCTTCCGGCGACGGGGCATCGGGACGAGTCTCTTGGCCCGGATTGAAGCCGAGTTTCCCGAAGCTCGGCGTTTTGAGCTGTTCACAGGCCACAAGAGCGCCGGCAATATCCGCTTGTATGAGAGGGCGGGCTACAAGGTCTTCAAGCAGGAGCCCGTCAACGACAGGCTCACGTTGGTCTTCATGGAGAAGGTGAAGTAGCGTCGGCAACGGCCTCCGGCGCCGCGGGACTCTGAGCACGCTGCCCATCACGCTCTAGTGCCCCCCGCCGGAATAAGCCCACCCCCAGCACGACGAGCGCCGCCGCGGCGGCAATGATTCGCGCCGGGAGGTGGCTCTTGGCATCCATGTCTGCCGCACCGAGCGATGCGGCGAGCCTGTCCCACCGGCTCAGTACGAAGAGCCAACTGTTGTGCATCACGTGGATGAGGATAGCCGGGCCGATCGAGCCGGTTCGCCAGCAAACGTATCCCAGCAGTATCCCCAGCGCGACCGTCACGCCGAAGCGGAAGAACAGGAAGTGAAATGCGGCGAAGAAGACCGCTGCGATGACGACGGCCGTCACCGGACGTCGCGTCGGCTCCAGCCCGCTCAAGACGAGGCCGCGGAACGTCAGTTCCTCGCAGACGCCGGGAACGACGCCGAGCGTCAGCACGAGCATGGGGAGCGACCAGCCGGCGAGCATCTTCACCATCTGGGCGTCGGCGTCTCCGAGCCCTGCCGGCAGCGGAATGATCCTGGACTGCAAGACCAGCACCTCGTAGGCGATGGCCCAGGTGCCTAAGCCGATCGCGAGGGCGCCGACCCACTGGCTCGGTGCGACGGAGCGAAGGGAGAAGGTGCCTCGCCAGTCGAGCTTCAGATACCAGGCGAAGGCCAGCGGCAAGACGCCGAAGAAGATGACGATCAACATCGCCGAAAGCCCGATGTAGCCGCTCAACTGGCCCTGAATATGGAACCAGACGGGGAAAAGCACGGCCAGATAGAGCAGCACCATCGCGGGCGTAGGTATGGCCCGTGGTACGAAGAGGCGGCGGCGGAAGATCGTCTTCCAGGAGCCGGCGTCGGCGAAGAGCACGGCCTCCTGGCCGAAGAGCTTCGCGGCGACGATCACCGCCACGACGGCGTAGAAGCACGTGCTGCCGAGCGCAACGACCATGGCCGGCCAGTTCGCGAAGTGCCCGAGCAGCAGTTCGCGGGTCAGCAGCACCATGTTGGCCACGGGGATGACGGTCATCGCGCCCTGCAATTCGACGCCGGGCAGGGCCCCCGCGGTACCGGGAATCAGGGCGGCCATGATCACCGGCATGACGTAGTGCTGCGCCTCCTTGAAGCTGCGGGCGAAGCTCGCGACCGCGATCAGGATCGCGCTGAAAAGGATCGCAAAGGGGACCATCGCCAGCAGGATCAGCGGCAGAACCGCGACAGGTATTCTTGCCTGCATCCCCTGGGCGAGCATTTCCTGCACGTCGCCGAAGCGGAGCGTCAGGCCGATGCTTGCGAGGTTCAGGGCGGCGGCGATGAGCGAGACCGCCGCCACCACGAGGAACTTGCCGACGATCAGATCGATGACCGGCACGGGAGCGACCATGAGCGTCTCGAGGGTGCCGCGTTCGCGTTCCCCGGCGGTCAGGTCGATCGCGGGATAGACGGCGGCGGTGATTGTCATGAGCGCGAGGATCAGCGGCAACACGTTGCCGAGGAGTGAGCCGCCCACCTTTTCCGGCGAGGCGACGTTTTCCACCGGGATCGGCCGCGGGGCGAACAGTTCGCGCTGTTCCTCGGGAAGGCGGGCGAGCCGCTCCTCGCGAACCGCCACGCGGCGTCGCTCGAGGACCCGTTCAAGGCGCGTTCGAGCCATCTCGCTGCGGATTTCCGCGCTGTCGTAGCAGAGGACGAACGGCGGGTCGATTTCCCACCGGTTCCAGGTCTTCGGCCCGGCGCTGGGAACGATCGCGACCTGCACCGCGCCCTTGCGAAGGGCATCCCTTGGGTCCGGTGTTACCAACATGTCATAGCGGCGGATACACTCGGCGGCTTCGGGCGATCCGGCGGGAACGGCCGCGTTGTCCGCTGCGATCTCCGCGGAAAGGCGCTGCGCCGTGGCGTCGTCCGGGACGGCGATCCGGATCTCCTCGCGCTGCATCTTGCCCGACTGGAACTGCGCCGCGTGGATCGAGCCGAGCATGAGCACGGGGTACAGGAGGATCGGCACGACGACCATCGCGATGAGCGTCCGGCGGTCGCGCAGGATCTCGATCAGCTCCTTGCGGAAGATGATGCTAACCGAGTGAAGCCGCATGGGTCTCCTCGGGTTGCGGCGGGATCAGCCGGTCCTCGCCGCCGCCCTGTTCGCCGACGAGCCTCAGGAAGATATCCGTGAGTCGTTCCCGCCCGGCCAGCCGCCGCAGCGACGACAGGTCGCCTTCGGCGATAAGCCGGCCCCGGTAGAGCAGCCCGATCCGATCGCAGAGGGTTTCGGCCTCGTCGAGGTAATGGGTGGAGAGCAGGATCGTCTTGCCCGCCTCACGCTGTCGCCGCACGAAATCGAGAATGATCCGGTTCGTCATTACGTCGAGTCCGAGCGTCGGCTCGTCCAGAACCAGAACCGGAGGATCTGCGACGAGGGCCCGGGCGATGCTTGCCCGCTGCCGTTGTCCGGTCGAGAGCGCGCCGCAGCGGAGGTCCGCAAACGACTCCATCCCGAGCCATTCGATCAGCTCCCGGACGCGGCGCTGCACAGGCTCGCCGTCCAGCCCGTGAAGCTGGGCGAAGTAGGTGAGCAGCTCCCGCGGGGTCAGTCGCTGATAGAGTCCCGTGCTGGCCGTGAGGAATCCGATCGCCCGTTTGGCGTCCTGCGGCCGGGCGACCACGTCATAGCCCGCCAGGATCGCCCGCCCGGACGTGGGCCGCATCAGCCCGCTGAGGATGCGCAGCGTCGTCGTCTTGCCGGCCCCGTTGGGACCGAGCAGACCGTAGATCTCGCCCGGTCGAACCTCGAAGCTCAGGCCGTCGACCGCGGCCGTCCAGCCGCCGTCCGGCCTTGGGAACGTCTTTACCAGGTTTTCCGCGAGGATCATGTGTCCCCAGCAAGTACGATACAGGATGGCCATTGTGCGGGCGGCAGGGGCCCGGTGCAAGCCGGTCGCATCGGAGCCGCCGGGGCGGGTTGGCCATTCCTCTCGCGGTAACACACAATAGGCGGTGCGAACGACGGTGCGTGGAGCGTGCTGTGCCCGACCCGAATGACACGCAGCAGGGGCAGCTCTGGACGGAGCCGGCCGCCGCGAAGACGGGGCCTGTCGCTCTTGTTGCGCCCGTTGCGGCGCTGGACAGGCTCTACAGCTATCTGGTTCCTGCAGAGTTTGCGGATCGCGTGCAGCCGGGGGTGCGTGTGGAGGTTCCGTTCGGGCGCAAGGGCGCGCCGCGGATGGGTTTCTGCGTGTCGGTCTCGCAGGAGAACTGGACGACCACGCTCAAGCCGCTGCAGGGGGTTGTGGACGACGAGCCGCTTCTGTCGCCGCGGCTGCTGGAGTTGGGCAGGTGGATGGCGGAGTACTACTGCGCGCCGCTGGGTCGGGCACTGGAGGCGATGGTCCCGGCGGCGGTGCGGCGGCAGAGCGGGTTCCGGCGGGTGCGAAGGCTGCGGCTGACGCCGGCGGGGGAGAAGGCGCTGGAGGCTGTAGGGTTCGCCGTGCGGACCACGGACGTCGGTTCGCACGGAGAGGATGGTCCGCATAGCGGATCCTACGAGGGCGGTGTGCAAAGCTCCACCCCCCCAGGCCCCCCCCTATTAAGGGGGGGAGAGGCGGCCGTTCCCCGCCCGCAGCGCGAATCCTGCGAAGCCGGCTCGATCCGACTGACTGCCAGGCGGCGTGCGCTTCTTGAGCGGTTGCGGCAGGGCGGGGGCGTGGCGGA
>CAZMVY010000214.1:0-7429 GCA_964569765.1 uncultured Planctomycetales bacterium
GCTCCACATTCGCGCGGCATTCGCTGCGTATTCTGCCGTTATTGGGAAGTTTCGACGCACGGCGCGATCCAGCGGCGGCCGTCGCGATCGAGCAGGCGGTCTGCCGCCTTCGGCCCCCACGTGCCCGGCGCATACGGGTGAACGCCGGACGGGTCGGCGTCCCACGCCTGTTGGATCGGGTCGCACAGGGCCCAGGCCAGCTCGATCTCGTCGCTGCGGATGAAGAGCGAGGCGTCGCCGTTGGCCGCGTCGAGGAGGAGGCGCTCGTAGGCCTCGGGGATGACCTGCTGCCGGTAGCTGTTGCGGTAGAGAAACTCCAGGTCGCTCACGCGGAGCTTCATGCCCTCGTCCGGCACCTTGCTCTGGAACGTCAGGCGGATGCCCTCGTCCGGCTGGATGCGCATCGTCAGCCGGTTGCAGATGAACGGCTGGTCGGGCGGCAGTTCAAACATCATGTGCGGCGGGCAGTGAAACTGCACCACGACTTCGGTGGCGCGGCACGGCAGGCACTTGCCGCTGCGGAGGTACATCGGCACGCCTTTCCACCGCCAGTTGTCAATGCCGAGGCGGATAGCCGCGTATGTCGGCGTAACGCTGTCGGAGGCCGCGCCCGGCTCGTGCCGATAGCCGTCGTACTGGCCCCGTACGGTCGATTCGCCCACCTCGGTCGCCGCCGGCGGGCGGATCGTTTTGAGCACCTTGACCTTTTCATCGCGGAGAATGTCCGCCTCGAACTTCGCGGGCGGCTCCATTGCGACGACCGTGAGCAGTTGCAGCAGATGATTCTGAAACATGTCGCGCAGGATCCCCGCCGTCTCGTAGTAGCCGGCGCGCCGGCCGACGGGCTCCGTCTCCGCCACGGTGATCTGCACGTGATCGACGAAATTGCGGTTCCACAGCGGCTCCCAGATCGTGTTCGCGAACCGGAACGCGAGGATGTTCTGCACCGTTTCCTTGCCGAGGTAGTGGTCGATGCGGAAGACCTGGTGTTCGTCGAAGACGGCGTGCACCTGCTCGTTGAGCTGTCTGGCCGTGGCGAGGTCGCGGCCGAACGGCTTCTCGATGACAATGCGGCGGGGGCCTTTCGCCTCGCTGGCCATTCCGGCGGCGCCGAGGTGCGCGACGGCCGGGGCGTAGAACTCTGGCGCGGTCGCCAGGTAGTACAGCCGCACCCGTCCCGGCGCCGGTGCTCCGCCGTCCGCGCCTGCCAGGAACGCGTCGAGCGATCGGAAGTTTTCCAACCGGCCGATGTCGCCGCGGTGATAGAAGATCGTCTGTGCATACGCCGGCCAGTGCGACGGGTCGCACTCGGTGCCGAAGAGTTCCCGGGCGTGCGTGTACAGGTGGTCGCGAAAGGCGTCGTGCGTCATCGGCGTCCGCGAGAAGCCGACGACGCGGCTGCCCGGGCGGATCCGGCCCTTGCGGTAAAGGCTGAAGAGGGCCGGGATAAGCTTGCGGCTGGTCAGATCGCCGGAGGCGCCGAAGATGACGATATCCGACGGTTGTTGCATGGCAGCGGATTCTTATCGTGATCCGTGGCGGCGACTACCGATGCCTGCGTGGGACGGCGCCGGTTTCGGTGAGACGGTTTTCGTGTGCGACGCCGCTGGGCGCCGCACTACCGCCGTGTCCCGGTGGGCGGCGGCGCCAGGGCCGCAGGGCGATGCCGTTCGGACAGCGATTCCGTAACTGGGGGTATCGGGCGTGGGGAGGGCCGCAATTCTGACGCGGGTTTTCTTGGTGTGATCGGCGGACGAGCAAATTCGCATTCGTCAGGGGCTTGACAGGGTGGCCGTTGTCTGCCATAATATACGTATGGCAGACGCGAGCGGCTCAGTTTGCCGGGCTCATATGTCCGTCGCCGAACGACGGGCCAGATCGCAGTTGGCTCAACTCGTCAACCAGCGCGGCGTAATCCGCGGGACGTTGTTGGTTCGCCGGCGGAAGTGCGGCAAGGCGAACTGCCGGTGTGCCCGGGGGGAAGGACACGAGAGCCTGTTCCTGGTGATCTCGCAGAACGGGCGGACCCGACAGCTTTTTGTCCCCAGGGATTGGGGGTCGCGTGTGCGACTGTGGGTGGAGGATTACCACCGGGTCCGGGGACTCCTGGAAGAGATTTCGCGCCTCTACTGGGACAAGGTGCGGAAGCGGCAGGGATAGCCATTCTCCGTCGAATCCTGGCCTACGGCCGCAAGACGCTGGGGTGGGAAGGCGGGCTGGACGCGGTGCGGGACTCCCGACGCAAGCCCCAGATCGCCACCCGAGTCGTCGTCCGCGCGGTGGTGGTGATGTTCCTGGGCCGGCTGGGGAGCTTGAACGCCCTGGAACAGACCAGGCCGAGCTCATTCTGGCGGCGGTGGCTCGGAGACGAGATGCCGTCGGCGGACACAATTGGGCGGGTCTGCGGGCTCGTCGAACGGGACGACCTGCGGGCGATCCTTCGTCAGGAGTACACGCGGCTCAAACGGATGAAGGCCCTGGGGCCGCCCTCGCACGGACTGATGATGGCCGTGGTGGACGCCCATGAGTGCGGCGCGAGCTTCCGGCGGTGTTGCGCGGGGTGCTTGCGGCGCGTGGTCCACACGAAGGAGGGGGACCGCATTCAATCCTATCACCGGTACGTAGCCCTGCGGTTGGTGGGCCAGGATATCTCGATCATGCTGGACATCGAACCGATCCGTCCGAGCGAAGATGAACTGGCGGCGGCACGCCGGCTCGTGGAGCGGGCGGTTCAGTTGTATCCGCGGGCCTTTGACGTGGTGGCGGGGGATGGTCTGTACGGTAATACGGAGTGGTTCCAATTCCTCCGGTCGCCGGACCTGTACGGCTTGGCCGTGCTCAAGGAGAACCGGCCGAACCTCCTGGAGGATGCCCGCACGCTGTTCGGATTCCGGGCGGGCACGGATCTCTCGGAAGGGAGTCTACAGCGGCGGTGTTGGGACTCGGAGGACTTCACGAGTTGGCCGGAGTTGGCCCAGCGGGTCCGGGTCGTGCGAAGCCTGGAGACCCGCACCGTGCGACGGCAGCGGGATGACCGGACAGAAACACTGACCGCCGACTGGTACTGGGTCACCGATCTCCCGATGCTTCAAGCCCCCACGCGCGCCGTGGTTCGCATGGGCCACGATCGGTGGAACATCGAGAACCAGGGGTTTAACGAGTTGGTCAACCGCTGGCACGCGGACCACCTCTACAGGCACCAACCGACGGCGGTCCTGGTCTTCACGCTGCTGGCGATGCTCTGCCTGAACTTGTTCGTAGCCTTCTACTACCGCAATCTCAAAGCTGCGGCACGTCAACAGGTCAGCACCCTACACGTGGCCCGCTTGATCGTCGCCGAACTCTACCGCGGGATCGTGAATGGACCGGCCCGTGCGCCAACCTGACGATGCCGGGAACTTCGTGCCGCTCTGCTCGCCCCTCTGAGCAACCCCGCCAACGCCGAGGCCGGTACGCGTACGCCCTCCGAAGCCCCGAAAGCCCTTCGCGAATCTGATCCCGAGCCAATTCTGCCGCAAACCCCTGCCCCATCGACGCTGCCAGAAGAAGTCACGGAACCGCTGCGCACTCCAGACGCGCGCTTGACCGCCCGGCCCTTGGCGAGTAATCTCTGGAACTCGACGTACCCTGGGTGCATTAAGTAAGGGCAGGGTGGGCTTTGCCCGCCGAACGTCCGAAACTGGCGGGTAGAACCCGCCGCAGCGAGTCAGGTGGGCAGGACCCGCCTGCGTGAGGAGTCATAACACTATGGCGATCAAGGTTGGAATCAACGGGTTTGGCCGGATCGGTCGGCTGGTCTTCCGCGCGGCGATGATGGACAAGGATATTGAGTTTGTCGGCGTCAACGACCTGGTGCCGGCCGAGAATCTGGCCTATCTCTTGAAGTACGACTCGACCCACGGCCGCGCGAAGGTGGACGTAATGGCCGAGGGCGAGAGCGGCGTCGTAGCCGGCCGGAAGGTTCCGTGCCTGTCGGTGAAGGATCCGGCGGAGCTTCCGTGGGCCAGGCTCGGTGCCCAGTACGTCGTGGAGTCGACGGGCCTGTTCACGGCTCGCGAGGGTGCTCAGAAGCACATTACGGCCGGTGCGAAGCGCGTGGTCATTTCCGCGCCCGCCAAAGACAAGGATATCCCCACGTTCGTCATGGGCGTCAACGAGCAGAAGTTCAACCCGGCCACCGATACGATCGTTTCGAACGCGAGCTGCACGACGAACTGCCTCGCCCCGATCGTCAAGGTCGTGCTCGACAACTTCGGCATCGAGGAAGGCCTGATGACGACGATCCACGCGATGACGGCGACGCAGCCGACGGTGGACGGTCCGAGCAAGAAGGATCTTCGCGGCGGGCGCGGCGCCGCCCAGAACGCGATTCCCGCCTCGACGGGGGCGGCGAAGGCCGTGAGCCTGTGTATCCCCGAGGTCAAAGGCAAGCTGACGGGCATGGCCTTCCGCATCCCGACGCCCGATGTCTCCGCAGTCGACCTTACGGTCCGCACGAGCAAGGAGACCTCGATGAAAGACATCAATGCCGCCATGAAGAAGGCGTCGGAGACCACGATGAAAGACATCCTGGGCTACACGGAGGACCCGGTGGTCAGCAGCGACTTCATCGGCTGCCCGCTTTCGAGCATTTACGATGCCACGGCCGGCATTGAGCTGAACAGCCGCTTCTTCAAGTTGATCTCGTGTTACGACAACGAGATGGGCTATTCGTGCCGCGTCGTGGATCTCATCAAGTTCATGGCAAAGAAGGACGGACTGCTGTAAGGGACGGGTCGGTTGCCCGTTGTCCGTTGTCGGCACCCGGTCGGAAGCTCCGTCGAGCCCGAACCGTCCGCCGGCGGCGGATGGCGGAGATGTTACAGGCAAAGGGACTTCTCATGGCAAAGAAAACGATCGCCCAGGTTGACGTGAAAGGCAAGAAGGTTCTCATCCGGGTCGACTTCAACGTTCCCCAGGATGACAAGGGCAACATCACCGACGATCGTCGCATCCGCATGGCGCTGCCGACGATCCGGCACGTCCTGGAGAAGGGCGGCTCGTGTATCCTTATGAGCCATCTCGGCCGTCCGGAAGGCAAGGACCGCAACGCCGACAGGCAGTGGACGATCCGGCCGTGCGCCGAACGCCTGAGTGAGCTTCTCGGGCGGCCGGTGAAGTTTGTGCCCGACGTGATCGGCCCGGAAGTCAAGGCGGCTGCAGCGGCTCTGAAGCCGGGCGACGTGCTCATGCTCGAGAACGTCCGCTTTTACGCCGAGGAGCAGATCAAGGACAAGAAGGCCAAGGAAGATCCCAAGCTGGCCGAGGCGAAGAAGGCCTTCGCGAAGCAGCTTGCCGACCTCGCGGACGTATACGTGAACGACGCGTTCGGCACATGCCATCGCGACAACGCGAGCATGCTTACCGTTCCCCAGCAGATGGGCAGCAAGCCGAAGGTCGTCGGCTTTCTCGTCGAAAAGGAGCTGAAGTACCTTGGCGAGGCCCTGAACAACCCGAAGCGGCCGTTCGTGGCGATTCTTGGCGGCAAGAAGGTCTCCGACAAGATCGGCGTGATCGAGGCCCTGCTCAGAAAGTGCGACGCGATCCTCATCGGCGGCGCGATGAACTACACGTTCATGCTTGCCAGAGGGCAGAAGGTCGGCGGCAGCCTCGTTGAGCCCGACAAGGTCGAGGAGGCCAGGCGGCTCATGCAGGCCGGCGGCGCAAAGCTCCAGCTCCCGGTTGACGTGGTCGCGGCGGCCGAGCTCAAGGAGGGTGCCGCTACGCAGACCATCGTCGGCGACATCCCCGACGGCCTCCAGGGTTTCGACATCGGTCCCAGGACGGTCGAGGCATACAAGAAGGTTATCGCCGGCGCGAACACGATTGCCTGGAACGGTCCGATGGGCGTCTTCGAGGTCAAGCCGTTCGACAAGGGTACGTACGCCATTGCCGACGCCCTCGTCGAGGCAACCGCCCGGGGCGCCATTACGGTCATCGGCGGCGGCGACAGCGCGGCCGCGATCGAGAAGGCCGGCCTGACGGACAAGGTCACCCATGTCAGCACCGGCGGCGGCGCCAGCCTCGAGTTCATGGAGGGCAAGCCGTTCAAGGCCGTCGACGTGCTGGATGAAGCGTAGCCGCCGCGGCTACTATAGCGTGCCAGCAAGGAGCGCCGTACATGATCAAGTACCTGAAGCTCCACAACTTCCGTACGTTCTTGAACGCGGAGATTGAGTTCGCACGTCGGCATCTCGTTATCGGCAAGAACAACAGCGGCAAGACGAACCTCTGTTCTGCGATGCGCTTCCTCGGGCGGGCTGCGGGCGAACCGTTGTCTCAGGCGGCCGGCAGTTCTGTGCCCGGCGGCATTGCCGAGATGACGAATTGGTCGTACGCAAGTAACAGGATTGACTTCGTGGTTGCGTGTGAACTTCCGTTCGGTCAGGATAGTCTGTCATACGAGTATACGCTGTCATTGGAGGTCACGAGTTCGCTGGCGGCGCCGGCTCCTGGGGCTTTGGGTTTGCGCGTTGTCGTGGAGCGGCTTGTGGTTGACGGCGGGGGGTTGAAAGGCGCAAGCCTTTTGGAGAACGACGGCCAGAAGGTTCGTCTTCGCGACGAAGAGCACGCTAGCGAGACAAGCGGGCTTGAGACCCCTACGCCGCAGGATGCCACGATGCTCTCTCAGCTCCACGAGCTTCAGACGAATCGACGAGCGATTCTGTTCCGGCGTTTCTTGGCGTCCTGGTTCTACTTCTGCCTCAGCCCTGTACGCATCCGTTTCGGTTGGCGAGAGGCGTCGCAAGCGACGGGCCTCTGGGCCGACGGCGCGAGTACGGCCACGGCGATCTTCCACCTGAAGAACCAGGACGAGCGCCGTTACCGGCGTTTGATCGAGCGGGTGAAGGTCGTCGAAGAAGACCTGGACTCGGTAAACTTCTACGTCGGGCCTGATCAGGGGATTCTTCCGTTTGTGTCACTCGGACGCCGACGGCAAGCCAGTTGGGCAGGCCTTTCCGATGGCACCTTGCGGGCTCTTGCGCTATCGTACATCATCGAGGCTGCTGATCAGGCGGCAGATGTGGCCGGTTGGCCGCCGCCGTTCGTCATGATCGAAGAGCCGGAGAACGGGGTGTATGCCGGACTCCTCAGGAAGCTTCTTGAAGGCTTTGAGGAGTGCGCCCCGCTCGCGCAGTTCGTGTTTACCTCCCATTCTCCGTACTTCATTGATCTCTTCGACAGCGAACCCTCCTCGGTCACGCTGCTTCGGCGGGAGCGAGAACGGACCGTCGTGCAACGTCTCGCGGCGAGCAAGACGCCGCTGCCGCCCGACGAACGAACGACGCTGGCCGAAAGGTACTTTGCTGAGATACTCGGATGATCGATCGCCTCGGCGTAGTCTACCAAGATGCCTACAGCTTGGGCTTTCTTCAGGGATTGAAGAGAC
>CAZMVY010000214.1:7439-8241 GCA_964569765.1 uncultured Planctomycetales bacterium
CTCATCTCTCCGCCGGGCAGCGTTGGCAAGAGTCGTAATATGACTCGGCGTCAAGCGAGGCGGGCCTGGATGTACTTTTGCCAGGCCCGACGGGTCAACGCGGTAGTCCGCTTCACCGATGCAGACAGGGCCCGATGGCAGGATGTGCGGCGGGATGAGTTGGCGGTGTTCCCGGAGTCGGCGCAGTCCGTATTGGTGTGCGGTGTTGCGGTCAACAACACCGAGGAGTGGTTGGCCTTGTGCCCCGAATACATGGGTGAGCAACTCGGGCTTGACCCGACGGCGATTCAAAATGATCCTGATCGGTCATCGATCATCAAGGGGGCCATCGACCGAAAGCGTGGGGCGGACGAGAAGGTATCTGACGTAGTGGCGCGTCTTGTGAGTTCCGCGCCCGAGCCCGTGTTCAAGCGGTGGCTTCAGGAGCCATCGTTTCGGGATTTCTATGTGGAGTGCCGCCGGATTGCGTCCCAGTTTGGGTGTCAGACGCGCAACGAACTCTGACGGACGCTGGGTTTACTGTGTCGTGGGGCCTGGATGTGAGTTCTGCAACAGATAAGACTGCTCACGCGTGGCATCTGGCTCACCCGCGAATCCGCCTCGCGCCGTCGATCCTGGCGGCGGACTTCGCGCGGTTGCGCGACGACGTGGCCCTCGTCGAGCCCCTTACGGACGTGCTTCACCTCGACGTTATGGACGGCCACTTTGTGCCGAACTTCAGCTTCGGCGTGGCGGTGATCGAGAAGCTCCGGCCGCACTCGAAGCTGTACTTCGATACGCACCTGATGATCGAGGAGCCGGG
>CAZMVY010000215.1:0-8223 GCA_964569765.1 uncultured Planctomycetales bacterium
CGCCGGCATGGAGCGGGCGGATCACGACCCTCGAGTTCTTGCAGAGCGCCCGCGATCACGGCGCCGCCCCGCTGATTACGGCCAACGCGTTCGGGGGCGGCTACCGCAACTGGTCAGACCCTGTCTATCCGGGCGTCTTTGTTTGCCAGACGGTCAACCCCGGCGGGCTTGCGGCGGACTGGGTGCGTTATACGAACTTCATTGTTCAGCGCTACCGCCAGGGCGACGAGGGCAGCCTCACGGGCGAAGACCTGCGCGTGTACAACTCGATCACCAACTGGGGCGGCAAGCCGAAGCTGCCGGCGCCGACCGAGGCGCCCGTGCCGAAGGTGCAATACTGGGAGATCGGCAACGAACCCGAGCTGGGCGGGTACGGCGACTTCCTGAGCAACCATTACCTCAGTCCGACGGACTATCGGGACCGGTATAAGCTCATCAGTCAGGCGATGCGGGCCGTGGACCCGGCACTCAAGTTCGGCCCGTGCCTGATGACGCCGACCGATCCGAACAGCGGCAGCGGGCTGTGGCTGGCGGCGCTGGCGGCGGACCCGGCGGCCCGTGTCGACTTTGTCGGGTACCATCCGTATTACGGCAACATCAAGAGCAACTGGGGCTACTACGAGGGCATGGCGAACGCCCTGCGGGAGTGCAAGGCGTTTCTCAACGGCAAGTCGGCGGGTATCCGGTCGATCCTGAGCCAGTATGGCCGGACGAATGTCGATCTCATTGCCTCGGAGTGGAATCCCGTCAACTGGGATGCTCCGGGGGTCATGCAGGGATCGATGGCCAACGCGCTCGGTGTGGTGGAGACATGCTTCACGTTCGCGGAGGACGGCGTGCTGGCGGCTACGTTCTGGGAGCAGCCGCAGAGCAAGACGGGTGTCAGCGGGGCGTTCGCCGGACTGGTCGCGCACATGGGCGACGTGCTCGGCGCTACGAGCGCGCAGATGGGATACGATTACGCGAACACGAATTTCCGGTTCTACGCGACAAAGAGCCGCGGGGATGACTTCACGCTCACGATCTGGGGATTGAACTTCGACGACAGCCGCCCCGTCACGGTGGACCTCGCTTTGGTGCCCTGCCGGCTGCTCTCGGCGACGCTGAAGCACTACGGCAAGCCCGGCCCCGATTCGGTCGGGGGCGACACGAGCCTCACGACATCCAGCGGCATGAGCTGGGATGAGCAGGACATCACGGCCGGGTTCGACACCACCAACTTCCCGTTCACGATGGAGGATGCCGAAATCACGGTGCTGGTTTTGAAGCTGGCACCTCTGCCCGACTTCAACGAGGACGGCGACGTGGATCTCGACGACTTCTCGGTCTTTCAATACTGTTTCAACGGCCCGAATCGTCCGCCGCGCGATCCGAACTGCCTGCGGGTGGATGCGGATCGGGACGGCGATATCGACCTCAACGACTTTGCGGTGCTTCAGGCCTGTTTCAACGGGCCCAATCGCCGGCCGAGGTGTTCCTGATTGCCCGGCGGCGGCTACGCCGAGACCACGCCGAAGTAGTGTTCGAAGAAGCGTTCGCTCGCGACCTCGGTTGCCACCCGGTGCGGGGCGGGGCTGGCGTTCGCGTCGAAAAGCGTATAGCCCGCCAGCCGTGTGCTTTGCAGTTCCACCTCTACCCGCCCTGTTGCGTAGCGGCACAGCGACGGCTCGAAGATGACCGCCGCTGCGAGCGGATCGTGAAAGGCCACCAGCGGCCGCTGGTGAAACCAGATTTCGGCCATGTCCCGCACGATGCGGAGCGGTCCGGCGGAGAATCGCCGGCGGAACTCGTCGGCCGGCAGAACGCAGCGGGATGTTACGTCCAGCCCGATGCAGGTCACGTCGGGCAGCCCGGCGGCGAAGACGGCGGCCGCGGCGTGCGGGTCGCCGGCGGCATTCCATTCCGTCGGCCCGTATCCGATCGCGCGGTTGAGGTAGTGCCCGGCCATCATTACGTGATTCTTCAGCAGGGAGGGGATTTGCGGATCGAGCGCGTAGAGCAGCGCGACGTTCGTCAGCGCCCCGATGGTCAGAAGCGTAATCTCGCCCGGCCGGGTACGGATCGTCCGGCGGAGGAAGTCGACGGCCGTGTCGGGAGGGAACACGTCGCGGTGCGGCCATTTCGGTAGAATGCTTGCCTGCGGCGCCGTGAGCTGCCGCGGAGGGACCAGCATGGGTCGGGCCGCGCCGCTGAAAACGGGGACGTCGTCGCGTCCGAAGGCGCGACAGACGGCGTCCGCGAGTTGCGCGCGTTTCTGCGGCTCGCCCGTAACCGTGGTGATGCCGAGCAACTCGCACTGCGGCTGTCGCAGGAGATAGGCCAGCGCGACGGCGTCGTCGATGTCGCTGCCGATGTCCGTGTCGAGAAGGATCGGGACCGCCATCCGGATACCTCATGCCGATGCGCAGCGCTCCGGTCGAACCGCTGCATCGGCGTCTCGCGGCAATTCGAGCGGATTCTCCGGTGAATTGCAACGGATGCGCGTGCGACGGACGGCCCGGAACGGGCGCCCGGATCGTTCGGGACTCCCGCGGCCTGTTTCCGCGCTATAGAATGGCACGGGGGTATCGTACGGCGGCGTGATGGCGAGGAGGACTCTGTGCTGCTTTCGGCAGGATCGAAGACGGCGAATCTCGGCGAGGCGGACATTCGGCGCGTTGTGGGCGAGGGGCGGGCGCAGGGGGACTGGGCCGGCAAGCGTGGGCTGGTCATCATCCCGGATCACAGCCGCAGCGGGCCGACGGGCCTGTTCTTCCGGGCCATCGCCGATACGCTGACGCCGCGAGTCCGGAAGCTCGATTTCCTGGTGGCCCTCGGCACGCACCCGCCGCTGGCGGAAGCAAAGATCGACGAATTGCTCGGGTTCGCCCCCGGCGAACGGGCGGTGAAGTACGATCGCGTCGGCGTGCTCAACCACCACTGGAACGATCCCGCCGAACTGCGGTCCGTCGGTACGATTCCGGGCCGGCGACTCGCGGAACTCTCCGATGGCCGAATGACACAGGACGTTCCCGTTCTGCTGAATCGGCACATTTTTGATTCCGATCGTTTGCTCCTGTGTGGTCCCGTGTTCCCGCACGAGGTCGCGGGTTTCTCCGGCGGGCACAAGTATCTCTTCCCCGGCATCGCCGCGCCGGAGATCATCAACGCCACGCACTGGCTCGGCGCCCTCATCACGAACCCGGCGATCATCGGCCGCCGCGACACGCCCGTCCGCGCGGTCATTGAGGAGGCGGCCGCCCTGGTGCCGGTCGAGCGCTACTGCGTTGCGTACGTGGTGGACCCGGAAGCACTCCGCGGGATCTTCGTCGGCCCCGTGCTCGACGCCTGGAAGGCGGCGGCGGCGCTCTCAGACCAGGTCCACATCCGATACTTCGACAAGCCGTTCCATACGGTCCTGAGCTGCGCCCCGCGGATGTATGACGACATCTGGACCGCCGGCAAATGCATGTACAAGCTCGAGCCCGCCGTGGCCGACGGTGGGACGCTGATCATCTACGCGCCGCACATCACTGAGGTTTCGGTGACGCACGGTCGGCTCATCGAGGAAGTCGGCTACCACTGCCGCGATTTCTTCGTGAAGCAGTGGGACCGATACGGACGATATCCCGGCGGGGTGCTCGCGCACTGCACGCACGTCAAGGGTGTCGGGACATACGAGAACGGTGTGGAGAGGCCGCGTGTCAACGTCGTCCTCGCGACGCGAATCCCGCCGGAGCGCTGTCACAGGATCAATCTCGGCTACATGGACCCCGACGCGATCAACCCCGCCGACTATGCCGACCGCGAGGCGGAAGGCGTGCTGTATGTTCCGAAGGCCGGAGAGATCCTCCATCGTGTGAGGTAGGAGGGCTTTCGGGTCCGGTCGGGTCCGCGGAATCCGTCCGCAGAATGCGCAGGTGGCGCCGATGCAAACGGGATGCAGTTCGCACCGCAAGCCCGCTCCTGCCATGAGGATCGCCGTTGCACGCTCTTACTGCGTGCTTCTGACCCCGCGCAATCTGCGGATCGTCAAATCGGCGCCGCGGGTTCGTCGGTCATCGGCGCGAAGCCGTGGCGCATCGTGTTCTCCGTGATCGTCCGCGGGACGACAAACTGGAGCAGGTAGTCGGGGCCGCCGGCTTTGCTGCCGATGCCGGAGAGCTTGAAACCACCGAACGGCTGGCGGTCGGCCAGAGCCCCGGTGATCTTGCGGTTGATGTAGAGGTTGCCGACGCGAAACTCACGGCGGACGCGCGCGATATTCGCCGGGCTGCGCGAATAGAGGCCGCCGGTCAGGGCGTAGGGCGTTGCGTTGGCGATCTGCAATGCGTGCGTCAGGTCGCGGGCCTTCATCACGGCGAGGACCGGTCCGAAGATCTCCTCCTGCGCGATGATGGCCGCCGGCGGCACATCGGCGAACACATGAGGGGCGACATAGAAGCCCTCGTCGGCGCCGCCGGGGATGGCCGCCACATCACCGGCGAAGACGAGTCGGGCCTCCCGGCGTCCCTGCTCGATAAAGCCGAGAACACGCCGCCGGGCCTCTTCGTCGATTACCGGCCCGACGGAGCAGGCGGGGTCCTCAGCCGGGCCGATTTTCAGGCTGCGCGCGGCCGCCACGAGCCGATCGAGGAACACATCGTAAACGGCCTCGAGAACGATTGCCCGGGAGCAGGCGGAGCACTTCTGCCCCGCATAGCCGAACGCACTGACGATCACGCCGTGGATCGCCTCGTCGAGGTCCGCGTCGTCATCGACAATGACGGCGTTCTTCCCGCCCATCTCTGTGATTACCCGCTTGACGTGGTCCTGGCCGGTGGGTGTTTCGGCAGCCAGACGCTGAATCGCCAGGCCGACCGCCCGCGAGCCGGTGAACCCGATCAGCTCAACGTCGCGATGGGCCACGAGCAAGGGTCCGATCTCCTCGCCCACGCCCGGCAGGTAGTTCACGACGCCGGATGGGAAATCCGCCTCGCGAAAGACTTCCATCAGCTTCGCCGCCGTGACCGGCGACTGCTCGGCGGGCTTCATGATGGCCGTGTTGCCGGCGACCAGGGCGGCGGTGGTCATGCCGCACAGGATGGCGATCGGGAAGTTCCACGGCGCGATAATGACGGCGACCCCTCGAGGCTCGTAGAAGTATTCGTTCCGTTCGCCAGGCACGTCGCGATGACGCGGCGCAGCGAGCCGCATCATTTCGCGGGCATAGTACTCGCAGTAATCGATGGCCTCCGCAATGTCGGCGTCGGCCTCTCGCCACGGCTTGGCGCACTCGTATACCTCCCACGCCGCCAGCTCGAAACGGCGTCGGCGCAGGATCTGTGCCGCCCGGCGGAGGTACTCGGCGCGCCGGGCGACCGGTGTGTCCCGCCATTTCGGAAAGGCCTCGCGCGCGCCGAGCACTGCCTGCACGGCATGTTCCGCGCCGGCGCGGGCACAGCGGCCGACGAGCTGGCGCCTGTGCGAGGGGTTTATCGACTCGATCATGCCGTGGGTGCGGATTTCGCGATCGGCGATTACGAGCGCATACTCGCGGGCAAGCTGCGCGGCGACGGCCGTGAGCGCGTCCCGCATTGCCTGCCGCCCGTCCTCGCGGCTGAAGTCCGTCAACGGTTCGTTGGCGAAGGGACGCGGCTCATCCGCGGCGGTCCCGGGCGCCTGGGGCCCGGCCGCCGTCGGCTCGGCGGTTGGCGCGCGGCCGGGGGCGGCCGTGCCAGGCTTTCCCAATTCGACAGGATTCATCAGTAGCTTCTCCTCAGACGCGTGCTCAATGAAGCTCGCGCGCAGGAAGGATTCGTTGGCGGTGTTCTCCAGCAGGCGGCGGACGAGATAGGCCATGCCCGGCAACAGACGACCGTACGGCGAATAGACGCGGACGCGCCGGCCCATGCGGATCAGCGCGGTCTTGATCGGATCACCCATGCCGTAGAGGAACTGGAACTCGACGGCTCGCGGATCCAGGCCGAGGTGTTCCGCGCCCGCGATGGCATACGCCATGCTGCGGATGTTGTGCGTGCCGAAGGCCGGCCGCAGCGCCGAACGACGTTCCAGGAGGAATCGCGTCTGCGCCTCGAAGTTCGCGTCGGTTTCCCATTTGTGCGCGAAGACCGGCAGCGGCCAGCCCTGCTGCGCGGCGATGACGTTTTCGTAATCCCAGTACGCACCTTTGACCAGCCGCACCCACACCGGCGTGCCACGGGCGCACGCCCATTCGGCAAGGGCGGCCAGATCGTCGCCGCACGTGCGAAGATAGGCCTGAATCGCGATCCCCGCGTCGGGCCAGTCGCGGAACTCCGGTTCGTAGAGAACATCCTGAAAGATCCGCAGCGTAAGGTCCTTGTAGGCGAACTGCTCCATGTCCACGTTGACGAACGCGCCCCGCCGCCGGGCGGCGCGGAAGATCGGCCGTAATCGTTCCTTGACGGCCTCGAGGGTACCGGCGGGGTCGATCGGGTCGAACTGGCTGTAAAGTGAGGAGAGCTTGACGGATACGTTCACACGGGGCAGCGGACCGGCGTCATCGCGGTCAATCCGATCGACGGTGGGCCAGTGGTTGACCTGCCTGGCGAGCCCCTCCACCAGATCGAGATATGCCCGCTGGTACTGGAGGGCCTCTTCCGTGGTGAGGACGGCCTCGCCCAGGAGGTCCACGCTGAACGCCAGCGACCGTGCCCGCATGGCCTCGATGGTCTGGAGGGCTTCGCCGAGGTCGGTCCCGGCGATGAAGCGGCGTGCAAGGCGTTCGGCGTTGAGCCGCGCGGCGCTGGCCACCAGCCGGGCGCTGAGGCCGTCGTGGGGGATCCGACGCGCGCCCAGCCGGATCACCGGCGGGAGGTGGGCGCCGGCCTCTTCGAGATACTCGCGGAGATGGCGGGTGACGTCGGAGGCCGTCCGGAGCATCGGAAGGACGTCGACGAGGCGGAAGAGCTGGACCTTGAGGGCTTCGTCGTTCATGCCCCACGCCATCATGCGGTCGTCGAACCAGCGGGGCGTCAGGGGCAGGGGCTGTTCCTCGCGGGCTGCTGCGAGGATCTCGCGTCCGTAGCGGCGCGTCAGCTCTTCGATCCGGCTCGATGTGGTAGACACGGCTGTCATCGCCCGTCCGCGGCCCCGCGTTTGTCCGAGACGTTTGACCCTTTTCCTGTCGGATTGTATGTAGTATCCGCCCGCCGGGCTACACAGGTGATGGTTTGTGCCGATCCGGGGATTGCGGATAATCACCGCGCCGCGTGTCTGCGGATGGGCGGCCCGTCATGGGCCGCATGGCGGAAGGGAGCGTATGTGGGTCCGGTCATCGGGTTCCTGTTGAAGGTCGTCGTGGTCTCGCTCTCCGGTGTAATGGCACCCGGGCCGGTGACGGCCGCGACGCTGGCGGCCGGGACGCGATCACGGCACGCCGGCGGGCTGATTGCGATCGGACACGGCATCGTCGAGTTTCCGCTGATGCTGGTCCTCATCGCGGGGATGAGCACGCTGCTCCGCGGCGAGGAGGTGAAGATTGTGGTGGGCCTGCTCGGCGGCGTCTTTCTGCTGCACATGGGCGGGCGGATGCTCCTGCGGTTGGGCAGAGCCGATGAAGCGGCAGCGAAGGCGTACGCGGCCAGCCCGGTCTGGACGGGGATCGCGCTGACCGCGGGCAACCCGTACTTCCTCTTGTGGTGGGCGACGGTGGGACTCAGTCTCGCCGGCCGTGCGGTCGAGTTCGGTGCTCTTGCGTTCGGGGTTTTCGCCGTCGTGCACTGGGTGTGCGATCTCGTCTGGCTCGAGGCGCTCTCACAGGCGAGTTTCAAGGGGACAAAGCTGCTCGGCAAGCGAAGCCAGGGCATTGTACTGGCGGTCTGCGCGTCGGCGCTGGTCGTGGTCGGGGTGATGTTCCTCTACGACGCCGGAGGCGGCCTGATCGAACGCATCCGCTGACGAGAGACCGTCGACGGGAGCAACGGTGGCGACCGGCGGCTCATCCGAACCGATAGTGCTTTCGGACGTCCTTCTCGATCTTCCAGGTGCATTTCATCCCCTGGGGGAACACCACCCAGTCGCCGGGCCCGAACCGGAACTGCTCGCCCGTCTCGTTCGTTACGGTAACCTGCCCCTGGAGGATCAGGCAGGTTTCTTGCTCGTCGTACTCCCACGGGAACTCGCTCGCCTCCTTGCTCCAGACGGGCCACGCTCGTGCGATTCGCTTTTCCTCGTCGGTCGGTTTGCGGATTTCAGGTTTCATTGGCGGCTTCCTCGCAATGA